>NZ_JARESR010000001.1:0-464589 GCF_046028015.1 Paraburkholderia sp. RL17-383-BIF-A | reverse complement strand
CACGTCGTTGACTTTGTACTCTTCGGCCGGATTGGCGAACATCATGCGCATGAAATTCGCGCTGTACGACAGATCGTTCTTCGGATAAACGAACGGCTGGCCCACGGTGTACTTGTACGCCATGGCCACCAGCGTCGGCAGCTTCGCGATCATGCGGATCGCGGAAATTTCACGGTGCTCCGGGTTATTGATGTCGAGCGAGTCGTGATAGAACGCCGACAGCGCGCCGACGGCGGCCACCAGAATCGCCATCGGGTGCGCGTCGCGACGGAAGCCACGGAAGAAGAAGTGCATCTGGTCGTGCACCATGGTGTGCTGCGTGACCGTTTTGACGAACTCTTCCTTCTGCTGCGCGTTCGGCAGTTCGCCCTTGAGCAGCAGATAGCAGGTTTCGAGGAAGTCGGCATTCTGCGCGAGGTTGTCGATCGGATACCCGCGATACAGCAACTCGCCCTTATCGCCGTCGATATAGGTGATCGCGGAATTGCATGCCGCCGTGGACATGAAGCCCGGGTCGTACGTGAACTTGCCGGTCTGGCCGTACAGCTTGCGGATGTCGATCACATCCGGTCCAAGCGTGCCCTGATAAATCGGCAGATCAATAGTCTTGTCGCTGTCGGAAAAGCTCAGCGTTGCGTGTGTCTTCGAGTCCATCTACATGTTCCTTTTACTTTCACATCGCACACGTGCCGGCATGTCCGGTCGTCATTGAACGTCTCGGCATGCTCAGGCTCCGGCACACATTTTAAAGTCCGCAGGGCTCCGAATTGCGACGATTGACTGCAACAATCCATCTCGACCGACGCAACATTCGTTGCCTTTTTTCCGTGGAACGCGCTGCAATTTGCCGCGAAACGCGCACCAACGTCGCACGCGTCGACGCGCCGCGCCCGCTTGCGGACTGCCAGCAAAATGAAAGCTGGAACACTTACTGCAACAATGTTTTGCGGCAGCCGGACTGCGAAGGCATGGGTGCATCTGCGATACTGAATCCGTGTTTTGCTTCCCCTGCGAACACATCGCTGTCTTTGGCCCGCCGTTTCATGGCGGGCCTTTTTAATCAGCCAGAAGAACAGGAAGGACCCGATGAACGCATCTCTCGAAACGCTATTTCCGGATCATGTGCACAGCGACGAAAACATCGTCACCGCGCTGAACCACCAGGATATCGTCGTCGCATTGTCCGCGGCGCTGAAAACGCAAGACGTAGCGGTCTTGCATATGCTCTACCCGCGTACCGACGCGCGCACGCACCGCAGCCTCGATACGCTCGTGAACGTGTTGCACGGTCACGGTCTGCATGAAGTCGCGGATCTGATCTCGGACGAAGCGCACTATCTGCTGTTCAAGGACCCCGTGAAAGCGTGGAAAGCCTTCCACGAAATCCGCAACGATTCGCTCGCGATCGGCGTGCATCTGTACTACCACGGCCTCGTCGGCGAAGCGGCGGAACGCGCGCTCGACAAAGACGCGCATCGCAAGCCGTGATATCGGGCGTTTGAATCGCTGCCGGTGCCGCGCCGGTGCGCTGAGTTCGCTGCAAACGCGAAAGCCGGACACCGGGGTCGGCCTCCTTCGTGCAGTCATTGCACGATCTTTACGCGGCCGTAATGCGCGCATTACGCCGCATTACACGCTCACGGAGCGAATGAACTCGTCGACGTAGCGATTGAACGCCGCCGGATGCGCGAGGTTCATCCCATGCGACGCGCCGCGCACGGTTTCGCGGCGCGCATCCGGCAACCAGATTTGCAGCGCGGCCACGGTCCGGCGGAACATGTCGGGACTTTTTTCGCCGTCGATCAGCAGAACTGGGCAACGCACCTCGGCGGCCTCCTCCGGAACATACGCAGGCAGTGGATCGCGAAACTGACGGGCGAGCGTATGCGCGTTGTCGGTCGCCATCCTGCGAAAGCCCGGTGTGCTCATGGCCCAGAAGCCGGGCCGGCTGACCGAATCGACAAACAGTTGCAGACCGGCCTCCACCTCGCCGCTTTCGATCAGTTGCGCCGCTTTCGCGCGCAACGTATTGGCCGTCTCCGGCAGACTCGCGGGCGGCCGGCCGGCAATCTGCAACGGGCCGCCCGGATCGGCGAGCGTCAGCGTACGCACGTGCCGGGCATGACGCCGCGCAAAGTGAAAAGCCACGCAACCGCCGCGAGAATGCCCCACCACATGTGCCGGCCCCGCGCCGAGTCGATCGATGAATTCAGCCACTTCGTCCGCATGCTCGCTCCAGCTGAACGGCAAGCCGGAATCCGTATCCGCCGCCGGCCAGTAGTGCGTGAGACTGACCGCGACACAACGGTAGTGCTTCGACAGGCCCGCGAGTTGCGGTTGCCAATAGCGGTAGTCGCACAGCGAGCCATGCACGAACAGCAGCAGTTCGCCCTCACCGGCTTCCACATAAGGCATGTGCAAACCGCTTCGCAATTCGATGAAACGCGATGATGACGACGGCGACGAAACGGCAACGGATTGATTCACGGCTGGTTCACGGACAGCGCGGCAACGCCTGACCAAGCTGTGCCGGCTCGAAATGGAATGGGGAGAAGAAACGCGTATGCATCCCTGAAATTGGGATGCGATGCGTATTGTCACACAGCCGGTCGCTCGGTGTGGCCGCCCGATTCAGCGGCTGGACTGGGACGATGCCGAAGCGGCCGCGCGACGGATCCCCCGGGGGACCCGGGAAATCATTCGTAAGCGAGTTCGTCCAGCAGACCGGCTGCGGCCGCCGTGCCTGCGCCACGCACGGCGCACGTCAGCGGTTCATCGGCGACGCGCACCTCGAGGCCGATCTCGCTCGTCAGGCGGCGGCTCAGGTTGCCGAGCAGCGCACCACCGCCTGTCAGCACAATGCCGTTATTGGCAATGTCGGTCACGAGTTCCGCCGGCGCCGTTTCGAGCCCGCGTTTGACCGCGCCGATGACCTGGCGCAGCGGCCCTTCGATCGCATCGGCGATATCGTGGTTGCTCAGTTGAACCGTGCGTGGCAAACCGTCGTCGACGCTGCGTCCGGTCGCGTTCATATGCTCACGCGGCACGTCGCGCACGGCCGAGCCGATGTTCTTCTTGACGTGTTCAGCGGTCTGCTCGCCGAGCAGCACGCCGTACAGATTACGCACGTAGCTCACGATCGCCATGTCGAAGCTGTCGCCGCCCACGCGAATCGAACCGCTATACGCCATGCCGCCGAGCGCGATCACGCCCACCTCCGTCGTGCCTCCGCCGATATCGACCACCATCGAACCGGTCGCCTCGGACACCGGCAGACCGGCGCCGACCGCCGACGCCAGCGATTCGCCGATCAGACTCACCTTCCACGCGCCGGCCGCCACGGCCGCCTCCTTGATCGCGCGACGCTCGACCTGGGTCGCGCCCGCCGGCACGCACAGCGTGAACGCGGCGCGGCGGCTGAACAGCGGCCGCGGGCGCGCCATGTCGACGAATTGCCGGATCATGTGCTCGGCCGCGGAAAAGTTGGCGATCACGCCGTGACGCATCGGCCGCACGGCTTCGAGATTGGCCGGCTCGCGGCCGAGAAGCTGGCGCGCCTGGGTGCCCACGGCCGCGACGCGTTTCGGCCGGTCCGAGGCCTCCTTCTGGAAGCACACCACGGACGGCTGGTTCAGCACAATGCCGCCGTCGTCGGTGTAGATCAGGGTATTGGCCGTGCCGAGGTCCACCGTTACGGAATGACGGAACAAGCGATCGAAAAGCGGGTAATGCGGCGTCGGTCTGGCCATAGGAAGGCTCTGATGTGTCGTTATCCGCCCGTACCGGGCAGTCTGGAAAATGCGCCCCCGGTCACCCGAGCCGCTCGGCACACCCGCAGGAAGTCCCGTTGGGAGGACGTCCTGCCTGGCGTTGCGCGGTCCGCGCGGCGGGGGTGATTTTCATGCTTATGAGCCATTAACGGCAAGCAGATCGGATTCTTTAGAGCCGTTTTTCAATCAGGGCCGTGTCAGCCGCGCGACAAAGCGCCCAGCGCGTGTTCCAGCGCCTCCTGGCCGAGCGCGACGCCGTCGGCGTTAATCGTGTGGCCAATACCCGGCAACGCATAGGCGTCCACCGTATAGCCGGCGTTGTTGAAGGTGTCGGCAGCGTATTCGAGTTCCCGTACGGGAATCACCTCGTCGTCTTCGCCGTGGATCAGGGTGAGCGGCGTGCCGTTCTGCGCGACGATCACCGAGGCAAGCCGCCCCGAGTACGCGACCACGCCGGCCGCGCCTTCCGCACTCGTCGCCACGTGATGCATCGCCATGATCGACCCTTGCGAGAAACCGACCAGTGCAAGGCGTCCGAAAGGTAACTGCCAGTGCGCAAGCTCGGTTTCGAGCATGCGCCGCAGCGCCGGATAGGCTGCGGCGACGCGCGCCTCGCGATTGCCCTCGTTGACGTCGCGCAGGCTGAACCACTGACGTCCGCCGAAACCGCCTTCGAAGGCGTCGGTGCCGTCGAGCGAAGTGAACGCCACGTCCGGCAGGCTGTCGCTCCAGATGTCCGCAAGCGGCATCAGGTCGCGAGCATTGCTACCGACGCCATGCATCAGCACCACCAGCCCCCTGGCAGGTGCAGTCACCGGCGCTCGCCGCCAGCCGTGTTCGAATTGCTCCCAGGTCATATCATTTCCTTTTCTCTGTTGATTCGTCGTGGATATTTCCGCATGCGCGTTGCACGGCGCGGCTATCGACGTGCGCAAACGCGCCGCCGACATGCCACACGCTCACACGCCGCCTCAGCCGCGAGCATACGCCGCCGGATTTGTTTCCGCCCTCCGCCTCGCATGCGCCGACGACGTCCCGACGTGAATACAGGTATGCTTTTGCGAGCATTCCGCGCACCAGCGGCCGCCCGCATTGCGCGGGCGCGCAAAAGAACATTCACACAGAACATTCAAGCAGAACACTCTCGCAGCACGTTCGCAGCACACCGATCCGGAGAACCGTTTGAGCCAGCCCACTTCCGCGCCTGCCTCGGCGCCGCCCGCACCTCCACCGCCGCTGCAGGGTGGCCGGCTGGTGCTGGCCACGATTGCCGTCGCGCTCGCCACGTTCATGAACGTGCTCGACACGTCGATCGCGAACGTTGCGATCCCAACCATTTCCGGCAACCTCGGCGTTTCGGTCGACGAAGGCACGTGGGTCATCACAGTTTTCGCCGCGGCCAACGCCGTGTCCATTCCGCTCACCGGCTGGCTCACGCAACGCATTGGCCAGGTGAAGCTGTTTGTCGGCGCGATTCTGATGTTCGTACTGGCTTCGTGGTTGTGCGGAATCGCGCCGACGCTGCCGATCCTGCTGCTCGCGCGGATCTTCCAGGGCGCCGTGGCCGGCCCGCTGATTCCGCTGTCGCAAGCCATTCTGCTCGGCTCGTATCCGAAGGAGAAATCCTCGACCGCGCTCGCCTTATGGGCAATGACCGCGACCGTCGGCCCGATTGCGGGACCGGCGCTCGGCGGCTGGATCACTGACAGTTACAGCTGGTCGTGGATCTTCTACATCAACATTCCGGTCGGCATTTTCGCGGCGGGCGTTACGTGGATGATCTACCGCACCCGCGAGTCGCCGACGCGCAAGCCGCCTATCGACGTGGTCGGGCTCGGTCTCTTGATCACATGGGTCGCCTCGCTGCAGATCATGCTCGACAAAGGCAAGGACCTCGACTGGTTTTCGTCGCCGGTAATCGTGATTCTCGGCATCACTGCGATCATCAGCTTCGCGTTCTTTCTCGTGTGGGAATTGACCGAGGAAAATCCGATCGTCGATTTACGGCTCTTCCAGCAACGCAACTTTCTTGGCGGCACGATTGCCATTTCGGTCGCGTACGGCGTGTTTTTCGGCAACCTCGTGCTGCTGCCGCAATGGATGCAGGAGTACCTGAACTACCGTTCCGTCGATGCCGGTCTCGTGACCGCGCCGCTCGGCGTCTTCGCGGTGTTGCTCGCGCCGGTAATGGGCCGCGTCCTGCCGCGCTCGGACGCGCGCGTGATCGCCACGCTGGCGTTCATCGGCTTCGCGATCGTGTTTTATATGCGCTCGAAATACGTGATCGAAATCGATACGTGGCATCTGGTGATACCCACGCTGCTGCAAGGCATTCCGATGGCGCTGTTCTTCGTGCCGCTGACTTCGATCATTCTGTCAGGCCAGCCGCCGAGCAAGATTCCCGCGGCGGCCGGCCTGTCGAATTTCGCGCGCGTGTTTTGCGGCGCGGTGGGCACCTCGATCGCTGGCAACGAGTGGAACAACCGCACGGTGCTGCATCACGAACGACTCACGGAACAGGCCTCCGTCAACAATCCGGTGTTCAATCAGCAGATCGATTCGACCCAATCGCTGCTGCATCTGAATCCGCAATCCGCCCATGCATTGTTCGATTTCACGGTGAACACGCAGGCGGCCATGATGGGCCTGAACGATATCTTTTTCGTCTCGGCGGTCATCTTCATTCTGATCATTCCGCTGATCTGGATCACGCGGCCGGCCAAGGGCGGCGGCGGCCCGGATGCGGCGGGCGCGCACTGACAGCGCTCGCAAGCGCGCTGCGTCAGCGGAAATAACGTGCGGGCGTGTCGCCGAATGCGTCCCGAAACATCGCGATAAAGGATGACACGTCGCTATATCCCACCTCGAGCGCCACCTGCGTGACACTCGCGCCGGCGCCGAGGTGCTCCAGCGCGACCAGCAGGCGAAGCTGCTGGCGCCACTGCCCGAAGGTTTGCCCCGTTTCCTTGACGAACAGGCGCGCCGCCGTGCGCGCCGTCACACCCGCCGCCGTAGCCAGTTCCTCCAGGACCGCGGGGTCCGCGGGATTGGCGCTCAGCGCATCGGCGATGCTTTGGGCACGCGGATCGCGCGGCCAGTTCAGCCCAAGCGGCGCGGCGGGCAGACCCGGCAAGCGGTCCAGCAGGACTTGCACGAGTCGCGCGGCGGGTTCGTCGAATGGGGTGTCGTGCGGCAGATCAGCCGCGGCGTTCAGTAAAGCCGCGACCAGTTGATCGGGCACGATGGCGACGGCGTGCTGCGGCGGGAGCGGCATGGCATCCATGCCGGCATAGAGCGAATAGAACCGGACGGGACCGGTTGCGGACAGCCGGTGCAGCACGCCCGCGGGCATCCACACCGCGTGCCCCGGCGGCACGACCCAGCGCTCGGTCTGCGTGCGCACGATCAGCACCCCGGCGCTCACGTGCATCAGCCGCGCGCGACGAGAGGCGCTCAACGGCTCGTCCAGTTTCTCGTAGTGCTCGCCGATCACGAACGCCGGTTGCTCGACGCCGTCTGGATCAAGAATCTCCATGGTGGTGTCCGTTTTGCCCGGTTACTGCCGGAAAGGCAGCAAGATTAGCATAGCCGGGCCGCGGCGCGACGTGAGTGCCGCTTGCGGCGGCTCACGTGGACATTCGAATCAGGTTTCAACGAGAGGCTGGCATTCGGAGCTAAGGAGGCAGACCGCGCACTTGCGCTCTCATCGTTCTGTGCCAATGACAGGCGCCCGAGAACAGGTGCTTCCATAGTCAATCGGCGGCCACCGACTGCAACGAAGCGGGTGGCCGCCGGTACATCCGGCATCTCGGGTAATGCTGCCGCGAAGCCGTTTCCCTAGCGATTGACCACGCTTTTGGGCATTGTCAGCACAATGGCCGCCGCCACGAGCAACGAAGCTGCCACGCAGTACAGGCCCACGTCGGTGCTGTGCGTCATATCCTTGATCCAGCCGACGAGATAGGGGCTGACAAAGCCTGCCAGGTTACCGACCGAATTGATCAACGCAATGCCCGCGGCCGCTGCCACGCCACCCAGGAAGGCAGGCGGAATCGACCAGAACTGGCACAACGCGCCGAGAATGCCGATCGTGGCAAAGGTCAGCGACCCGACAGCCAACGCGACGTTGTGGGCCACCAGCGTGCTCGCCACGAGGCCGATCGCGCCGATCACAGCCGGCAGCGCCACGTGCCAGCGCCGTTCCTTGCTCCGGTCCGAACTGCGTCCCAGCAGCACCATGGCGATCGCCGCGGCGCCGTAAGGGATCATCGTCAGCAGGCCGACGTTGAACGCGTCACTGACGCCCGAGGCCTTGATGAGCGTGGGCAGCCAGAAACTGATGCCGTAGAGGCCCATGATGATGCCGAAGTAGCACAGGCACAGCACCCACACGCGCTTGTTGGTGAATGCGCCGCTCGCACTATGCACCTCGATGTGCCCAGCCTCGTTCGCGAGGCCCGTCTCGAGCAGCGACTTTTCTTCGGCGGTGAGCCATTTTGCCGCGCTGATTCTGTCGTCGAGGTACAGCAGCACGGCAATGCCGCCGATGATCGAAGGCAGCGCTTCGAGCAGGAACAGCCAGCGCCAGCCCGCCATGCCGTGCACGCCGCTGAAGCTGTTCAGGATCCAGCCCGACAGCGGCCCGCCAATCACGCCCGCGATCGGAATTCCGGTCATGAACATCGCGGTGATCTTTCCGCGGCGTGAGGACGGATACCAGTAGGTCAGGTAAAGGATGATGCCCGGAAAGAAGCCGGCTTCAGCGACGCCAAGCAGGAAGCGCAGCACGTAGAAGGCGGTGGGCGTCGTCACGAAAATCATCGCACCGGACAGCACTCCCCAGCTGAGCATGATGCGGGCGATCCATTTCCGCGCGCCGAAACGATGCAGCGCGATATTGCTCGGCACTTCGAAAATGAAATAGCCGATAAAGAAAATTCCCGCGCCCAGACCGTAGATCGTTTCGCTGAACTTGAGGTCGGTCAGCATCTGCAGCTTGGCAAAGCCTACATTGACGCGGTCCAGGTACGCGAAGACGTAGCAGAGGAAGAGGAACGGAACCAGCCGCCATGTCACCTTGGCATAGGTCCGGTCCTCGGAGTTGGCTGGCGTGACGACATCGCCGTAAGCGGATTTCAACATCGTTGTCTCCTTGAATCACGGCCGGCGCGCTTCGTGGTCGCGCCAGCGCGGCTTGTTGTGTATGTGACGGCCTATGCTGGCCGTTCAGTCGAACATGTCAGGGCTGGTCTGCACGAGCTGCTCATAAATGGGCTGGAAATGCAGCCAGCCGATGTATTCGCTGCCGACGTGTTCGCGGCTGTAGCGCGAACTGTGCTGCGGCACCATGACCGGCTTGATGCCGGTGGCCTCGACCAGCAACTGCTGCTGACAGCAGCGCTCCAGCGCGATAAACCAGAACGCGGCGGCTTCGATGCTGTGGCGGCTCACCGTCAGCAGGCCGTGATTCTGATGAATGGCCGCCTTGACGTTCTTGAAGTAGTCGGCAACCGACAGTCCGGCCTGTTCCTCGACCGCGACCGCGCCGGCCTCGTCCTTGATCACGACATGGTCTTCATAGAACGCCGCGGCATCCTGGGTGATCGGGTCCAGCGGACGTCCGAGCGCCGCGAACGCGGTGCCGTAGACCGTGTGCGCATGGCACATCGCGACAATGTCGGGATTGGCTTCATGCACCGCGGCATGCAGCACGAAGCCGGCGCGGTTGAGCGCGTATTCGCCTTCCACGACCTTGCCGGTATGGTCGGCGAGAATCAGGTTGGAGAGCTTCACCTGGGAGAAATGCACGGCCATGGGATTGGTCCAGTACAGATCCGGGAACTCGGGATCACGCACGGTGAGGTGGCCGGCGAAACCGTAGTCGAGATTGTGCAGCGCAAAGGCGCGGCATGCGGCGACAAGGCGTTCCTTGCGGTGCTGGCGCTCCTGGGCAAAGGACGAAAAGTCGGGCAGCTCGGGAAACTTCAATCCAGCCTGCTTCGGCCGGTAGATGGAGTTGTTCGAAGGATGGGAAATCGTCCGGCGCAGTTCGGCCTGCTGCGCGCTGATATCGATTTTTCCAGTGCCGGTGCTCATGGTGTCTCCTGTGTCAGCAGTGATTGCATGTCGCTAACGATAAGGAAACACCGGTCGCCGATCTAGGCGCGCCGGACAATAGGATTTATTACGCCGCCATATAAATCCCCGGCTTCTAGGGTTTCTGCCAGGGCGGCTCGCGGAAAACTTCGACGAAGTAGTCGATAAAGGCGCGGATGCGCGGGACCAGTTGGCGCTCGGGCAGATAGACGACGTGGATCGCGGTGTCATCCTTGGCCTGGTACTCCGATAGCAGCGGCACCAGTCCACCCCGGCGGATCGCGGGCAATGCCAGGTGTTCCGCGAGGCGCATGATGCCCACGCCCGCCACGCACAGCTGAAACAGCGTCGTGCCGTCGGTGCTGCGGAAACTGCCCTGCACGGCGACCCGTTCGAGCCTGCCGTTGATCATGAACGGCCACTGGTTCAGATGCTCGCGCGGTGACTCCCAGGTCAGGCGGGCGTGCCTCGTCAGGCCGAGCGGAGTGACGGGCGTGCCGTGCGCGGCGAGATAACCCGGCGAAGCCACAACGATTCGTTGCAGGTCACAGAGCTTCCGGCTGCGCAATGAGGAGTCTTGCAGCCGGCCCATGCGAACCGCGACATCGAAGTTGTCCTCGATCAGATTGACGTTGGAATCCGACAGGGAAAAATGCACGCCCAGCTTCGGGTAGGACGAGAGAAACCCGGGCAACGCGGCGACCAGTTGATCCATGCCGAACGCGTGAGGCGCACTGACGCGCAGATTGCCGGTCGGCTCGCTGGATCGGACCTGCGCCTCCGCTTCCTCCAGGCTGTCGAGAATGTCGTTGCAGGACGAGAGAAAGCGCTCGCCCTCATGAGTCAACCGCTGCGTGCGCGTTGAACGATGCAGCAGTTGCACGCCGAGCCTGCGCTCCAGACTGGTGACGCTTTGGCTGACAAAGGGCTGGCTCACGCCGAGCATATTCGCTGCAGCGGTGAAGCCCCCGGCCTCGACGACCGCCTTGAAGACGCGCATCTCCAGCAATCTTTCGTCTTTCATTTTTCGAATCCCCGTGCACCGGGCCGCCTGATCGACCCGTTTGAGGACGATATGACGAAAACGATTTCCGCCGCAAGATTCCGCGCTTTACGCCCTGCCCGTTCAGGGCAATCGATTGCTGTGCGCGAACGGGCTCGTCGGCCGCGGCTGATTTCATGCGCCGGTCAAAAGTGACCTGGCCTGTTCAAGAAGAGCGTGCGACGCGGCAAATTCATTGCGTCCCGCCATGGTAAGGGCGGCGGCGCCGGTGCTTGCAAACAGCTCGTCGTTAGATGTCGCGACCACATCCGAAGAGGTGCCAGTCTCATCGCTGCGGCGAAAGAGTTCGAGCATTCGGAGTGCATCTGCCCGCCGGTCCTGCGGACCGGTTGTGGCCAGAATTTGCGCCGCCGCTGCTAGTTGTCGCGAAGCCAGCAGGAATTGAGAACGGTCCATGGCGGTTACCTCATGAGATGCAGTCGTAGGCTGTCCGAAGCGTCTGACAACAGGTTACGCATTCCGGACGTGCTGAACATGTGGTGCCGGATTGAGCATCCGCGTGCGCGCCTGTACGGAAGCGTCTGCAAGGCATGCACGCCGAACCAAAGACTACAGGACGGCAACAGAGCAATCGATTTGCCATCCTCATGCAGCCAATCGATGTTCGTAATAAGGACGATCCCTATCACCGGTTCTTCACTGCACCGCTCACAGTGAATTTCACGTTGCCTTTCGTGGCCGGAATCTCGACGAGATGTACCGGTGCAAACGTGGCGCATGAATATCGAACCCGGTGATCGAGTTCAGAAAAAGGCGAACTGCGCCGTCTTGCTGATATTGGCACGTCATCGACGCACGCCGGGCAAACACCACGAAAAGCTCCGACGTACGCCGTCAATGCATCGGAAACGTGGAGTTCGTCATGAGCGCAATGAATACCGCTGTCGGCCTGCTGGTCGCTAGCGCAGCTATATGGGTTTCGTCTGGCGAGGCAGCCCCCTGCAAGAAAGCTGCACCGTTCTGCCACCACACCAAGGGTGCATTGGCGAAGCCCGTCGTCAGCAAATCGCCCTCTCCGCATGAACGAGGGATTGTGAGAGTGGACGACCCCATGCAAGGTCGCGAGCCGAAGCCGGCGCAGCCGCCGGTTAACCATGACCCTGCTGGAGAAAGCATCGACGCGCAGTTCCGTGGTGGTTGAGAACAACCCTTAAACCGCCGGTCGCATTCTTCCACGACCGGCCGCTGCGACGTCAGCATGAGACAGCCACAATCAAGAAGTGTCATCAGCCCTGCGGCTGAGCCGGCGCAATAATATCGCCTGCAGAGACGACGGCGTTCCTTCCACTCTTTTTTGCCGCGTACAGAGCCAGATCAGCTGAATTCGTCAATTCATCTAGTGACGATGGACATGAGCGTCGACCGGTCGCGCACCCAATGCTCACCGTGAAATGTGGGAGTGCCCCGGATGATACTGCCGGCCGCGCACGCTCAACTTCCTGACGTATAGCTTCAGCGATCTGAGCCGCTCCCGTTTTGTCCGTATTGGGCAGCACGACCACAAACTCTTCGCCGCCATATCGCGCGGCGAGATCGCCACGACGACGCACGTGTCGATTGATACATTCCGCGAGATGTTTCAGTGCAATATCACCTTGAGCGTGACCGTGCGTGTCATTGTATTGTTTGAAGTTATCCGCATCGACGAACAGCAGCGACAAGGAACCATCGCTGCGCTGCAGTCTTCCCCACTCGTTTTCGAGGACATGGTCGAGAGCACGGCGGTTCTTGAGCCCTGTCAGCGGGTCGGTTTGCGTTAGTTCTCTAAGCAGTTCCTGAGCCTTTGCGTGGTCTCGTAATGCAAAGGCAAGGAGCCAGACCACCGTGCAGAACGCAAGGCTAACGGACGACGCTGAGATGCCGACTATCCATGACAGTCGTTTCCAGGAAGCCAGTACGTCGTTCTCCGCAGGCGCGATAACGGCGATGAGCGGCGTCCCGGGAACACGCTGAAATGTATAGAGGCGCATGACCCCGTCCGAGATCGAGGGAGCCGCATAGAACCCGGAATCATGGTTCACCATACGCGGAAATGTCGGTGAATTACCCAGATTGACCAGTCTGTCATGACTGATTGGGGGATTTCTGGCCACCAGCGTGCCGTCCGTGCGAACGATCGCAGTGACACCGTTTGGCCCCACGTCCAGCTTTGCAAGCAGTTGCTTGAAGTATTCGACGTCAATGGCAACAATCGCTACGCCGCCGAATGACCCGTCGGGCCGGCTTATCCTTCTCGTCATCGCAATCGACTGCGCGCCAGGCCGTGACCGTGCCCGGTAGACCGATGACACATATAGCCCGACCTTCGCCGACTGGCGATGTGCAATGAAATAGTCACGATCGCTGAAATCCCAGGTATGGGCGCTCGAGCAGCAGCCGTCGATCAGACGCCCCCGATCATCTGTGACCCCCATGCCGGTGACGTACTCGGCAGCAGTCCGATCAAAGAGCAATTCGTGACGCAGGCCTGGATCCATAGTTTGGATGGCAGGCTTGTTCTGCGACGCGACCAGAGCGCGAAGGGAATTGTCTGACGTTTCAATAGTCCGGGCGATGTTGCTGACCAGGACTGCGGTGACGTTTCGCGACGTTTCATGAGCATGGTCGACCGTTGCGTCACGCGAGGCGAGAAGCGTGATCAGGCTGATTGCCATCACGACTATTGCCATCAGGCTACCTAGCACGCCGACAATCAAGGGATGTCGGCCTGCGAGAACGGCCAGTTTTCCGGTGGTAATAGAAACAGACACTTTTAATGTTGTGTTGAGTACACTCGGTGCAAACGTCGTCGTCCCGCGGTCGTGGCGAGATTATCGATTCGGTTTAGCGGGTCGTGCGGCAAAGGAATGCCCGAGTGTCTTGGCTAGCCGATGACCGGGTTTACGGCAAAGACCGTAAAAAGTAGAGGCCCCTGCGCTTCCGGCTAGCAATTTTCTACCGCGGCCGTTGACCTTGGTTATGGGCAGTTGGGTAACTGGACATCTGCCCCGGCAGGCTTGACCCTTAGCCCTTTGCCTACGAGGCAGGATCGCATCGAAAAATTGCGACCACGGCTCATCAGTCGAATTTGATCAGGTCCTTAAAGATCAGTTGCCCCCAGCTATTTCCACGCGCCTGCACAAGCAGTCCTCCTTCCGAAAGCGCACCCAGTTTGATCGGCGAGAAACCGAGATTTTCCGCAAGCGCACCAATCTCCGTTGCGGCGCCGTCATCGTCGCTCGCCAGGAACACGACTCTCTTGCCACCATGTACTGCCGGATCCTGTTCCAGGACGGCAGCGCCCAAATGATTGAATCCCTTAACCAGTCTTCCACCAGTGAAGGCCTGCCCGACGGCCCTGGAAGAAGGTTGCCCACCCAGTTCCTCAGGTGGCACGCCGTAGGCATTGGTGACATCGACGATGATCTTGTCCTTCCAGGTAGGCAGCGCCTTCGCGACATCCCGGTACGACTCGAAACGGACAGCCAGAAAAACGATGTCCGCCTTGACCGCTTCCGCCAGTTTTTTGGGAATGATCGTGGATCCGATCGCGGCCGCAGCGGATGCATAGCTTTCCGGGTCGCGAGTGGTTGCAACGGATACTTCGATGCCGCGTCGGGCAAACGCCCTGGCAAGCGCCTGGCCGATCTTGCCGAAGCCAATAATTGCGTAGGTCATAGGTTTTCCTTTGGTGTGCGACACCCTACGGGCTCCGAATATCGAATGGAGTGACCGGCGGGCGTAGCGTGTCAGAGTTGGGCAAGGCCGCCGTCGACGGCAACCTCGCTGGCGGTCATAAAGCTGCTGTCCGGCGACGCGAGAAAGGCGGCCGCCGCTGCGATCTCGGCAGGATCGGCCATGCGCTGGAGCGGAGTCATCGAGGCGAAGACCTTCTGGCCTTCCTCGCCTAGCGCTTCCTTCGCGAGTTCGGTCGCCGTCGCCCCGGGTGACAGCACGTTGACCCGGATGCCGGTGCCCTTCAGGTCCTCCGCCCAGCTCCGTGCGAGGTTGCGGACTGCCGCCTTGCTTGCGCTGTAGGCGCTCATTGCCGGGGCGCCCGTGGTACCGGCGCTCGATCCGGTCAGGATTATCGAACCGCCCTTGCCCATCAGCGGCAGCGCCTTCTGTACCGTAAAGATCGTACCTTTTACGTTGGTGTCGAAAGTTTCGTCGATGTGCTCGGCGGTGATCTTGCCTAGCGCAAGCTGGCCTCCCGCCCCGGCATTGGCGAAAACGATGTCGAGGATTCCGCGCTCGGCCTTTACCGCCGCGTAAAGTCGGTCGAGGTCGGCCAGATCGGAGACCGAGCCCTTCACCGCGCGGGCATTGGGCCCGAGGTCGGCAACAGCGGCGTCGAGGGCTTCCTGCCGCCGGCCGAAGATGAAGACGAAGGCGCCTTCTTCGATGAAGCGCTTTGCTGCGGCGCGGCCGATGCCGGTAGCGCCACCGGTGATCACGGCGGTCTTTCCATTCAGTCTGTTCATGTCATGCATCCTTCGTTGAAGTTGTTCTGGAGCGCCGAAACAAAAGCGACAAGCTCGATTCTGGAGGTCTTGATGCATGAAGCCAATTGACTAAATATCTATAATTGCCATCTACTCTTTGGATACCTATGCTCGACAACGTCACGATCAATCAACTTCGGGCCTTCGTTGCCGTGTGTGACCACGGAAGCTTTTCCGGGGCTGCACGGGAGCTAAGGCGTGCACAGTCAGCGATCAGTCACGCGATCAACGCGCTCGAGAGTGCCTTCGATGTGTTGCTGTTCGAACGCAACGCGCGCAAAGCGACGCTCACGGCAGCGGGCCGTAGCCTTCTACCTGATGCTCGTGGGGTGATTTCACGCACCGAGGAAATGAAGATGCGCGCGGTTGCCATTGCTGAAGCCGGGGTGCCACAGGTATCTATTGCAGTGGACACCTATTTTCCGCGCGCGCACCTGATTGAATGCCTGCGCAGGCTGCAGTCGGACTTTCCAACCGTCGCAATCAATCTGCGCATGACGACCATGCAAGGCGGCGAGCGCCTGGTTCTCGAAGGAACGTGCGCATTGGCGGTGACGATCACCGACGTGCCGGAACTGAGCCCGGGTACCATAGAAAGGCAGCATCTATGTGAAGCGCAAATGGTGACCGTCTGTGCGCCATCGCATCCGCTGGCCGCAATCGCGGGGCCGATCCCGCGGGAGGAATTTGGCCGGCACATCCAGCTCGTCGTAACCGACAATCAGCCTGATGCGGAAAAGACACAACAGGGGGTCGCCGGTGAACGCCAGTGGCTGGTGAATGACCTCGGTGCGAAGCACGATCTGCTCAGGGGCAGTTTATGCTGGGGGCACATGCCGCATCATCTGGTTGCAGAAGACCTCGTGAACGGAACACTTGTCGAACTCCAACGGCGCGCATGGCACATGCGCGCCCTCACGTTCATGATCTCGCAGCGGCGCGGGTACTCGTTTTCCGACTGCGAGACGCGGCTGGTTGCGCTCCTGGGCAATCGTCATCGCGTTTCAAAGGGTGCCAGCAAACGCTCCGTCTCACGCGCGGGAAAAAAAGCGTGAAGGGCCGCTTACGCATGAGCGACAGCCAGCAAGGGCTGCTGCTCCACGACGGATGCCCGCAAGGTAGATAAACGGCTCGCGCGTTCTGAAATCTTCAACGGCTGCAACGGGTCGCGAAGACTCATTCACGCTTGTCGGACGCCGCGGTTCACCACCACCGGAGCGCCAATGACTGCAAAGGGACGAGCAGCCGCCGCCCGCCGCGCCAGTGCCCGCCGCGCTTTGTGGCCTCGGCACCGCAAAGCGAAGGCCACTCTTCACCCGCGCGGCCAGAAAAGAAACAGCCCTGTCCGTCCGGTGGGCTATCATGCCTATCCTCTTCGAAGTAGCTCCTTATGATTTCCGTCCGTAATGTCACCCTGCGCCGCGGCGTCAATGTCGTACTCGACCGCGCGTCCGTCACTTTCACCCCCGGCGAAAAGATTGGCCTTGTCGGCCGCAATGGCGCCGGCAAGTCATCCTTCTTCGGCCTTCTCAACGGCACGCTGCACGAAGACGGCGGCGAATTCTCGATTCCCGCTGCATGGAAGATGGGCCAGGTCGCGCAGGAGATGCCGGAGACCGAGCAAAGTGCGACCGACTTCGTGATCGAGGGTGACACCTTACTGCTGGCCGCGCAGGCCGAAGTCGCCGCCGCCGAGGCCAGCGACGACGGCATGCGCATGGCGCACGCCTACATGGCCCTGCACGACGCCGGCGCACATGATGCTCCTGCGCGTGCCCAGGCGCTGATCCTGGGCCTCGGCTTCAGTGCCGCGCAGCTTAGCCAGCCGGTCAACAGTTTCTCCGGCGGCTGGCGCATGCGACTGCAACTGGCGCGCGCGCTCATGTGCCCGTCCGACTTGCTGTTGCTCGACGAGCCGACCAATCACCTCGACCTCGACGCACTGGTCTGGCTGGAAGCGTGGCTCAAGCGCTATCCAGGAACTTTGGTCGTGATCAGCCACGACCGCGAATTCCTCGACGCGGTGACGCAGGTGACGGTGCACGTCGACAACGCCAAGCTCGTTCGCTATGGCGGCAACTACAGCAAGTTCGAAGAGATGCGCGCTGAGCAACTGCTGTTGCAGCAGGCCGCGATGGCCCGGCAGGCGGACAAGATCGCTCACCTGCAGAAATTCATCGACCGCTTCAAGGCCAAGGCCTCGAAGGCGAAGCAGGCGCAGAGCCGGGTCAAGGCGCTCGAACGCATGGAAAAGATCGCACCTGTGCTTGCCGACGCCGAGTTCACCTTCGAGTTCAAGGAGCCGCTCAACGTCCCGAACCCGCTGTTGTCGATGCTGGACGCGAGCTTCGGCTACCCGGCGCCGACCGACGCGCCTCCGGGCACGCCGCCGACGGTTATCGTGCGGGGCATCAACCGGTCCGTGCTGGCCGGGCAGCGCATCGGCATTCTCGGTGCCAACGGCCAAGGCAAGTCCACGCTGGTGAAGACGGTGGCGCACGAGCTGGCGCCGATTACCGGCGAAATCAGCGAAGGCAAAGGCCTGAACATCGGCTACTTCGCGCAGCAGGAACTCGACGTGCTGCGTCCTCTCGACACGCCGCTGGAACACATGATCCGTCTTGCCAAGGACACGCCGGCGCACATGCGCGCCCCCGGCCAGAGCGGCACCGAACAATCGCTTCGCACCTTCCTCGGCACCTTCAGTTTCAGTGGCGACATGGTCCATCAGGCGGTCGGCACGATGAGCGGCGGCGAAAAGGCGCGGCTCGTGTTGTGCATGATCGTGTGGCAGCGCCCCAACCTGCTGCTGCTCGACGAGCCGACCAACCACCTCGACCTGGCCACACGCGAAGCGCTAGGCATGGCACTCAACGAATTCGAAGGCACAGTGATGCTGGTCAGTCACGACCGGTCCCTGCTGCGCGCGGTATGTGACGAGTTCTGGCTCGTCACCAAGGGTGGCGTCGAGCCATTCGACGGCGATCTGGACGATTACCAGGAGTTCCTGCGCGACGAAGCCCGTCGCATGCGCGAGCAGGCTGCCGGAGAGCTGAAGGTCATTGCCTGAGGTGAGACTAGTGGTAGTTCCAGTCTGGAAGCTGCTGTAGCGCTCGCATCGAGTCGAAGAGGCCTTAAGGCCGAACAATACGCATTCTTCGATGCCACAGCGGTCGTTCGTGATTTTAGTTTCCGACCGACCGCTGTGCTGCAGCGAGCGCGACTTTGTTGTCTGCCCATACTACGTATGAAGAAACATCAAAGTCCGCGCGGGAGAGAGTGGAAAGAGGCAAGCGCGATCGTCAGTCCCGATACATCCAAATCGTCCACCGCCCTCTTACGGCCGCCTGTCGTGCCGGGTTCCCCGACGCACCACAACCAGGGCAATACCTCCGAGAATCGCCGCCGAGGCCAACACGATTCGGATGGTCACGCTCTCTCCAAGAAATGCGACTGCGCCGAGCGTTGCGATGACCGGCACGCTCAACTGCACCGTGGCCGCGTTGCCCGCTTTCAGACCGGGCAATGCCGCGTACCAGATGGCGTACCCAATGCCGGAGGCCGCTGCGCCGGAACCCGTTGCGTACCAGAAACCGGCGCAGTCAATCGAAGCGTGGGCGGACATGGCGGCGCTGAGCGCCGCGGCGAGTGGGACTGCGCGCAGGAAGTTACCGGCCGTCACCGCGGTGGGATTTCCCGCGCCCTTGCCGCGCAACGAATAGATGCCCCAAGCGACGCCGGCGCCGAGCATAAGGACAGCGCCTCCGGGAGGTGGCGCGGAGAGACCGGGAAGCAGCAGCCCCGCAAGGCCTGCCAACGCGCATGTCAATCCGATCCATTGCCGCCAATGGAAGCGTTCGCCCTTTCGGATGCCGTAGCCGATCATTGTCGTCTGCACGGCGCCGAACAGAAGCAGGGCCCCAGTGGACGCCGGCAGGCTCAGGTAGGCAAACGAGAATGCGGCCGCATAGGCGAACAGCGCCAGCGCCGACAGCCAGTTTCCGGCGCCGCCCAGCCTGCCGCCCCGGAGCCGCACTATCATCGAGAGCACGAGGGCGCCCGACGCGATACGGATCGACGTAAAACTCGCTGCATCGATGCCGGTGCCCTTAAGGGCCAGCCGGCATAGCAACGAGTTCGCTGCAAACGCGACCATTGCAAGCAGCGTCAGCACAGTGACACGCACGGGCGACACAGACATCCCCCAAAAACCTTGAATGTTCCGCCAGTATCCGGCCATTGCGCTGCCCGTACGAGCGTCGGTGACCGGTCGTCTCTGCCCGAACGCGGCCT
Organism: Paraburkholderia sp. RL17-383-BIF-A; assembly: GCF_046028015.1. NCBI lineage: Bacteria > Pseudomonadati > Pseudomonadota > Betaproteobacteria > Burkholderiales > Burkholderiaceae > Paraburkholderia > Paraburkholderia sp. RL17-383-BIF-A. Next base: position 444,883 of record NZ_JARESR010000001.1, on the reverse strand, counting down.
TTTGCAATCGGCTCATGTCGAGCCGTTGCAGTGCTTCGCCCCCGAGACCTGAACGACTGCTTCCAAGGCAGGATCGGACAACCCGCCCGGCGTGGCGGTCGTTCCGCCGAAGATATTTTCGCATAGCGGAAGGGGCGTGTCCGGTGCGCCGCTGGCCCTAAAGTAGCAGATAGTCTCTTGACCTTGCACACATCGTTGATGGGCGCGGTCTTGTGAATACGCCCTAAAGGAGTAACTCATGCCGTCCGAGCACGCCGATGTCCTGTCCCAGGTACTCAAGCTGATTCGCCTTCGCGGGGATCACGTTTTCCACGGCGAACTGGGCAGTTCCACCGAAGTGATTTTTCCGCCCGGACCGGCGGCTTTTTTGCATCTGCGTACCGGCGAACTGTCTGTGTCTCAATGCAATGGACCCTCCGTGACGCTGCGGTCAGGCGACTTCGTTCTTTTGCCGCATGCGGATGGACACACGATTCGAAGCGAGCCGGGCGGAAAAGCACATCAACGCTTCGAGGCGGCGGTGGACTTTACCCTCAGCAGAGATGTTCAGACGTTCAAATGGGCGGCTGATGATCGAATGGCAGGATCCTTTCTTGCGGGATCATTCTATTTCGACGGGGCGCCGTTGCGCTCTTTCCTCACCGGGCTTCCCGGGCTGATTCATCTGACATGCGACAAAGTCAGCGAACCCCCTTGGCTTGCCTCCATCTCGCATTTTCTCGACGTGGAATCGCGTAGCGCGGGCCCAGGGTCGTCGCTGATGATCTCGCGGCTTATTGATTTGCTAGTTATCCGCACCTTGCGGATGTGGGTCAGCCGGCAAGGCGATCGGGTCGGCTGGCTGTCCGGACTGAGCGACGAACGCGTCGGTCGTGCGTTGAACGCAATGCATCTGGAACCTAACCGTGCATGGACGGTGTCGGCGCTCGCCGAGACGGCGATGATGTCGCGATCGATGTTTTCGGATCGTTTTACGGCGGTGGTGGGGCTTCCACCGTTGCGTTATCTGACACGGTGGAGATTGACGATCGCGGCAGACTTGCTACGCGGAGGAACCTTGAAGGTGACCGAAGTGGCCCACGTTGCCGGCTATGGTTCGGAGGCTGCCTTCAGTCGCGCCTTCAAGGAGGAGTTCGGCTATCCACCGCGCGACGCACATCGAATCGAACAGACAGGCGCCTTTGTCGCACGAAGTTCGGAACTCCTTTGACAGCCCTTGTCACGCCGTTGGCTCGCTTCGTCAGTTGAAGCTGTCAGTGCGGTAGTTTCGTTTCAATGGCATGGCATCGCGTCGATCCCCAAGCGACTCGATCTGCTCAGCTTGCCCGGGTGCGTTGATCGGACGATAGATCATGCAAATCAGACGCCGGGATATGGTCAGTCCTGGACACGTTCTTTAGAGTGGATAGCCAAGGTCCTCCCGTATCCGGAACGTAGGAAGGCTCTCACGCACTATGGTTCGGATCTCTCATGCTCAAGCAGATCAGACAGTTTGCGATAACACTTCTCGTTGCAACACCCACGCTTGCGTCATGTGTCCGGATCGGAAGCGCGAGTGCGGTCGCCAGCGTCACCGTCGTATAGCACGGATCTTTTCAAAGCCAAGTTCCAATTCACGACATCGGCACCGATGTCTCGTCAAGGAAGCAATATAGATGAAACTCCTGCTCGCTGCTCTTGCCATTTCAGCATTCGCGTTCGATACCAGTGTGATGGCTGCGCAAAAGCCCCCGATCGTTCTGGTCCACGGCGCTTTCGAAGACGCCCAGGTCTGGGGGCATGTCACATCCAGGCTTCAAACCGATGGCTATAAGGTTGTGGCGGTTGAACTGCCAGGTCGTCCGGGCGCGCCCGCCACGCCGGACAAGGTGAGCCTCGACCTCTATCGCGACACCGTGGTCGCAGCGCTGAACGAATTCCATCGCCCAGCAGTCGTGGTCGGTCACAGCTTCGGCGGCATCGTCATCGCCGACGCCGCGGAAACGGCACCGAAGAAGATCAAAACCTTGATCTTCGTTGCGGCCTACCTGCCGCAAGACGGCGATTCGCTCGTGTCGATGGCCAACAAGGATGCCGACGCCAGGATCGGCCCGCACCTGCAGATCGACAAGGAAAAGGGCATTGCCTCCATCGAATATTCGGCACGCGCCGATCTGTTTGCCAATGGAGGTCCTGACGAACTGCGCAAGGCAATCCCGAATCTGATTCTGGATGAACCCGTGAGCCCGCTAGCTACGCCCGTGCACGTGACTTCCACCAACTTTGGTCAGATCGACAAGGTCTATATCCACACAGCCATGGACCAGGTCATCAGCCCGTCGTTCCAGGCGAAGATGGTTGCGGCAACCCCCGTGAGAGCAGAGTACACCCTGCAGACCGGTCATACGCCGTTCCTCACCGATCCCGACGGCCTGGCAAAGGCGATCGAGGCCGCTGCGAAATAGGCGGTTCGCGGTTGGTCCAGGAAACGAAGGCGCTGCGGCTTCGTCGTCCCGCGCTTTGCCTTCAAGTGTATTGCTCCGGGCGGGGGGGCTCGCTATATCCGGGCTTCCGCGCACCGTCCTGCGGACCGCTCTTCGATGGTCTGCACCGGCATGCTCTTTCAGAAAGAAGCATACGCATCGGTTGTTTACGACAGTTTCTCTTGTTTCCAAAGGCAGAACCGATATGTCCCGTCTTCAGATACCCGCCACGATCGCAGATGCACTCGCTGCTTCCCAGCCCTTCCTGGAAGCCATCAACAAGAAACTGGGTGTCACGCCGAATCTGTTTGGTCTGATGGCCAACCGCCCTGCGGCGCTCGAGGGCTACCTCGGTCTGGCCGGAGCCTTGGCGACCATCCGCAAGAACAGCGCCAATGCGCGAGTCAGTGATTCATTTTGATACGCGGAATCAAGCCGCAACCGACGACTGTCGTTCGCTGTATCGGATGCTTGAGTTCACTGCGTCGCGATAAGTCCAGGCCAAATCTATTTCTATTCACCTAACGTTAAGACCGAACATGAACGTATTTGACCGGCTCGCGCAAGCGAGCCTAAATTTGCCAGCGCCCATCAACCCGCTTGGCTCCTATCGAACGGTTTCCGTTTCGGGAAGCCAACTATATGTATCCGGTCTCGGCCCTTTCCAAGATGGCAAGCCAATCGTCGGAATGGTGGGCCGCGATATTTCACTTGAAGAAGCTCAAGACGCGGCGCGCCTAACGATGCTCATGATCTTGGCCTGTGTCGATGAGGCATGCGGACTCGACAACGTCAAGCGATGCAGCCGGCTAACAGTCTACGTGCGTGCGGAACAGTCGTTCGCCCAGCATCCGCAAGTGGCCAATGGCGCCAGTGACCTCTTGCTGACGCTGTTTGGGCAAGACAATCTGCCGGCTCGAAGCGCACTGGGCGTGCATTCGTTGCCGATGGGCATCCCGGTTGAGATTGACAGCATTTTTGAGTTGAAGGGGGATGGACATGGCTCGACCGCACGACGACGCTCAGTTGATGCGAGCCGATCGGCCGGCCAAACCTGATTCTGAACCCGCCGCACAACGAGCGCCCATCGCGCTGTCTGGAGGGGAATACTGCCGTCCTGCTTTCGAGAACAATCAATCCGTGCTCGTTCGGACGCCGCAAGCATTGCGATGCGGCCGCCACACGATTGCCCAGCATTGAAACGAACCATCTATTTTTCCGCCGGACTCTGATCATGCGTCAAATGATATTGACCGTTGTCGTCACACTGACTGTCTCTACGGGATGCCTCGCGAGCACTTCTACCATCTACAAGGAACCCCTGGACGCGAAGACTCTGAACACACTTCGATCGGATTTTAGCCATCTCATGCAACTAGCCAACCGCCACGACTTCAAAGCGCTCCATGAGATGTTCTGGCACTCTCCCTCGGCCCTTCTCGTCGCCAAAAGTGCGATCCCCACGGAAGGGAACTGGGCTGGCTTCTGGGGTAATGAGGCGATCGATCAGAAGCTGCGCGATATCGGCACCTCCGGCCCTGTCGTGCTGCGGCCGGATTATTCGAAATTCAAGGTCGTCGGCTTGACGAAGGACATAGCGCAATCCTATGCGCCAGTGAATATCACGGTCTCCTATGCGGGTCAGGACGGAACCCCCAAGCCGTTTCTATTGCTAATCAACTGGATAAAAATCGGCAAGGACTGGAAGGTGGCTTCGGAGATCATCCTACCCGTACCGCCGGCGCCTGAAGCAAAAAGCGAAGTACCTGGATAGTCGTGGCAAAAGTGTCCAGATCCCTTGCCACAGACACACCAGCAGAGTTCAACGTGCGATCGGCAACGTATCACCGACACCACGGATGTTGGTCTTTAGCCTGCCTAACGAAAAAGTGATGCCCACAGGAAAGCGAGTTGACGCGGATATTCAAATGCGGCGCCTGACACATTTCACCAGGCAGACAACTTTAAGAAGGAAGACGGGTCATGACGATCAACAGACGTAACTTCTCGGCCGCCCTCGTTGCCGGCGCTGCCGCGTCGCTTATTTCTACTCGCAGCGTAGCAGCAACGCCTGCTTCGGGGAAGGCGCCCAATATCGTCCTCGTGCATGGGTTGTTCGCTGATGGGTCGTGCTGGACGGAAGTGATATCGCGATTGCAGGCAGCGGGGCTCAATGCCACGGCTGTCCAAAACGAAGCCGTTAAAAAGACTGGGAAGTTCGTTGCCAAGGCCACGTAACACGTCGCTGTCCAATCCACGGAAACTGTCGTCGCGCGAGTTCGTGGAATTCCTGGTTCAACAACGCGACGCGCAATTGCACGACACTGTGTGCCCCCACGCGACTCCAGCGCATATGCTGGCTCTTGCACATTCGACGGCCAACGATTCGATTAATTGACGATTCGACGAAGCCGGTGGAGATTCGTCCTCCCGCACGTTGCCATATACGATAGTCGATCAGCGACTCGGCGTTGCTGTCGAGATACGTGACCACATTCGAGAGGCTATTGCTCGCTTTCCTGACGTGGCTGCTCACTGCTGGATCTCGTGTCTCACGTAGATCAAGCAAGTGAGCAAGTCTAGCTGCAAACTGCTGCCAGGCGGCAGTACGTCCGACCCAAACGTAGTGGCGGAAGCGGACAAACAGATCCGACAGTTCAAACGCTGATCCACTGTCCGTAAGTCGCCCATATGCTAGAGGCGCGATAGCCTGCTCAACGCGTCGCAACATGCGCCCGATGTGTGCCCAATCGAGAATCCACTTGTTATCGTATGGGAGATCATTAGCGACGCCGGCCAAGTCCCGAACTCCATCAGTCAGGACAACGACTTCATTAGGATCCCCGTATCCGCTGTCCTCGAGGAATCGTGTCATTTCTTGATTCAGTCGCCTGGTGCGCGGCATGGCGGAAGCCCACACTCGTGGCTGCTTACCGGCTTTGCCCAAAGCAGCCACGACGACTGCGATCGACGACGGCCGGTTCCCGGCTTCTGCACGATTTTCCTTGCCGGAACCCTTGCGATTGCAGGCCTTCCGTCGTTCGCGGCAATAGTAAACCTTTCCTGGCGCGGTCTTCAGCTCCGAGCAATGACTATCATGCAGACGACGCTGGACGCCGCAATCCACACAGGATCTGTGCGAGGCGCAAAAACGTTCGATCTGCTCGACAACGAACTCCTGCTGCACACAATTGAGCAAGGACTTGCCTTCACTGAGTGACAATCCCACGTCTCCTGGCGTCTGGTCGTCGATGGGCCTGTGCAACCGCATGACCTCAACCCGCTTTACCACACTCCCGTCGCCGTTATCGAACTCAAGAGCGATCGTGCATCGCATGGTGGCTCCTGGGTCTCGTCGTTAGGGATACGATACCCCGCGGCGCGCTCGTCTCCCAGCCTTTTTAACGGCTTCTTGCTCGAGCCCGCCATTCCAGGCTGCTTCGCCTCAGAGCGTCAGGCCGTTATCTGACACTGGCGGATAGGTCGCAGTTCTCTGCTTGCAAGTTCGATAATCACCGTGCGTTTGCGAAACAACGGCGGGAGTCCCCATGGTCAAATTGGCGCCACGCCTGCCCAGATGGATTCCCTCGACCTCACTACGCCAACGATCATGTCTACCCTCATCGCCCGACCCGATGCGCAAACGCGAGAACGCCTGATTCTGTGGATCAGGAGACGCATGGACGAATGCGGCATTACCGAATCGGCATTGCAAGCGGCACTGGAAAACGATCAGCGCCAATTGCGCTACCAGGACGCGTTCGGCAACGTCTGGAGCGGCGACGGCGAACTGCCCGCATGGCTGAAACGCGCGGTGGCCGCCGGCCAGAGTATCGAGCACTTCCGCTGCAACTAGGGTCCGAGAAAGCCGCCTGCGCGAACTCTGCGTAGCAGTCAATGCAATGCTGCGTTGCTTTTGCACCCGGTTTATCAATCATTTTGGCTTGAATATGCTGTGTCTCGAGTTCACAGCGAAGGCCTCCCCGCCGCCCACGGCGCAGGTCAGCGCCGAATTCACGGCAACTCGAGCACCATTTGCCCCTCCCGATTGCGGATATCGAAACACGATTTCGCCCTTATATTAATCGATGGATAATTTATCCTCCGCTTCCATGACATCTTCGATGAACAAACTAGCTGAATTTAGACGCGGATGGGTGCAACTGATCGGCTCGACGCTGGGCCTCGGCATTGGCGTGATCGGGCTGGGCTCTTACAACCTCGGACTCTTTGCCAAGGACCTGCAGGGCGCCGTCGGTCTCACGAAGACCCAATACGGGGCCGGTTACCTCGCTTTCACGCTGGGACTCGCGCTCGGTCTGCAGATGTGGGGGCGCCTGCTGTCACGCTTCGGCGCGGCGCGCACGGCGGCGGGCAGCGCGCTCGCGCTCGCCGCGTGTTTCGTGGCGATGGCGGAACTGATCTCGACACCGACCGCCTACATCGTGCTGGTCGGTCTGGCCGGCTTTTTCGGCGGCGGCACAAGCGGTCTCACGTTTACACGCATCGTCAGCGGATGGTTCGATCGCGGCCGCGGCTTCGCGCTCGGCCTCACTCAGGTCGGGCTGGGATTGTGCGGCGCGATCCTGCCGCCGATCATCGCGGCCACGATCGTCAAAAGCGGCTGGCATTCCGGTTATCTGATGCTGGCTGCCATCGCCGCAGCGGGCGCGCCGATCGCGCTGTTGATCCTGCGCGACAGTCAATCCAGCGCCATGGAGCAGTCCGCCCCGGCCGATGCCCCCGATCTGCGCGAGCTCGCCACAGAATTCGCGGCGGTCAAACGGACCAGCATATTCTGGATCATGTTCCTCGCCTTCACGCTGTCGACGCTCTTCGTGGCGGGCAGCGCTCAACACATGGCGCCGATGCTGCGCGAACTCGGCGCGAACGCCGCCTCGGCGGCCAGATACATGAGCCTGCTCGGCATCGGCACGGTCTGCGTGCGCCTGATCGTGGGCTGGCTCTCCGACTATGTGCATGCGCCGCGGCTGATGGCCTTTTCCTGTCTGGTCGGCATGGCCGGCGTGCTGACGCTCAAGCTCGGCGGCATCGGCTACGCGCCCTTGTATGCGTTCACGGTGGGTTGGACCTTCGGCGGCGAGATCGATCTGGTCGCGCTGATGTGCACCCGCTACTTCGGTCTCGGGATGTTTCCGCGTGCCTACGCGTTTCAGTACGGCGCACTGTGCATCGCCGCGGGCGTAGGTCCGCTGGGGATTGGCTGGCTGGCCGACAGGTTGGGCAGCTACCAGCCGGGCCTCGTGCTGAGCGCGGTACTCGCGGCCGCCGCGGCGTTCGTGTTCCTTCTGCTGCCCCGCTACGACGGCCGTGCCGGCGAACCGGGCGAGGCCGGGCGCCTCGGACTGAACAGCATCGATTAATGCGCTTTACCCAGTAGTTCACCGTTATCAGGAATGTCTCAATGATCCACTTTGACCACGTCTGTCTTGCAGCACAAAACGTCTACGAAGCCACGTTCCGGCTGAGCCGCGAAACTGGCTTCGGCAACTACGACGGCGGCTTCTTCCCGCTCTACGGCATCGGCCACAAGGTCGTGCCGCTGGCGCCGGACATCTACATCGAAGTCGAAGGCATTGTCGATCATACGGTCCTCAAGCGAGGCCAACCGCTGGCCAGTTTTTTCGAGCAACAGACGCGCGAAGGCGATTGCTTCGTGGGCTGGTGCCTGCGCACCGACTCGCTGGACGAGTTGAAGGCTTTCGCCAGACATCACAACACGGTCGTCGACGAAAGCACCACCGGCAAGGACGCCGGCCGTCAGATGATGAACGGCAAGCGCGGCTTTGCGTTGCAGACGCCGAGCGCGCTGACGGCATGGCCAATCGGCAAGCCCAACCTGTACTTCAAGCCGGGTAACGGACCGCACACCGCGAGCCTGCCGACAGAGCCGGGCACGGGATCGGTACAGGGCCAGGGGCTCAACTGGATCGAGATCGGCGAAGACGAAGCCGCGCTCGCGGCATGGCTCGGCGAGATCGGCCGGCCGTCGGACTTTCCGTTCGAGATTCGCTACAACCGGAAGACCTCCGGACTGTACGCGATGGGCGTGAAAACGAGCGAGGGCGAACGGGTGATTCGCCGCGCCGCGGTCAAGCTCTGACGCTTCGCAAAAGATCGGAGAGCGTTGGAAAGATTCAAACAGGCAGGCCTGATGCCGTGACGTGGGAGAAAGTATGGACAAGCTGCTAGCGTTGCGAACGCTGCTCGCCGTTGCGGAATCAGGGGGCTTTACGGCCGCCGCTCACGAGCTCGGCAAGACCACCTCATCGGTCATGCGTCTGATGGATGGCCTGGAAGCGTCGCTAGGTACCTCGCTATTGACGCGCACCACACGCAACGTTTCGCTCACCGACGCCGGCGTGACCTACGTCGAACAGGTTCGTCAGGTGCTGACCGATCTGGCGGGCGCCGACGACAGCGTGATCGATAGCGGAATCGATCCGATGGGACCGTTGCGAGTGAGCGTGTCCGCCACCTACAGTCGTTTGCATATCGCCCCGCATATCGCCACGTTTCTGAAGAAGAATCCGCGCGTCAACCTCGAGCTGGTAGTGTCGGACAACCATCTCGACCTGGTCAGCGAACGTCTGGATCTGGCTGTGCGGGTCGGCGTCCCCACCGCGGACGATCGTCTGATCGTGAAGCGGCTGCGCCAGAGCGAAAGATTCGTGGTTGCCAGCCCGGACTATCTGCAAAGAAAAGGCGCCCCGCAGGCGCCGTCCGAACTGATTCGCCACGAGTGCCTGCGCTTCGTCTACAAGCCCGGCAATCGGCAACGATGGGTCTTCCGCTATCCGGGCAGGTCCGAAACCGTCGACGTGAATGGACAACTGCTGACCAATAACCTGGACATGCTGGCCGGCGCCGCGCTGGGCGGTCACGGTATCGCCCTCCTCCCGCAATGGCTGGTGGGCGCCGACGTGGCGGCGGGCAGATTGACGGCGCTTTTCACCGACGCCCAGGCGACACCCGAAGGCGGCGACGCCTTCGTCTACGCAACCTATTTGCCGAATCGCCGACATTCGAGAAAGGTTCATGCGTTCATCGATTTCGCGGAACACGCGATTGCCGTCCCCACCTGAGCGCCGTGCGAACCTGCCGGCCGGCATCCAAATAATGTCGTGCGCATTTGAAAAGCCGTGCGTTGCACGCAATCGACGCGCGCCGAATAAGCGGAAGCTGACTCCAACCCATCACGGAGAAGGCGCATGTCGACTGAAACGAAATGCCCGTTCATGCATGGGGCCGGCGACGGTGCGTCGGTTCCGCGCGATGTGGGTCGCGACGTCGGTGCGCTGGCGTTGCGCCACGCCCACGCTCCGTGAGGCGAAGTTCTTTTTTTATCATTTGATCATTTATACTTCGATCCGATCCGGACAGCGGGGTGTGCGCGAAGTCCGCGGACAACCGCCTCACCTGAAACATCTGACGATTCGATTAGTTTTCCTATTGCTAGCGAGCATCGACAGTTCGACGTTCCCCACCTTTTCCGGAAAGTCAGTACTTCGTCCATGTCAGCGATATCAACTTGCAACTTGCTGGAGATGAAGCATGACATCCACCCTGTTTTCCCTCATCACCGTCGGGCCCGTCACACTGCCGAACCGGATCGTCGTCTCGCCGATGTGCCAATACAGCGCTGACGACGGATGCGCGAACGACTGGCACCTGATGCATCTGATGCAGCTCGCCATTTCCGGCGCAGGGCTGATCGTTCTCGAAGCCACGGCGGTCGAGCGTCAGGCCCGGATCACGCACGGCTGCCTCGGCCTCTACAGCGACGCGAACGAGGCCGCCCTCGCGCGCGTGATGGACGCGGCGCGGCGCGTGGCGCCGCCACAGACGCGTTGGGGCATTCAGATCAACCACGCGGGACGCAAAGCATCGGCCCAACGCCCGTGGGAAGGCCGCGCGGCCTTGGGCCCGCTTGAAGATCCGTGGCCCACGGAAGGTCCTTCCGCAATCGCGGCCGGCGAGCATTGGCCTACCCCGAAGGAAATGACGCACGCCGACATGACGCGGGTCCGCGACAGTTTCGTCGCGGCGACCCGCCGTGCGCTGCGCCTCGGCTTCGACGTGATCGAGATTCACGCGGCGCACGGCTACCTCATGCATCAGTTCCTGTCGCCGCTGGCCAATCAACGCACCGATCAGTACGGCGGCTCGCTCGACAATCGCATGCGCTTTCCACTGGAAGTGGCGACGGCGGTTCGCGAAGTCATTCCGGCCAAGGTGTGCCTCGGCCTGCGCATCACCGGCTCGGACTGGACACCTGGCGGCATTGAAGTGGTCGAGACCATCGCGTTCGCCAATGCGCTGAAAGCGCGTGGCGCCGATTATGTGTGCGTCACCACGGGCGGCGTCGTCAACGCCCGCATCGCCGTGCAACCGGGTTACCAGGTCCCGTTCGCCGCCGAAGTGAAGGCGAATGTCGGGCTCCACACGCGCGCGGTCGGCATGATCGCCGATGCGCAACAAGCCGAGGCGATCATCGCCTCGGGGCAGGCGGACACTGTGGCGCTCGGCCGTGCCTTTCTGGATGATCCGCGCTGGGTGTGGCACGCGGCTCACACCCTCGGTGTCGCGGATTCGATCAGCTACCCGCCGCAATACGAACGCAGCAAGCCGGTTTTGTGGGCCGGGGCTCAACTCGCCCGCCACGGGACAGCCAACGTTTCTTGAGCCGAACCCGCCAACGCGGACTCGCGTTCCAGCACCGTCAATCGGGCGCCCGTGCATGACTCAAGCGGGCGCCCGTGTCTTTCTCCTCTTGCCGACGCGGCTGTGCCCGCGTCCACTTAACTTTCGTCCATACCGTGTTCAAGAATATCAGTATCCGCGCGCGCCTCGCGCTCACCGTGAGTTTTCTGGGCCTGCTGCTGGTGATCGGCGGCGCCATGGGCATTGCCGGCGTGTCGATGAGTAATAGCGACGTCGAGCAACTCTATTCAAATCAGCTCGCCTCTTCCACCGCGCTCAGCGAGGCCAGCGTCTCGCTATCGAGAATGCGTCTGTGGCTCTATCGCATCGCGCTCGACCCAACGAGTCCCAGCGTCCCGCAAAACGTGCAGAACGCCCAAAAACTGCTGAGCGCTTCGCGCAATTCGTGGGCGGCTTATCGCGCGTTGCCAGCAGATGGTCCTGAAGAAAGCCGCCTCACCGAACTCACTAACGCGAAGCTCGACGCCCTGATTGCCAACGGCATTCAACCGATGTTCGACGCGCTGGCCGCCCACGACTCGGCAAAGCTCGTCGATGCCGCCCTGCATACCCCACCGTCGCTTTTCATCGACGTGACGGAAGCCATGGACACGCTCGGCAAGTATCAGGTGTCCTCCGCGCGCGCCACTTATGCAGCGGCACAGGCGCGCTTTCGCCGCTTCGTCGAACTCGCGCTAGCCGGCATTCTGATTGCCCTGACCGCAGCCGCCTTCTCCTGGTGGTCGCTGCAACGCGCGATCAGCGGCCCGCTCGATCAGGCACTCCGCCATTTCAAAGCGATTGCCGACGGTGACCTCACGACGCAGATCGAGGTGCTTAGTCGCGACGAGATGGGCCAGTTGATGGACGGCCTGCAAGCCATGCAAAGCAAACTGGTCAGCACAATCGGCGCGGTGCGGGACGGCGCAACGTCGATCGACACGGCGGCGCGTGAAATCGCGGTCGGCAACGTGGATCTTGCGCAGCGCACCGAAGAGCAGGCCGCGTCGCTGGAAGAGACCAGTTCGTCGATGGAGCAGTTGACGTCGACCGTACGGCAGAACGCCGCGCACGCGAAGCAGGCCAAACAGCTGGTGACGAGCACCGCCATGCTGACCGATCAGGGCAATCAGGCGTCGCTGAAGGTGGTCGAGACCATGAAGGAACTGTCCAGCTCTTCGCACAAAATTGCCGAGATCACGAGCGTGATAGAAGGCATTGCGTTTCAGACCAACATTCTGTCGCTGAACGCGGCGGTCGAAGCGGCCCGCGCCGGCGACCAGGGGCGCGGCTTTGCCGTGGTGGCGGGCGACGTCCGCCTACTGGCGCTGCGTAGCGCGACGGCCGCCAAAGAGATCAAGGAATTGACGGGCAGTTCGCTGTCCCGCGTCTCGGCGGGCGCGCAGCAGGTGGACGACGCGAGTCAGACGATGACGCAAATTCTGGATTCGGTGCGCAAGGTCAGCGATCTGATGAGCGAAATTGCTTCGGCATCCGAAGAGCAGTCGATCGGAATCGAGCAGATCAATCGCGCGGTTGCCCAGATGGATCAGGTGATCCAGCAGAACGCGGCGTTAGTGGAGCAGGCCTCCGCGGCGGCGTTGTCGCTTGAAGCGCAGGCCGGCGATCTGGAAACCGCCGTTTCGGTGTTCCGCGTACCAGCAAGGCGCTAGCGATACGCGCGTAACACCCAAACCGTGAGAAAGGGAGACCTTGAACGGACACGCTTTACGCAATGAGAGTGTTCGTGCGGATCGTCGAGGCGGGAAGCCTGACGAAGGCGGCCGACTCCTTCGGCTCGACCGCGCCGAAGGTCTCCAAGCTTCTGCAAGGGCTGGAGCATCGCCTGGGTTGCAGGCTGCTGCAAAGAACGACTCGCAAAGTGTCGCTTACCGAAGACGGGCGCATGTACTACGAGCGCTGCGTCAGCGTCCTCAACGAGATCGATGATATGGAAGGCTCGCTCTCACATGCCAAGGTCTCGCCGCAAGGGCGCCTGAAAGTCAACCTGCCAATGGCGATGGCCAAGCATATCGTCATCCCCGCGCTACCGGCCTTTGTCGCGCAGTATCCTGACATCGACCTTGAGCTCGGGCTGACGGATCGTCACGTGGACGTGGTCGGTGAAGGCGTCGACTGCGTCGTGCGAGTGGATACGCTGGACGATTCGGGTCTGGTCGCGAAGCGTATCGGGACGATGCAAACCTGCACGTGCGCGTCGCCCGATTATCTCGCGCTGCATGGCATGCCCGAAACGATCGACGACCTCGATCGCCACCTCGGCGTGAACTACGTATCGGCGGATACCGGGCGCGCGCGCAACTGGGATTTCATGGTCGACGCAGAAGCGAGGGTGGTGCAGATGAGAGGCTCGGTGCTGTACGTGCCGAACCGGCACCTTCCAAAAAAACTCAAGGTATTCATTGAATTCCTCAGCACCGTGTACGCAGCGAACCCTGTATTGCAAGGCGACGCGCTGTGACGTGAGTGTGTGACCTGAACGACACGGACATTCCTGAGTAAGCGCATGTTCATGTGCATGCCGGCCTATGTTCGCGCGTCGCCTCCCGATACGATGCCCCGCGCCTGCATCGCAGACAACGCAATGCTGCGTTGCATTTTCACCCCATATATCTATTTTTTTGGAGTGAATAACCTGCGAACTGGCTCAGCGAACTCTCACCCGAGGCTGCGCCACTAGAAGTCTCAGCCAGCCCGGATGCGTCGTCGACCTTGCGCAGTCCGCGCGCGTTCACCCGTACCGACGAGCTAAACCATCGCATTATTTATCGATCGATAGCTTCAATCAGGTCAGAAAAGTCAGGCTGCTCACGCAAGCTCAAGCTTCTGTTCAGATATTTATATTTTAGGTAAAGAGATGAAAATCAGAGTATCGCTCATTGCGTGCGGCTTCGGCGTGGCAACGATCTGTTCGAGTGCTTTCGCGCAGAGCAGTGTCACGCTTTACGGGCTTATTTCCGGTGGCTGGGCTTTTTCGACCAATCAGGGCGGCCACCACACCTATCAGGCTGTCAGCGGCACGAACCAGTCGCCGCGATGGGGGCTGCGCGGCAAGGAAGATATCGGCGGCGGCACCAGCGTCATCTTCACGCTGGAGAACGGCTTCAATATCTATAACGGCAATGCTTCATTTAATGCCCGCTTATTCGGCCGTCAATCGTATATCGGCGTGACCAATACGAAGTGGGGCACGCTCACGTTCGGGCGGCAATACGACACCGTGGAAGACCTGCTCGGCCTGAACACCGCGTACAACTGGAATGGCACGATTGGCGACAACGACAACACGTACGCCAACCTGCACGTCAACAACTCGATCAAGTACACATCGCAGAAGATCGCGGGTTTCCAGGCCACTGCGCAGTACGGCTTCAGTAACTCGACAACCGGTTTCAACGACAACCGCAGCTTCGGCGCGGGCGCGAGCTACAACTATGGCAGCCTGAACTGGAACGTCGCGTACACGGAGTTCGATTCGCCGTATAGTGCGACCAACCCGACCGGCGCCATCGATACCGATTATTCGCCCACCTACCTGACGTTCGACCGCAGCGCTTTGGGCACCCACGCCTACGCGAAGAAACAGCGAATCTTCGGCACGGGTGGTTTTTACAGCTTTGGCTTGCTGAAGCTCGGCGCGCTTTATACCGACGTCAACTTCAACTATCTCGACGGTCAGCACCTGAACATACAGAACTTCAGCCTGAGCGCGAATTACTATGTCCGCCCTGATTTCCTGCTTGGCGCGGCGTACGTTTATACGACCGGTGACTACACCATTACGGGCAAGAAACCGAAGTGGAACGAGCTCAACCTCGTCGCCGACTACTACCTGTCCAAGCGAACCGACATTGCGCTGATGGTCTACCTGCAGCAAGCCGGCGGGGGCGCGCTGGCGGATATTCAGGGCTACACCTCGTCGTCGACGAATCGGCAGATGGTGACGACGCTCGGGATGCGGCACACGTTCTAGCGGTTGCTGCAAGGTGCCGCTTCACTGTTCAGTCTCGCGCAACACTGTGTTGCCGGATCCCTCGCTGCATTTTTCGTGAGCGAGGTTTACACTTCTTTCGTCTCCTCCATGTCTCCTCCTGATGTGGATTCGGCCCGCCATGCGGGCCTTTTTTCTTTCTGCCGCGTTGCTTCCGCCGGCCTGTCGTTCGATCCTCGCAAGCTGGCCAAACCTGCCATGCAAATCGGCGCGAGGAACATCATCTGCGCGTCCCATGCGTCCGCGTCAAGCGGCCAGCCGTGGGAGAACGTAATCGTTTGGCCTGTACCCCAATCCTTTTAATAGATTTCCGTGCCGTCTCTGGTAGTGAAATATGCCATTGCTATTGCTCCTTTCGAGGTGATTGACCGGTGTCTGCCGGTGTGCCGAACGTCAGAGCAGTATTGGCGATAGCCGGCGAGCGCGATCTTTCTAATCGCCCGTAATTGTCGTATTCGCACGGCTATACCGACTGCTCGCCTGCGGTCTCACCGTTGGCGCTCTGTTTTTTGCGCCGCCGCATCGTTCGCGTACAGCCGTCGTGCGAATTCGCAAAGTCAGTGCCTCGCAGCGAATCCTCGCAGTTCGAAAGACGCTAATCTCCTGCCATAACCAGTGACCGCTCCGGCTCACTCGACAACACTATCCGTCCCCCGTGCAACACCTGCCTGAACGCATCAGGCTTCTGTCATCAGGAATCCGTCATGTGGATCGTCAGACTTGCCTTGCAACGACCGTATACGTTCATCGTGCTGGCCGTGCTGCTATTCATCCTCGGCCCGCTGGCGATCATCCGCACTCCGACGGACATCTTTCCGAATATCAACATTCCGGTGGTCAGCATTGTCTGGTCGTACAACGGCTTTTCCGCCGAAGATATGGCGCATCGGATCACATCGAACTACGAACGCGCGCTGACCACCGACGTGGACGATATCGAACATATCGAATCGCAATCGCTCAACGGCGTGTCGGTGGTGAAGATCTTTTTCCACCCCGGCGCCGACATCAACCGCGCCATCGCCGAAGCCGCCTCGAACTCTGCGTCGATTCTGCGCGTGCTGCCGCCGGGCACGCTGCCGCCGAACATCATCACCTACAACGCCTCCACGGTACCGGTACTTCAGCTCGGCCTATCGAGCAATACGCTTCCCGAACAGACGCTGTACGACCTCGGCAACAGCTTCATCCGAACCCAGCTCGCCACCGTGCAAGGCGCGGCCGTGCCGCTGCCGTTCGGCGGCAAGATCCGCCAGATCATGGTCGAACTCAATCCGCAGGCATTGCAGGCAAAGGGGCTCGCGCCGGCTGACGTGGTCAACGCCGTGAATGCGCAGAACCTCATCTTGCCGGGTGGCACCGCGAAGATCGGCACCCGCGAATACAACGTGCAAATGAACGGCAGCACCGACACGGTCGCCGCGCTGAACAATCTGCCGATCAAGACGATCAACGGCGCGGTGGTGTACGTGCGTGACGTGGCGCACGTGATCGACGGCTATGCGCCGCAAACCAATATCGTGCGCAGCGACGGCAAGCGAGCGGCGTTGCTGCAAGTGGAAAAAACCGGCAGCGCCTCGACGCTCACGATCATTCAGCAAGTCAAGGACATGCTGCCGAAGATCGCCGCAGGTTTGCCGAAGGCACTCGTCATCACGCCGCTTTCGGATCAGTCGCTATTCGTGAAGTCGGCGATCACCGGCGTGGTGCGTGAAGCGTTGATCGCGGCCTGCCTGACTGCCGTGATGATCCTGCTGTTTCTCGGCAGTTGGCGCGCCACGCTGATCATCGCCGTATCAATACCTCTCGCTGTGCTGACATCGCTGATCGCGCTGTCCGCTCTTGGCGAGACCATCAACATCATGACGCTGGGTGGACTCGCCCTGGCGGTCGGGATTCTGGTCGACGACGCCACCGTCGCGATCGAGAACATCACGCATCATCTGGAAACCGGCGAGCCCTTACACGATGCGATCCTGAACGGCTCGGGCGAGATTGCCGTGCCGACCTTCGTGTCCACGCTGTCGATCTGCATCGTGTTCGTGCCGATGTTCCTGCTCTCGGGTGTGGCGCGCTATCTGTTCGTGCCACTCGCGGAAGCCGTGGTGTTTGCCATGTGCGCGTCGTATTTCTTCTCGCGCACGTTGATTCCGACACTCGCGATGTATTTGATGCGCGCGCCTTCGAAAGACGGCAAAGCCGCACAAGGAAGGTTCGGCGGGCTGGTCCGGTTTCAGGCGCGTTTCGAACACCGCTTCGAGGCATTTCGCGGCGGCTATCGCAACGTTCTGCAAGGCGCGATTGCTCATCGTGGCCGCTTCATTCCGATCTTCCTCGTGCTGTGTTTCAGTTCGCTCGCGCTGATTCCGTTCGCGGGGCGCGACTTCTTCCCTGCCGTCGATACCGGAGAAATCCGTCTGCATCTGCGCGCGCCCACCGGAACCCGAATCGAACAGACCGCCCGCATCACCGACGAAGTCGAAGCGAAAATCAGCAGCGTAATTCCCAAACAGGATCAGGCGGCTGTGCTCGACAATATCGGCGTGCCCGTCAGCGGTATCAACCTGACCTACGACTCTTCCGATCCGGTCGGCCCGGAAGATGCCGACATCATGCTGACGCTCAAGCCCGGCGCCGGCTCGACCGCGGGCTATGTGGCGAAGCTGCGCAACGTGCTGAACGCGTCGTTTCCCGGCGTGACATTTTCGTTCCTGCCGGCCGATATCGTCAGCCAGATTCTCAACTTCGGCCTGCCCGCGCCGATCGATATCCAGATCGTCGGCAACAAGCTCGAAGAAAATCGCGTCGTGGCGGATCGCCTGCTGGCAAAACTGCGCGGCGTGCGCGGTCTCGTCGATGCCCGCATCCAGCAACCGGGCGACGAACCCGCCATCGACGTGGACGTGGATCGCACCAAGGCCATTCAGGCCGGCCTCACGCAACGCGACGTCGCGCAGAACCTGCTGATCGCCCTGTCCGGCAGCTCGCAAACCACACCGAACTTCTGGCTCGATCCGAAGAACGGCGTGAGCTATCCATTGATGGCGGAAGTGCCACAGTACGACATTCACTCGCTGCAGACGCTCGCGAACATTCCGATCACGACCTTCGGCCTCACCACCGGTCCACAGAATCTGCTTGGCACACTCGGTACGATGTCGCGCAGCACGCAGCAAGCGGCCGTCTCGCACTACAACGTGCAGCCGGTGCTCGACATTTTCGCGTCGACGCAAGGGCGCGATCTGGGCGGCGTCGCCACGGACGTAGCGCATCTCGTCGATGCGGCGCGCGCCGAGTTGCCGCCGGGTTCGTCGATCGTGATCCGCGGCCAGGTTCAATCGATGAACGAATCGTTCGGCGGCCTCGAAACCGGCCTGGTCTTCGCAATCGCGCTTGTCTATCTGCTGATGGTGGTGAACTTCCAGTCGTGGCTCGATCCGCTCATCATCGTGAGCGGCTTGCCCGGCTCGCTCGCGGGTATCTCGTGGATGTTGTTCACCACTCACACCACGCTCAGCGTGCCTGCCTTGACCGGCACGATTCTCTGCATCGGCATCGCCACGGCGAACAGCATTCTGGTGATCAACACTGCGCGCGAGTTGCTGCAACAAGGCGCCGATCCACTCGTCGCCGCACTCGAGGCCGGCTTCAGCCGCTTCCGTCCCGTCCTGATGACGGCGCTCGCCATGCTGATCGGTATGATGCCGATGGCACTCGGTCTCGGCGATGGCGGCGAACAGAACGCACCGCTCGGCCGCGCCGTGATCGGCGGCCTCGGCATCGGCACGATTTCCACGCTGCTGTTCGTGCCGGTGGTGTTCGCGCTGGTTCACAGCCTGCTCGCGAAGCGCCGCGCCCGCCAGGCCGCTACCACGGCTACCACCGCTAGCCAGGCTCAATAACCAATGCCCACGATAGGACTCCATCATGAACACGCCTGATGCCACTCCGGAACACGACGGCGCCGTCACCAACGCAGGTCTGCCTACCCTGCGCCCGGTGCCGCCACGCGAGACCGTCCGCGCCGGCGCACTGCGCCGCTACCGTCTGCCGCTGATTCTCGCGGGCGTCGCCGCTGTGCTGCTGATCATCGGCATCGTGCCGCGCTTGCGGGCCAGTTCGGCGCTGGACCAACAGGTTGCCGCGCAAACCGCGCTGACGGTCAAGGTCGTCTCGCCCGGCCACGCGCCGGCTTCGCAAGAATTGCTGCTGCCGGGCGCCGTCATGCCCTATGCGGATGCCTCGGTGTATGCGCGAACCAGCGGCTACATCCAGCACTGGACCAGCGATATCGGCGCCAAGGTGAAAGCCGGCCAGTTGCTCGCCACCATCGAAACGCCGGAACTCGACGCGCAATTGCAGCAGGCGCGCGCCGATGCGGCCACTGCGCAAGCCAACTACAACTACGCCAATACCACCGCGCAACGCTGGCAGCAGATGCTGCAAACGCAGTCCGTCTCGCAGCAGGACGCGGACAGCAAAACGGCCGACATGCAGGCCAAACACGCGACGCTGGCGTCGGCGCAGGCAAATGTCGCGCGCCTCACGGAGATGGTGTCGTACGAGAAAGTCACCGCGCCGTTCGATGGCGTGATCACGGTGCGCAACGTGGATGTGGGAGCGCTGGTCACGGCGGGCGGCACGCCCGGGCTCGCCGCGCCCGCCAACGAGTTGTTCCACATCGCGCAGACGGATGTGTTGCGTACTTTCACCGACATTCCGCAAAACGACGCGAGCTTCGTCAGCGTGGGAACGCAGGTTTATCTGACGACCCAGCAGTATCCCGGCCGCCAGTTCCCGGCGCGGGTCGCGCGCAGTTCCGACGTGATCGACCCATCGAGCCGCACGATGCGCGTGGAAGTCGACGTGGACAACAAGGACGGCGCGTTGCGTCCCGGCGCTTATGTGCAGGTCCATCTTACCCTCGACACCGCGCATCCCGCACTCGAACTGCCGGTAAGTGCCTTGCTGTTCCGTCCGACCGGCGTGACCGTGGCCGTGGTCGGCGATAACAACCTGGTCGCGCTGAAGACCGTGACGATCGGCCGCGATTTCGGCACCTACGTCGAGATCGCCACCGGTCTCACCGCGACCGATCGCGTGATCGACAACCCTGGCGATGCGATCACCGCAGGCGAGGCCGTGCAGGTGATGGCGCCCGCTGCCGCTGCCGATGTCACGAAGGCCGCCTCCGCCGCGTCGGCTGCACACGGCTAATGCCGTTCACCCCAAGGAAGCCGACCATGCGCGCCCTGTCCCTGACATTCCTACGCAAGACCGTGGCGACCGTTGTGGCATGCGCGCTGACGGCATGCTCCACCTTGCCCGCCTATAAGGTGCCCGAGACGGCCGTGCCGGATCGCTACGCGGCGCCCACCAGCCCCGCGCAGGCGGCATCCGGCTGGGCCGTTGCAACACCAGTCGATACGCAGCCACGCGGCGACTGGTGGACGGTCTTCAACGATCCTGAACTGAATCAGCTCGAAGATCAGCTGCCGGTGTCGAATCAGAGCGTGCAAAAAGCCGTCGCGCAATTGCAGCAGGCACGCGCGCTGATCGATTACCAGCACTCCGGCTTTCTGCCGACCGTGACGGCCGGCGCCGCACAATCGCGTACACGTCTCTCGCAAAACGTGGAGGGCCATTCCCTCGCCGGCAAGACCGTGCCCGATTATTCGATGGGTGTAGCCGCCTCGTGGGAACCGGACCTGTTCGGACGCGTACGCGACGCCGTGACGAACGCGCGCGATTCCGCCCAGGCCAGCGAAGCCGATCTCGAGGCAGTCCGACTTTCGATGAGCACCGATCTCGCGCGCGACTACTTCGCGCTGCGTGCGCTCAACATCCAGAAGAAGCTGCTCGACGACAGCGTGAGCGCCTACGCTGCGGCGCTGAATATTCTCAGGCAGCAACTGGCCGACGGCGCCATCGACGCCTCCGCTACCGCGCAAGCCGAAGCGCAACTGGAAAGCACCCGCTCGCAAGCCACCGATATCGAGGTGCAACGCGCCCAGCTGACGCATGCCATCGCGACGCTGATCGGCGTGCCTGCGTCGTCCTTCTCACTGCCGCCGAATATCGAAGCCATTCCCGTGCCGCAGATTCCGGCGGACGTGCCGTCACAATTGCTGGAACGCCGCCCGGACATCGCGGCGGCGGAGCGGCGCGTGGCTGCGGCCAACGCGCAGATCGGTCAGGCGAAGGCCGCGTTCTATCCGGACCTCACGCTTAGCGCGAGCGTCGGGCTCGAGAGCACCTTCTTCTCTCCATGGCTAACCGCGCCGAGTCTGTTCTGGTCGATCGGTCCGCAACTGGTGGGCACGCTGTTCGACGGCGGCAAGCGCACAGCGGCGCTAAAGGGCGCCACGGCGCAGTACGACGGCTCGGTGGCCGACTATCGGCAAACCGTGTTGGTCGCTTTCCAGCAGGTCGAAGACCAGCTTTCGGCGCTCGACTCGCTCGCGAGCGAAGCGCAAAGCCAACGGCGCGCCACGGCCGCCGCGGAACTCTCGCTCAAGCTCACCCAGAACCGCTATCAGGCCGGCGCCGTCAGTTATCTCGACGTCGTCACCGAGCAAACCATTGCGCTGACCAACCAGCGCACCGAAGCGCAGGTTCAGGCAAGACGTGTGGAAGCAAGCGTGCAGTTGCTGAAAGCACTTGGCGGCGGATGGGATCGCACGGCACTGGCGGTGTCATCGCAAGGCACAGAGTAATGCTCGTATGGCAATCACCGTGCGAATCGAAAAGAGAAACCGAAGCGCTTTTGCGACACTCGGCTTACGCGAACGCGACTTGAATCCCGCGACGCGGCCAGCGATGACAACGTCTTTCGTGGCCGCGCCGTATCCCACGCAACGACCTCATCGTGATGGTGTACCAGGAGCTAAACAATGAATCAGGACAACGCCGTCGTTTCAGTATTTTCGAGCCACGACGCCGCTGACGAAGCCGTCAAGGAATTGAGCCAGAACGGCTTCGACATGACCAGGCTGTCTATCGTCGGCAAGGGCTATCACTCCGAGGAACACGCCGTCGGCTTTTATACCGCAGGCGACCGCATCAAATCGTGGGGTGCAACCGGTGCGTTCTGGGGCGGCATCTGGGGCCTCTTGTTGACGCCGGCGCTGTTCCTGGTACCGGGCCTCGGCGTGGTCGGCCTCGCCGGTCCGATCGTGACGGCTGTCGTGTCCGCGCTCGAGGGTGCCGTGCTCGGCGGCGGCGTGACGGCGATCGGTGCGGCACTGGCGGAACTCGGCGTGCCGAAGAACGACGCTGTGAAATACGAAACGGCGGTCAAAGCTAATGGCTTCCTGTTGATCGTTCATGGCACGACGGAGGAAGTCGAGCAGGCGCGCGCCATCCTCAGCAAGCTTGGGCTCTTCACCGCAGCGGGAAGCGAAACCAGCTCGTAAGGGTATTGCCTTGCGAAGGTCACTCGCGGCAGGCGTCGCCCACCAGGCAGCGCCGGCCGTTTCCATTTGCGGATCCTCACCCGGAGGATTCAACGGATTCACCCGATCAAAAGGACTATCGACATACCTCAGGCTCTGTGTGACATCTGCGGCGCACGGCCCGCTTCGGTGCGCGTCACCGTACTGCAGGACGGCGAGCGGCGCGACCTCGACGTTTGCGACTTTCACTATGTCCAGCTGACGCGCCATCAACGTTACATCTCGCCGCTGGAATCGCTATTCGGCAGCGGACTCTTCGACGAACCCGGCACGACGACGACGCCCACGCCCCGCCGCGGGCAAATGTCGTCCGCGCACAACCGCAACCGTATCGAACAGCATTTCAGCGACCAGGCGAGAGAGATTCTGCAGCGCTCAGCCGAGCGCGCAGTGCTGTTCGGCAGCCGTGAAGTCGATACGGAACATCTTCTCTACGAATTGCCGGAAAGCGACGTCGTCCAGACCCTGCTCAAACAGCACAAGGTTTCCGCCGACGACATCCGCGCTTATATCGACGCCAACGCGACGCGCCGCCATGGCGCGCCCGTAACCACCAGGGTCCAGCTCGGCGTCTCGCCACGCGTGAAGAGCGCGCTCGATCGCGCCTTTATGATCTCACGCGAAATGGGTCATAGCTACGTCGGCCCCGAGCATATTCTGCTGGGACTCGCGGACGTGCCCGATAGCTTCGCCGGTGTGCTGCTCGCGAAACTCGGTCTCACGTCGCAATCGCTGTTGCAGCACTCGCTGCGGGTGGTCGGCAAGGGCGCGGAGCATGGCCGGATCGATACGCCTTCGAAAACGCCCAAACTCGACGAACACGGACGCGACCTGACGCGGCTGGCCCAGGAAGGCAAGCTCGATCCGGTGATCGGACGGTCACGCGAAATCGAAACCACGATCAAAGTGCTGGCGCGCCGCAAGAAAAACAATCCAGTACTGATCGGCGAGCCCGCTGTCGGCAAGACGGCGATTCTCGAAGGCCTCGCGCAGCGCATCGTGAACGGCGACGTGCCCGAGGTGTTGCGCGACAAACGCCTGATCGAGCTGAACGTCAACTCGCTGGTCGCCGGCGCGAAGTATCGCGGCGAATTCGAGGAACGCGTGAAGCAGATCATGGAGGAGATCGTCGCCGGCCGGCACGAGGTTCTCATTTTCATCGATGAAGTACACACGATCGTCGGCGCAGGCCAGGGTGGCGAAGGCGGGCTCGATATCGCGAACACGTTCAAGCCGGCCATGGCGCGCGGCGAACTGAACCTGATCGGTGCGACCACGCTGTCGGAATATCAGAAATACATCGAGAAAGATGCGGCACTTGAACGGCGCTTTCAGCCCGTGATCGTGGCTGAGCCTTCGGTCGAGCAAACGGTCAATATCCTGCGCGGTCTGCGCGACCGGCTCGAAGCGCATCACAAGGTGACGATTCAGGATCAGGCGCTGGTGGCGGCCGCCGAACTCTCCGAGCGCTATATTTCCGGCCGCTTCCTGCCGGATAAGGCGATCGATCTGATCGACCAGGCCGCGGCGCGCGTTCATCTTTCGCAAACCTCGCGGCCGATCGACATCCACGAAGGCGAAGCGGAAATCGCCCAACTCAAGCGCGAGCAGAGCTACGCGACCAGCCGCAAACAGTACGATCGCGCGAAGGAACTCGAAACCACCATCGACGAACGGCAGACCACGCTGCACGAAGCAACCGAGGGCTGGAAGCAGAAGATCGGCTCGAACACGGCGGAGGTAACCGCGCATCACGTCGCGGAAATCGTGTCGAAAATCAGCGGCGTTCCGGTGACGCAACTTACTGAAGCCGAGAAGGCCAAGCTGCTGCAACTCGAAGAGCGGCTGCATCAACGGGTGATCGGCCAGGAAGAAGCGATCCGGGCGGTCAGCGACGCCGTGCGGCTGTCGCGCTCGGGTTTGCAGCAAGGTCACCGGCCGATTGCCAATTTCCTGTTCCTCGGCCCTTCGGGCGTGGGCAAAACGGAACTGGCCAAAGCGCTTGCCGAGCAGGTATTCGGCGATGAAAACGCGATTGTGCGGATCGACATGAGCGAGTACATGGAACGCCATGCCGTCTCACGGCTGATCGGCGCGCCGCCCGGTTATGTCGGCCACGACGAAGCCGGCCAGTTGACCGAGCGTGTGCGCCGGCAAGCCTATAGCGTGATCCTGCTCGACGAGATCGAAAAAGCGCATCCCGACGTCTACAACATCCTGCTACAAGTATTGGATGACGGACGGCTGACAGATAGCAAAGGGCGCACGGTCGATTTCAGCAATACGCTGATCATCGCCACCAGCAACCTTGCGAGCGACGGCATTGTCACGTTGCCGAATGGGTCGGGTAACATCTGGCGATGCAGAACACAAAATCACTTTACCGCGGCCATCGCTTTCCCGCGATCGTCATCAGTTGCGCCGTGCGCTGGTACTATCGGTTTCAGTTGAGCCTGCGCGACATCGAGTAGCTGCTATTCGAACGCCGTGTCGTCGTCAGCTACGAAACGATTCGACGCTGGTGCGACAAATTTGGCGCGGGCTTTGCACGACGGGTCAAAGCGGCTCGCCCCACACCCGGCACCACATGGCATCTGGACGAGGTGTTTGTGACGTTGTGCGGTGAGCCTTACCTGCTATGGCGTGCCGTTGATGAACATGGGGCCGAACTCGACATCCTGCTGCAGAAACGGCGGGACAAAGCGGCCGCCAAACGGTTCTTCAGGCACGTGCTTCGTTCTTGCCGCGTGCCGCGCAAGATTGTCACCGATCAGCTTCGTAGCTACCCGGCAGCCAAGGCCGACATCCCCGACCTGGCGAACGTCAAACATGTGTTCGTCAAGGCTGCGGCCCGGGTGAACAATCGCGCGGAGAATAGCCATCAGCCTACGCGTGAACGTGAGCGGCGCATGCGCGGATTTCGTGACCCGAAGCGCACGCAGGCTTTTCTCTCGAGCTTCGGACTGATCCGGCAGCACTTCGCGCTCAAGCGGCACTTGCTGCGCGCCTCGCTCTATCGCGAACAACTCGCTTCTCGATTCGCTGCGTGGCACGAATTCACAGCCGTAGCCCAAAATCCGTCGACCGCCTCCTGAGCGATTGACTCTTCGCCGGAGTCCGTGCCGCTACCGACAAGTTGACAGTGCCCTTCAACGGGTTAGGAACCTGCGTCTCGCGGACTTCGACATAGCGTATCAGTGGCAGATGCAGCATTCCATCGAGCTGATCCTGCAACTGTCTGCTATCGAGAGCCCAAAGCGCATTGCCGAGCCCCGACGCATAGCCCTGCTCAACAACTGTCAGCACCAGCGTAACTGTCGTACTGAACAGCAAGACTCGGCTAAGTAAGGCGACAGCAATTCCACCGTGTTGCGTCTTGAACGTATTGGAAAGCAAGCCAGAATGCGTAGGCGGCAAGATCCCCTCCCGGGTAAGGTGGCCGTCGTTGGAAACGCTGTACTGGAGCGCTTAGTGAGCGTAGTTCGCCAGCAACGAACGGATTGCGGCGTCATTCATGTTGTTCGGCGTCACCGTGACCACGTCAACAAATACCTGAGGGCGCGGCGGATGGCCCTGCAACGCCGAGACCAACCCTTCCAACGCAAGATAACCCATGCGGTAAGGGTCCTGCAATACATCGGCATATATGACGCCACGCCTGAGTCCGTCCATGAATTCCGGACGCCAGTCGAATACGACCAGGCGCGGGCGATCGGCGATCGCCTTTGCGTCAATGATCCGCAGGGCGCCGTAGGCGATCGGTTCGGCCGGCGCGAAAACGGCATCGAGGTGGCCCGGATAGCCGCTCAAGGCCTCCGTGATCAAACGCTCGGCATCACGCGGCCGGTACCCCACGTAAGTATCAACAACCACATCCCAACCCTTCTCCCGTGCGACGCTCAGAAACCCGTTTTCGCGCGCGGTCGTAGAGCTGATGTTCGTTGCAAGCCGTAACACGGCTACCTTGGCACCCTTTTGCAGGGCCGGTGCCAGGCTGAGCGCTGCCTTTCTGCCTGCACCAAAATTGTCTGTATACACGGTCGAGATGCCCCTGTAATCAGGGCTGTCCCGATCAACGAGGATCACTGGGACTCGGATCGAAACCTGCGTTTTGCTCTGCAGGGGTTCCGGCGCTAACACAACGCCGGCCACCCCCTGCTGCACCAGGTAGTCGATCATGCGCAACTGGAGATTCGACGTGTCCAGCGACGCCCCATCCGAAGGATTGCGTATCAGGAGATGCACATGCCGATCCTCAGCCGCCTGTTCAATGCCTTTGATCATTGCCTGGTAGAAGACAAGCGATGATCCGGGTAGGACGACACCGATTGTGGTCGCTCTCGCGGTCGATACGGTTGCGGTCAAGGCGGAAAGAAGCAAGAAGAACGAAAGAGTCTTGCGCATAGTGACTGACCTTCGTTATCGAGATCGCTCGAAATAGATCCCCGCTCACGGAGAAGGATTCCTTCAGACGATTACCTTATTCGGGGAGAACCGCTAAAACCAAGCTTCCACTCCACTATACGGCACGACACGACTTCCGAACCGTGAGGAAGATTTCGCAACCGCTTTCACTGTTTCGTCGCGCTGCGTTCGCCCTCTGTTCCTCGCTACCCTTCAGTCAATCGACGCTCGTGCCGGTTCTGTCGCATTGTGTTGGTGTTCAGAATCGGTGCTAGCCAGCGTGCACAGCACCGCTAGCATGTCCAGTAATTGCGCTAGCGTGCCTTGCATGTGCTGTTAATCAATTCGTGCATCGCACTTTACCTCGAAGCCGCAGCACCGCTTTTCGCACAGGAGACGTCTCGCGGATTATGGCCGCAGCCGAACACTACCACGCGTGCTAATCAAAATAGCTCTTTGCACAAGAGCTAAAGTTATCTTTCCTTAAACCAGATAACAAAACACAGAAGCGCTTTCTGACTGCATGCGGCCGGTAACGATCCTGAACTCCACCCAAAAAAAGTGTCCCTCGGATCGCATCGTCCGTAAGACTTGATATCCAGCACCGATGCCACGCTAGCAGAGTTACCGAACAAGCATCATCACGATTGTTGTACCGTCGCGACAGGCGTGATCGCACGCAACGCGTTACGCAGCAAGCCATCCCGGCGTTTTGGCCGCTAGCATTCCTGTGAACATGGCTAGTGGCAATTGTGAGCACCAACAGAATTAACGGACACCAACAGCTATTGCAGCACGGGCCGGCGGAGCACTCAAGAAGTCAGTCCTGGAACTCGGAGGCTCAGATCCTTTCATCGTTCTGGCTGACGCGGATCTCGAAGGTGCATCTGAAGCTCCAACCGGGCACATCAGCACTGGCATATTGCCAGGCAGACCGATAGCCTGGTTAGGCCTGGACTCGAAAGATTGGAGAGGCTCCAACCGTCCAATCGCGATGAAACTGGGATTCATGTCGAATACTTCGATGCCATTCATTGTGTTAGCTATCGTGTTTGATTGACTCTGGCACCTGCTTCGTGCCTCCACTGCATATCTCTGCCGAGGGCTGGGTCTCTCGGACACGCCGCTTCGACAAGTGACTGCTAATTCGTATAGCTCCAAAGAGCCTTAATGAAAGGGCTCGAAACATCCTTTGGATGTGGGACTTTTCGAATCGCCCTGAAATCGCCGCCTAATTAACGGCGCTTTGGTATGCGCTCGACTACATCGTTCGCGATACGCGCTCGGCCACCTCTGCCCAATGCTCGACTCGACGAACGAATCCGCGATGTCGAGGCAAGTTCGCATGTTGCTATTTTTCTAAGCTTCGTTATTGGACGGCTCACATCTTGTGTGTCAGCAGCGCGCATCCGAAGCAGTCAGTCCTCAAAATTTGTGCACCGCACAACGAAATTTCGAAATGCCGCAGACTTTGTTGTCTGCCGATACTTCGCAAAAAGAAATTTGACAAACTATCTTTAGATATATATCTTACGATACGTCTTAAGACACAAACGGGAGTACCCAAGATGCGTCATCACCATCGATTTTCCCGTCCGCACAAAGCGGACGACAGTCCGTACACCGGCCGCGAAGCGGCGTCGCTTCATGCACTCTGGCATGCGTTCGCGCGCCACCACGAATCTCGTCGCGCACCAGGCGAACGAGGCGAACACGATGCCCGCCGTGACGCTCGTGGCCACGACGGCCACGGCTTCGACCGCTTCTCGCCGCACGCCCTGTGGCACGCCATCGGCCGCCATCATGAGCAGCGCGGCGGCGGTCGCGGCGGGCGCTTCGGCGGCGGCCCAGGCGGCTTCGGCGGCGACGGCGACGGTTTTCCGCGCGGTCGCAAATTCAGTTCCGACGACCTGCAACTGCTGCTGCTCTCGCTGATCGGCACGCAGCCGAGCCACGGCTACGAACTGATCAAAGCGCTCGAAACCCGTTCGAACGGCTTTTACAGCCCGAGCCCGGGCATGGTCTATCCGGCGCTCACGTATCTGGAAGAACTCGGCTATGTGACCGTGCAACTCGAAGGCAACCGTAAGCGCTACGAACTGTCGGAAACGGGCCGTGACTACCTGGCCGCCAACAGCGAGCGCGTCGAGTTGATGCTCGCCAGGCTGAGCCATATCGCCCGCAAGATGGATTCGGTGCGCCGCGCGTTTGCCGGTGAAGAGCCGGCCGACATCAGCGAAGGCGGCTGGCTGCCCGAGTTGAACGAAGCGCGCCGTGCGCTCAAGCGTGCGCTGCTGCTGCGCGACAACGCGCCAGCGGCCGAGCAGCGCCGCATTGCCGACATTCTCATGCGCGCGGCCAAAGAAATCGAAAGCCAGGTCAAGCCGGACAGCAGCGAATCCGGCAATGGCGGCGCAACGGCCGTTTGACATCGAGCGGCCCGCATCGCGCGTGTACTAGTGCTGCCGGCAGCGCCCCCAGCGCGTGAACGCGCCTATCGAACCAACAGGAGTAGCACTCTCATGCTGATGAAACGCCAACCAACCGATCTGGCCGTTCAACGCGTGCGGCACCCGCTGAAATTCCGTCTGCTGCAGGTCAAGCAGGTGCGCGCGCTGACGCCTCATCTGATCCGCGTCACCTTCACGGGCGAAGACCTGCACGACTTCGTCTCCGCTTCCTTCGACGACCACATCAAAGTGTTCTTCCCCGAACCCGGCGCGGACAAGCCGGTGCTGCCGGAAGCAGGCCCGAACGGCCCGGTGTTTCCCGCCGGCCAGCCGCGGCCGGTCGCGCGCGACTTCACGCCGCGTCGCTTCGATCGCGAGGCGCGCGAACTCGACATCGAATTCGCCCTGCACGACGCGGGCCCCGCCGCTACGTGGGCGGCGCAAGCCAAGGTGGGCCAGTACCTGGGTATCGGCGGCCCGCGCGGTTCACTCGTGATCCCCACGGGCTTCGACTGGCATCTGCTGATCGGCGACGATACCGCGTTGCCCGCCATCGCCCGCCGCCTCGAAGAACTGCCGGCCGGCACGCGCGTCGCCGCGGTAATCGAAGTCGCCGACGCATCGGCGCAAACCGAATTCACGACGCAGGCCGAGTTGCATCTCGTCTGGTGCCATCGCAACGAAGTGAGCGTACGCGGCGAAGCTTTGTTGCGGGCGGTCCGCGAAATCTACCTGCCTGAAAACGGCGAAGGGTACGTGTGGGCGGCCGGCGAAGCCGCCACCATGCGCGCGGTGCGCTATCACCTGTGCACGGAGCGCGGCGTCGACAAATCGCGTATTCGCGCGGCCAGCTACTGGAAACAGGGTGCCGAAGCGGTGCACGAAACGCTCGACGACTGAGCCTGCTAAAACAGGTCCTCATGCCGGCAATTGACGAGAATTTCCGCGACGCTCGCGGAGTTCGGCATCTCGATTGTGTTGGCGACCAATCGTGCGATGTCCTCGGGTTGTGTCATGGCTTCCGGCTCGAGATCCGCGATGCCGGCGGCCATTTCCGTGTTGACGAATCCGGGGCATATCGCCGTCGCACGCAAGCCATCGTCCCAGCCTGCGCGACGTACGGCATGAGTCAACGCTATCGCGGCATACTTCGACATCTGATAGCCCGCGTTGAGGTTCTTCACGCGCTTGCCGGATAGCGACGCGATCTGCACGACACGAGCACCGCCCGCGCGGCGCAAATGCGGCAACGCAGCCTGGATCAGCCGGAACGGCGCTTTCACGTTGATGTCGAGCGTTTCTTCGAGCAGCTCGTCGGTACCCTCTTCCAGGCCGATGTGCTTGCAGATGCCCGCGTTACTGACCAGCACGTCAATACGGTCGAAGCGTTCGACCGTTGCCTCGACCCAGCGGCGGCCCGCGTTTGTGTCGCGCGCTTCGTATGGAAACGCGAGCGCATCGAAACGACCGGCGAGCGCCGACGGATCGCGCACGCCCAGCGACAGCCTATAGCCGCGTCGCGACAACTCGGTCGCGATTGCCAGCCCGATGCCGCGACTCGCGCCGGAAATCATGGCTACTTTTTGCATGACTCTCTCCGTGAAAGCACTACCCTAAAAGCCCGCATCGATGACGATTTTCGTACCGTCACTGAAACGGTTGAGGCGAAACGCGTGCGGATCGACGAGCGGCGTGTCGTTCGTCACCAGATCCGCCATCAGCTTGCCGGCCGCCGGCCCGATGCCGAACCCGTGCCCCGAAAAGCCGGTGCCGATGAAGAGGCCCGGCACCGTATCGACACCGGAAATCACCGGAATCGCGTCAGGCGTCACATCCATGTAGCCCGCCCAGCGCTGCGCGATTCGCGCGTGCGCCAGATGCGGGAAGACCTTGATGAACTCGCGCAAACCGGCGTCGGTGTATCGGGTGATCGGCTCAGGATCGAGCGTGCGGATCTCTTCGAACGCTGTGGGACGGTCGAGCGCCCAGTGTCGTGGACGGCGCAATTCATCGAAGAAACGAGCGCCAATGCCAATGCGCAACGAGCCCAACTGGCTCTTCAGTGCTTCGACGTACTTGAAGAACAGGCGAAATGAATCGGGCGTGAGATCGCTATAAGTGCGGAAGCCAAAAGCGATCGTGTAGCCGCCGTCGGCGCGCTTGCGAAACGCGAATTTCTTGTTGCTCGCGCTACAGGCCGGGCCGCCGTCGAGCAGCTCAGTGCGAAGCACCGAGGCTTTTACCAGCAGTTGAGGTACATCGACACCCAGATTCCCGCAGAACAACCGCGACCATGCGCCGCCCGCGACGACGACGCTATTGCAGCGGATCGTACCGTGCTCGGTGACCACCGCACTGACGCGCCCCGCGCTCGTTTCGATGCCACGCGCGGCACACGGCGTCAGAATCTTGACACCGCGTTTGCGTAACGCATTCGCGATCGCGGGTGCGGCTTTTTGCGGTTCGGCGCGGCCGTCGCCAGCTGTGTAGAGTCCGCCCTTGAACGCTTTCGTGGCGCCAGGCAGCAGTGCGCCAACGGTACTTCCGTCGACCAGACGTGTATCGAACGCGTCGCCCGCTACGTTGCGCGCCTTGTCGAGCCACACGTGGTGACTGTCCATCACGGCGTCTTCGTCCGTCATATAGAGGATGCCGCATTGATTGAAGCCGGTGTCGATACCCAACGCCGCATCCAGTTTCCGCCACAGCTTCAGGCTCTCGATGCTCAACGCGAACTCGCGCATGTCGCGATGCGTGACGCGAACCCAGCCCCAGTTGCGGCTCGATTGCTCACCCGCGATATGGCCTTTCTCACATAGCGCGACCTGCAAGCCTTTCTCGCTGAGATAAAGGGCCGTGCTCACGCCGATAATGCCGCCGCCGATCACGACGACATCGACTTTCGCTGGCAAGGTGGTGTCGTCGGCGACTGTTTCTACTTTCGGTCCCATCGTGGCTGATATCCTGCCTGTGAAGGCTAGTTATGTTGATCGGCGACGCCAGCCCTGACCGCGACGGTCGAATTGGCCGAAGCCTGCGCCTTGCGTTGCCGGCGTGACGATCCCGCTCTGGAATGACCGCGCGACGGATTCGAATGACGGTTGGTCCAACGGTCAATGTGGTTAATCGCATGCGTGAGCGGCACGGTCACGAGCAGGTACACCACGCCCGCGGCCACCAGCGGCGACAGGTTCGCGGTATTCACCGACGTGTTCTGGCCGATCGTGAACAGATCGCGCTGCGAAGTCAGCAGGCCGAGAAAATAGACCAGGCTCGAATCCTTGACGATCGAAATGAACTGATTCGCAAGCGCCGGCAAGATGCGCCGCACGCCCTGCGGCACGATCACATAGCGCATGCTGCTCCAGTACGTCATGCCGAGCGCCTGACACGCGGACAGTTGTCCGCGCCCCACGCTTTGAATGCCGGAGCGAAAAATCTCCGCAATATACGCGGACGAAATCAGCCCAAGCGCGACGATCGCGAGCGGGTACGGATTGGGCCCAAAGATCGCCAGTCCCACGGGCGCGAGGCCCTGCCCGACCAGCAGGATCACGAGCGCTGCCGGCAGGCCGCGAAACACGTCGACGAACACCTGCGCGGGCAGCATCAACCAGCGCGTGTGAGACACGGCCATCAACGCGAGCACCATGCCCGCAACGATACCCAGCACGGTTGAAAACACCGACAGCACCAGCGTGTTGACGAGACCCGTGCAAAGCAAAGACGGCATCGACGAGAGCAGCAGCGGCCAGTCGAGAAAGTTCTGCAAGAAAGCATTCATGGTGCGCTCCTTGTTGAGCGCCGGCGGCAGGTTGAGCCGCCGGCCGGGCCTGATCAGCTACCGGTCTTCATCGCATAGGGCGGCAGATTCGCGGGCTTCGGATAACCAGGGTGAAACTGCATGTACAGCTTGACCCACGTACCGTCCGCAACCAGTTGGTCGATCGTCTTGTTCAGCGCCGCCTCGAGCTTCGCGTTGCCCTTGTGCACCGGGAAGCCGGCAGGAAGGTTGACGGCCGAGATATCGAGCTTGTCCGCGATGTTCAATTGCGGGTACTTACTCTGCAAACCCTCGACGAGCGTTTTGTCCACGAAATAGCCGTCGATGTATTTCGAGCGCATCGACAGGAAGCCCGCATTCAGATTCGGAAAGCGCACGATCTGCGCACCCGGCAGATAGCTATCCGAATAGGTGTCCTCGATGGTGCCCTGCACGACGCCGATCCGTTTGCCCTTCACCGATGCTGGATCGCTCGTAATCGTGCTGTCGGGCAAGGTCGCAACGCTCAGCAGGCCGGTCAGGTAGCCCTCTGAGAAATCGACCATCTTCAGGCGGTCTTTCGTGATCGAAATCGAGCCGGCGGCCAGATCGAGCTGCTGGTTCGCAACGCCCGGCAGCAGTCCACTGAAATCCTGCGCGCGAAACTCGGCGCTCAGGCCGAGTTTCGCCGCGACCGCTCGCAGCAATTCGACGTCGAAGCCCGTCATCTTGCCGTTGTCGATATATGAATACGGCTTGTTGTTCGCATCGACACCGGCGACCAGCTTGCCGGGAGTCAGCGTGCCGAGATCGTCGGCGCGTGCGTTACCTGTCAAGGTGAACGATAGCGGCACGACAACCGCAATAAGGCTGAGAAGATGGCGAAAACGCATGATGTTTGCTCCGTCGAAAAGACCTGCGATGGAAAGAAAATCAAGTGGACATCACTGCAATATCCTGGAGAGAAAGTCGCGGCCACGAGCCGAGCGCGGACGCTCGAAAAAAGCGTCCTTCGTGTCGTCCTCGACGATGGCGCCCTGGTCCATGAACACGACCCGGTCCGCGACACGGCGCGCAAAGCCCATTTCGTGCGTGACGCATAACATCGTCATGCCGTCCTGCGCGAGTTCGGTCATCACGTCCAGAACCTCATTGACCATCTCGGGATCGAGTGCGGAGGTCGGTTCGTCGAACAGCATTGCAACGGGATCCATCGACAACGCCCGCGCGATCGCCACCCGTTGCTGCTGGCCGCCCGACAACTGCGATGGAAACCTGTCCTCATGCGCGCGCAAGCCGACGCGCTGCAGCAGCATGCGCGCCTTGTCGGCGGCTTCGTCGCGGCTGCGCCGCAATACGTTGACCTGCGCGAGAATCAGGTTCTGGCGAATGTTCAGATGCGGAAATAGTTCGAAATGCTGAAACACCATGCCGACCCGCGCGCGCAGCGTTTGCAGATTGGCTCCGCGTGCCGAGACCAGCGTGCCGTCAACGACGATCTCACCTTGCTGCACCGGTTCGAGTCCATTGACGGACTTGATCAGCGTCGATTTTCCGGAACCGGACGGCCCGCAGATTACGACCACCTCGCCCCGGCCGATGTCGGCGGAACAATCGGTCAGCACGCGCTGCTCGCCGTACCACTTCGAAACGTTACGCAGAGAAATCATCTGCAACTCCTCAAGCCTGAAGCGCATCGGCTTCGGTGTCAGTGTCGACGTCGATATCAGGAAAGGGTGGCACGCACCCGGCCGCTCCAGAGATCGTCGAATGTATAGAGCGCTGTGCCGACCGGCACGCTCAGGCGGCTCGCCATGCCGGCCGGACTGATCGGAAACGCGCCTTCGCCGAATGCGCCCGACTTTGCGTCGAATCCGAGCATGTGTTTCGCGATCCGCGCGCCTAGATAGCTCATCAGCGCCACGCCATTGCCGTTGCAACCCAGCGCGTAATGAATGCCATCGTGTTGGCCGATATGCGCGAGCCTGTCGCCCGTCATCGCGACATAACCCTTCCACGCGTGCGTGATGCGCACGTCGCGCAAGGCGGGCCACAACTCGATCATCTTCGCGTGCAGCATTCTCGCCGCCACGCGCTCGCTCACCTCGCGGATCGCCGGGCGCGAGCCGAACAGCATCCGCGTGCCGTCGGGCGACGGCCTCGTGTAGAACAGATTGCGCTTCGAATCGCTGATCATGCGTCGCCCCGGATTCAGCACGGCCATCAGTCCTGGCGGCAGCGGTTCCGTCGCAATCTGGTAGCTCGCCACCGGCAGCACGCGCCGCGAGAAGAACGGCAGCAGCGGTCCCGTATAGCCGTTGGTCGCGACCAGCACATGTTTCGCGTCGATCTTTCCCCGCGTTGCGTGAACCCTGAAACCCGCGCCATTGCGTTCGATCCGCTCCACGCCCGCATGCGAATGCAAAGTCGCGCCGCAGCGCCGTGCGAGATCGCGTAGCGCGCGATGATATTTGGCGGTATGCAGACCGCCGTATTCGTCGACGAGAATCCCGCCGTAGTAGTAGTCGGAGCCGATTAACGCATGCTGATCCGCGCGCGGCACGACATGCACTGTGACGCCGGTTTTGTCGCGCAACAGATCGCCTTGGCGCCGCAAGACATCGAAGTGACGTGGCGTGAATGCGCCGAAGAAGCGACCAGTGATCTGCAAATCGGCGTCGAGCTGCTCGTCGGCGACAAGGCGTTTCAGATAGTCGAAGCTCGCCATGGACTCGCTCATCAGGCGTCCCAGCCGTTCTGCCGAGACCCCGCGAATCGCATTGGTCAGCGCAAGCTTCTGTCCGCTCGACACCATGCCGCCGCTGCGCGTGCTGCCGCCCGCGCCGATTTCGGCGGCGTCGAGCACGGCGACGCGCGTGCCGAGTCGCGCAGCTTCGGCTGCCGCCGCCAAGCCGCAATACCCGCTGCCGATAATCACCACGTCAACCCCGGACGGCAACGCGTCGCGGACCGTCTCCGGCGGTGCGGCGTCCCACCAGTAAGGGGTCAGGCGAAAGTCGTCATGAAACAGCAAGGCTTCGGAACGCATCGTGGATCGCCAGTGACAAGGTTCCAGCCAGTCTAGGTTTCGCTCATCCATCCGGTCAAATACGATCAAAAACGGCTGCCATTCAATTTTGATATGGCAAGCTGAGGACCGAATCAACGAAATCAGGTGAGCCGGGCAGATGAACCAACGACAAATCGAAGCGTTCAGGCTAGTCATGTTGCGCGGTTCGATGACCGCTGCCGCCGAGGAGCTCGGCACGTCGCAGCCGAGCATCAGCCGGTTGATTGCGGAGCTGGAGACGTCGACGGGTCTGGCGCTCTTCACGCGCAACGGCGGCCGTATTCAGGCCACGGACGCGGGCAGCGCGTTCTATCGCGAAGTGGACCGGAGTTTCGTGGGCCTCGAAAAACTCGCGCATTCCGCGCGTGAGATACGCCAGTTCGGCAGCGGCCGGTTGCGGCTCGTCGCGGCGCCGGTGCTGGCATTGTCATTCGTGCCGATGGTGATCGAGCGTTTTCTTGCGGTGTATCCGCGCATCGCGATATCGCTGGAAATGCGCAGCGAAGGCACGATCCAGCGCTGGGCTTCGTCGGCGTATTGCGATATCGGCTTCGCCACGACGACGCCCGATGCGTTCGGTGTGACGAGCGCCGAGTTATACCGGTTGCCGGGTGTATGTGCGCTGCCGGCCGGGCACCCGCTGGCTGCGCGCAAGCGTATCCACGCGCGGGATCTACGCGGCGAAAAGCTGATCCTGCCTTCGTATGCCGACGACACGCGTTCGTCGCTGGATCGCGTGTTGCGTCAGGCGGAAGTCAATCAGGTGCCAACCATTGAAACACCGTACGGTGCGACGATTTGCGCGATGGTGTCGCGCGGTTTGGGAATCGGCATCGTGAATCCGCTTACAACGGTTGACGCCAATACCGCGAAGATCCAATTCCGGCCGTTTTCACCGGACATCGTGTTCCGTGGGTTCACGGTATGCCCCCAGCTTCAATCCACCAATCCGATCGTCGACAGTTTTCTGAAGATCGCCAACGAGACAATGAGGCTTCAGGCAAAACACTCGAAAGCGTAATGTGACGGACAGGTCTCGATATTCGATTGGCGAAGCCAATCCAAACCCGGTCACGCGTTTATAGCGGCGGCTAAGTGAAATCAATCCTTTTGAATCGCACTGCGTTTTGCCAGGCACGCCACGTTAATCCTTTGCCGGCATCGCTGATCGTCACGCAGCCTCGGGGCGCGAGGCAGGCCGCGCCGTGACGAGCCGATTGCCGCCGAGCGACTTCGCGTTGTATAACGCCGCGTCGGCCGCCGCCAGCAGGTCGGCAAGCGTGGGCGCTTCGGTTCCGAGCTGTGCGAGCCCAATGCTGACCGTTGCGTGTATCGCGACGCCGTCAATGCGGTGAGGGATCGCCTCGGCGAAACGTTTAGCGATGAATTCGCCCACTTCTTTGGCGCGAAGGCTGTCATGGTGGGGAAGTAGCGCAGCGAACTCTTCTCCGCCGATGCGCGCGAGAATCGCATCGGGCCTCACCCCGCTCCGAGCGATGTCGCTAAATGCCTTCAGCACCTCGTCGCCCGTCTTATGACCGTAGCGATCATTGATTGCCTTGAAGAGATCGAGATCGAATGCAAGGAGGGAGATCGGCTGGCATGACTCTGCGTCGCGGATCACCCGTTCGCCCTCTTCAAAAAACCATCTGCGATTGCCAAGACGGGTCAGGTAATCCGTTTGCGAGTCTCGCAGAAGCTCGCCATGAGTCTCCTCGCGGATCAGCCTCAGCAAGGTCATTGGCAGAACGACCGAGTACAGCACACCTTCGTACATCGTAATGTTGCTGGCGACCAGCACCACGTCCTGCCCGTACCGTGCCGCCAACCAAGGCAGGATGGACGCTCTGGCCGCATACAGGAGCGCATGAATGCCCGTCACCCATACCGCGATGCGCCGCGATTGCATCGCTTTCATGCTGTCGCATCGCAGCAGTTCGAAAGACGTCACGCCGCTTGCCAACGCGATCGGAATGGCACTCGCGTAGTACCACACCGAATCCTCCCAGCGCGCACCGGCCACGGCCCATGTGAGCGCCAGCAGGATGAGCATTGCAATAGAGCCGGTACGGTATTGCCGGCCGCTCAAGGCCGCGACGCCGTGCAGAAGCAATAGATAGCCAGTGACGATAACGAGGTTGCTCAAGGCGGAGCCCGTCGCACCGGGCAGCTTGTGACGAACCGTTGCCGCCGCACATCCGATGGCAAGCGTGGCGTACCCCGCTGCCAGTATTTTCAATTCCCCGCTGCGTCTGGGATGTGTTCGATGTTCCCAGAGCGTCATCACGGAACTCGCGAACAGCGTCCCGACGATGAGGAAATAAAGGGTGAGAAGATCGACGTGCATCGTTGAGGAGAGAATCCTGCGCCACCGTACCGGGGCGGCAATTCTACGCAAAAAAATCGATAGTTGGATGATAGTCGAGGTGGGGTCCCGGATACACTCGGAGGCCGCTAGCCTTTAAGCGTGTCTGCGTTACCGTCGCACTCAACTTATGTCGAAGGAGGAAGTGAACGGTCCGCTCGCGGCAACAGATAGAGTCTCTGGCAAGACCGCTGTCGTTCTAGACAATGCACGCCGACGTTTCCATTCTGACGCGCGGGTGAGGCCCGGAAGTCTGGATTTGAAACCGAGGAATGAACTGAGCCGCCTCTAATCTGGCAGGGACCAAGACGCACCTGCAACCCGACGAGGGAGAAAAACGCAATATGGAGACGCAGTGTGATCTAACGGCAAATGTGGACGGAACTTTAGAGCCATCAACTGAAAGCATTAAATGAAGCTTGCGGAGCAGTGTGAACGGAAGCGTGACCGGACGCCAGGTCAAAAACTATCAGACAACCACATCCAATTGATTTTTTAAGCTGGCGCTGAGTTTATTGGCTTTGTTAGATACATGTCACTGATCAAATAAATGACAAGCAACTAACCAAACCCATGCGCTGACATGCCGACCGCTTTCGCACAAACCGTCGAAGCCCACTTTGCCGACCTCACCCCCACGTCCAAGCGCATTGCCAGCTATATGCTGGCGAATCTCGAACGACTCGGACTGGAAACGGCTGATCAGATTGCGCAGCAGACGGCCACAACCGGTATTTCCGTGGGCCGGTTTCTGCGCAGCGTCGGCTATCGCAATCTCGACGACCTCAAGCGCGAGCTGCGCGGCGCACAAGCGCGCCCGTGGATGATTACCGACCGGCTCGACGAATACCGGCGTGTGTCCGGACAGTTCGGCAACGCGGCGCATAACGGCGAGAGCGGAGAAAACGGGGCCCTGACCCACTCATTAGAACTCGAAATCGACGCGATCCAGCATGTGTACCAGTTGGCGCAATCGCCCATGTTCGCCCGTATCGCGGAGCGCATTTCCAATGCGGACGCCGTGTATATCCTCGGCATCCAGTCGACGCGCGGCATCAGCAACGCGTTCTACAGCTACCTCGAATATATCCGTGCGCGTGTGTTCTACTCCGACGGCATGTCGGGCTCATACGTCGATTCGCTGAATTCGGAGTTTGCCTCACCGTACCTCGTCATTACCGATACGCGCGCCTACTCGATGATCGCGCGCCGCTATTGTGAAGCCGCGACACGTCGTGGCGTGCCGTTCGCGCTGGTCACCGACATCTATTGTCCCTGGGCTCGCGAATTCGCCTGCGACCTGTTGCAGGTCAAAACCGATGTCGGCCAGTTCTGGGACTCTCTGGCGCCGCTCACCTGCCTGTTCAACCTGCTGATTAGCGCGATCGTCGCGCAACTGGGGTCCGCCATCGACGAACGCGTCGCACGCAATCGCGAGTTGCAAGGCGAATTCAACCAGTTCGATCTCTGAACCCTCTCACAACCGGCATCTCACCGCGCCCTCCATGACAAAACCGCGACTCATCGAAATCACCGCCGCCACGCATGGCGTGGACATCGACCTCGTCTATGCCACCGAGCGCAACCTGACCGGCAAGCCGATCTACAAGGAAGCTCACTGCCTGCTGCTCGAACCCGCAGAAGCCGGCTTGCGCAAGGCCGTTGAAATTGCCCACGACGCCGGCCTGACCGTGCGGATTTTCGACGCGTACCGTCCGCCGCAGGCGCAACAGGTGCTGTGGGATTTCCTCCCCGATCCCACCTACATCGCCGAGCTTGGCCGTGGGTCGAACCATAGCCGCGGTACGGCGATCGACCTGACGCTGCTCGATGCCGGCGGCAATGAACTCGACATGGGCACGGGCTTCGACGCCATGACGATCGAGTCCGAACACTTCCATACCGGCCTGCCCGCGCACGTGCAGCGCAACCGCCTCTTATTGCTCGGCATCATGCACGCCGCCGGCTTCGCCCACATCAAGAGCGAATGGTGGCATTACGAGCTGCCTGGCTCCCGTGCGCTGCCGGTAATCGACAACAGCGAAAGCGGTCCGCTGCGTCTCATGTAGTGCCCTCGATTTCTCCATCCGTTGTTCCCTGACAGGCTCTACCCCATTCCTATGGAGCGGCAATGAAACTGGTATTGCGCAATGCTTTGACGGCGGCAGCGATCGCCTCCGCCTTGACCTTGTCGTTCGCAGCGGTCAGCCCCGCTACAGCGGCGACGCCGAAAGACATGTTCGTCATGGCGACGTTCCTCGACGAATTCACCACGCTCGATCCAGGCGAAATCTACGAGCTGGTGCCGGAAGAATATGTGGCGAATACGTATGACCGGCTGGTGCGGGTCGATCTGAAAGACCCGTCGAAGTTCAACGGCGATGTCGCGCAATCATGGACCGTGAGCCCCGACGGCCTGACCTTCACGTTCAAGATCCGTTCAGGTCTCAAGTTCCACTCGGGCAATCCGCTGAGTGCCGACGACGTGGCGTGGTCGATTCAGCGCACCGTGCTGCTCGACAAAGGCGCGGCGGCCGTGCTGCAAGGCATCGGCCTGACGAAGGACAATGTGCTCAACAACGTGAAGAAGGTTGACGATACAACCGTCAGTGTGACGACGGACCAGAAATACGCGCCGACGTTCGTGCTGAACGTACTCGGTGCGTGGCCCGCATCGGTGGTGGACAAGCAGTTGCTGCTCACGCACCAGAAAGGCAATGACCTCGGCAACGACTGGCTGCGCACGAACGAGGCCGGCTCCGGCGCCTACAAGCTCGTCAAATGGACCGCGAACGACAGCATCGTCCTGCAGCGCTTCGACGGCTATCGCGTTCCGCTCGCAATGAAACGTATCGTGTTGCGTCACGTGCCGGAGGCATCGAGCCAGCGCCTGCTGATCGAAAACGGCGACGTCGATGTGGCACGCAACCTGAGTCCGGACGATCTCGTCGCCCTGACAAAGTCCGGCAAGGCGCATGTGAGCGCGGTGCCGCAAGCCACGTTGCTGTACCTCGGCCTGAACGTCAAGAATCCGAACCTGGCCAAACCTGAAGTCCAGGAAGCGATGAAGTGGCTGATTGACTACAACGGCATTCAGAGCAACGTCGCGAAAACCACCTACAAGGTGCACGAAACGTTCCTCCCGGAAGGCTTTCTCGGCGCGCTGAACACGAACCCGTACCAGCAGAACGTCGCGAAGGCCAAGGCGCTGCTGGCAAAGGCCGGCCTCTCGAATGGCTTTTCCGTGACGATGGACGTGCGTAACGGCTACCCGTACAGCGAAATCGCCGAAGCCGTTCAGGCCAATCTCGCCCAGGGCGGCATCAAGGTTCAGATCATCCCCGGCGATAACAAGCAGACACTTGCCAAGTACCGCTCGCGCTCGCACGACATCTACATTGGTGAATGGTCGGCGGACTACATCGACCCGCACAGCAATGCCCAGGGCTTTACCTGGAATCCCGACAATTCCGACAAGTCGGCCTATAAGATGCTCGCATGGCGCAACTCGTGGGACATTCCAGGCCTGACGAAGGAAACCAAAGCGGCGCTCGCCGAATCGTCGACAGCAAAGCGCGCCGAGTTGTACCAGACCATGCAGAAGCAGGTGCTCGCGAATTCACCCTTCGTGATCATGTTCCAGCAGGTCTCGCAGGTCGCGGCGCGACCGGGTGTGACGGGACTCGAGGTGGGTCCGATCAACGACCTCGTGTCGTATCGTGATCTGAAGAAGCAGTAACGTTGGCGGCGAAGGCGATCCTGTCCAGGCTCCGCCTTCGACCCAGGAACTCATCATGTCGACTCCCCTCACGACTTTCGAGCGCATGCGCGCGCTTTCGGCTGAAAGCGCCAGCGTGCGCTGGACCTTGCGCCTCGTGCGCTGGCTCATCACGCTCGTGATCACCTTCACCGGGTTGCTGGCGGTCACGTTCGTGATCGGCCGCAAAATACCGATCGATCCGGTGCTGGCGATTCTCGGCGATCGCGCGTCGGCAACGGCCTACGCGGCGGCGCGTCTGCAACTCGGGCTCGACAAGCCGCTCGCCGTGCAGTTCCTGATCTATGTGCGCGATGTGCTGCATGGCAACTTCGGCATGTCGCTGCTAACCGCGCACCCTGTTATCGAGGACATCCAGCGTGTGTTTCCCGCAACGCTCGAACTCGCGACGCTGTCCACCATCATCGGCGTGCTGATCGGCGTGCCGCTGGGCGTGATCGCCGCCGTGCGCCACAACCGCTGGATCGATCACGTGGCGCGCTTCGTCGGCCTCGTCGGCAGTTCGGTTCCGGTGTTCTGGCTCGGGCTGATGGGCTTGCTGCTGTTCTATGCGAAGTTGCACTGGGTAGCGGGTCCCGGCCGCGTCGATCCAGTGTTCGACGGGATGGTCGACACGCACACGGGCAGCCTGCTCATCGATTCGCTCATGGCGGGCGAATGGGACGTGTTTTTCAATGCGTTCTCGCATATCGCGCTGCCTGCTGCCATTCTCGGCTACTACTCGGTCGCCTATCTGAGCCGCATGACGCGTTCGTTCATGCTCGAACAACTCAGCCAGGAGTACATCACCACGGCACGCGCGAAAGGCTTGCCCGAGCGCCGGGTGATCTGGCGCCACGCGTTCGGCAATATCGCCGTGCCGCTGCTGACCGTGATTGCCCTCACATACAGCTATCTGCTCGAAGGCTCGGTGCTCACCGAAATCGTCTTCGCGTGGCCGGGAATCGGATCGTATCTGACCGGCGCCCTGCTGAACGCCGATATGAACGCGGTGCTCGGCAGCACGCTCGTAATCGGCGTCACGTTCATCGCGCTCAACCTGCTGACCGACGCGCTTTATCGCGTGTTCGATCCGCGCGCCCGCTGACGTTCCGGAGGTCTCTTTCGTGCTTCCCCCAACCGATCAATCTACGCAACCGCAGGACTGGCCGATGAATGCCGCGCCCCGACGATGGAAAGACTGGCTGCTGAGCGACACACCCGCGTCGCGCAAGCAGGCCGCGCTCGGCCTCGCTTACCGGCGCTGGCGGCGCTTCGCGGGCAATCCCCTGTCGGTCTTCGGGCTGGTGATTCTGGCCTTGCTGATCGTCATCGCGGCAATCGGGCCGCTGATCGCGCCGCACGATCCGTTGCAACAAGTGCTCTCCGACCGCCTGCTGCCGCCCGGTTCGCCATCGCACTGGTTCGGCACCGACCAGCTTGGCCGGGACATCCTTTCACGGCTGATCTACGGCTCACGCCTCACGCTTTCGATTGCGATTCTCGTCGTGGTGATCGTGGTTCCGGTGGGTCTGCTGATTGGCACCACGGCGGGCTTCTTTGGCGGCTGGGTGGACAACGTGCTGATGCGGATCACCGACGTAGCGCTCGCGTTTCCGAAGATCGTGCTCGCGCTCGCTTTCGCGGCCGCGCTGGGACCCGGTGTGATCAACGCGGTGATCGCCATTTCGATTACGGCCTGGCCGGCCTATGCAC
The DNA here is from genome assembly GCF_046028015.1 of Paraburkholderia sp. RL17-383-BIF-A. Classification (NCBI taxonomy): domain Bacteria; kingdom Pseudomonadati; phylum Pseudomonadota; class Betaproteobacteria; order Burkholderiales; family Burkholderiaceae; genus Paraburkholderia; species Paraburkholderia sp. RL17-383-BIF-A. The sequence continues at coordinate 400,706 of NZ_JARESR010000001.1, read as the reverse complement.
GCCTCGCGCGAGCGGAAACGCTCCGGCTCGTGCAGGCCGATTTCATTCACGTCGCGCGCTTGCAGGGGGCCTCGCGGATGCGCATCCTCCTGCGCTATATCATGCCGCTCTGCTCGTCGTCGGTGATCGTGCGCGCGACGCTCGATATGGCCGGCATCATTCTCACTGTCGCGGGTCTTGGCTTCCTTGGCCTCGGCGCGCAACCGCCGAGCCCTGAATGGGGTTTCATGGTCGCGTCGGGCCGCAACGTGCTGCTCGATTCGTGGTGGGTGGCTACCATTCCAGGCTTTGCCATTCTGCTGGTGAGCCTCGCCTTCAACCTGCTCGGCGACGGTCTGCGAGACGTCTTCGATCCGCGCCATGGAGGCTGACATGCCAGCCGCGACGACCCAACCGCTGTGTGAAATCGACGACCTGCGAATCGGCTTTCGTGGGCACGACGGCGAACTGACCGAGGCCGTGCGAGGCCTTTCGCTCACGCTGCAGCGCGGCGAGCGCCTTGGCATCGTCGGCGAATCCGGTTCGGGCAAATCGCTCACCGGGCGGGCGCTGCTCGGCCTGCTGCCGACCGCGGCGCAATGCCATGCGAAGGCGATGAAGTTCGACGGTCAGGATCTGCTGAGCATGTCGGTGCGCAAGCGCCGCCAACTGTGCGGCCAGCAGATGGGCATGATCCTGCAAGATCCGAAATTCTCGCTGAACCCGGTGATGACGGTCGCGCAACAGATGCGCGAAGCGTTCGAACTGCACGGTCCGACGTTCAGCCGGCGCGAGATGCGCGAGAAGATCATCGAGGCGCTGGCCGCGGTGCATATCCGCCATCCGGAGCGTGTCGCCGACTCTTACCCGCACGAGTTGTCGGGTGGCATGGGGCAGCGTGTAATGATCGCCATGATGGTGTCGTCCGGACCGCGTCTGCTCATTGCCGACGAGCCGACCAGCGCGCTCGACGTGCTCGTCTCGATGCAGGTGCTCGGGATTCTCGACGAGATGATCGATAAGCACGACACGGGCCTCATATTTATCAGCCACGACCTGCCCCTCGTCATGTCGTTCTGCGACCGCGTCGTCGTGATGTTTGCGGGACGTGTGGTGGAAACCTGCGCGGCGCGCGATCTCATTCACGCCCAGCATCCCTATACGCGCGCCCTGCTCGCGGCGAATCCACCGCTCGTCAATCCGCCCGATGAACTGCCCGTGCTGAAGCGGGACGCGGCATGGCTCACGCAACCGGCAGGAGAATCAGCATGATCGATGTCAACGCCCTGACGGTCCGCTTCAGGACCAAAACCGGCGATTTCGACGCAGTTCGCGAGGCGAGCTTTCATGTCGGCGAAGGTGAGGTGTTCGGGCTGGTCGGCGAATCGGGTTCCGGCAAGTCGACGATCCTGCGCGCGCTGACCGGCCTCGCGCCCGTCGCCGGCGGTCATATGAAGATCGGCACGCACGTGCTCGGCGAGAAAATCGACCGTTCCTTTCGACGCGACGTACAGATGGTCTTTCAGGATCCGTACGGCTCACTGCATCCGCGTTTCACGGTCGATCAGACCTTGCGCGAGCCGCTGACCATCAACGGCATCGACCGGCAGGAACAGCGCATTGTCGATGCGCTGCGCGAAGTCGGTTTGGGTCCGGCGTATCGTTTCCGCTATCCGCATCAATTGTCGGGAGGGCAGCGGCAGCGCGTCGCGATTGCGCGGGCGCTGATTGTCGAACCGCGCGTGCTGCTGCTCGATGAACCGACATCCGCGCTCGACGTTTCCGTGCAAGCCGAAATCCTCAACCTGCTGCGACGGCTTCATCGCGAACGCAATCTGACCATGATTCTCGTGAGCCACAACCTCGCGGTGGTCGGCTTTCTCTGCTCGCGCGTCGCGGTCATGCGTAATGGCGAGATCGTCGAGCAGCGCGACATCGCCGCCATTCGCGCGCAGCAGGTCGAGCATGAGTACACGCGCAGCCTGCTGCTCGCGACGACGGGCTACCGGCGCGGGTCGGTTCGGGCTGCTCGGGCGGACACGCTGTTGTAAAAGTCAGCAGCGACAAGGAAGGGATCATCTCAGGTTTTTTGTGCGCTTGCATATCAAGGTTGCTTTCGTGCGACGCACCGTGTGCGTGCAATGGCTCGTCTAACGGCCTGGCGATTCGGCTCCTAGCCTCATCCGCTACGGCGGTCTTGTAGGCGAGCGCATGAGGCGGAACCATTACACGCGTCCCACTCAACCTGTGCAAGGCCCCATGACTCATGGCACCAGGTCCCTATGCCCGCCAGGATCAGCCCTCTTCTGACCACCGAGAAACGTCACGCTGCAACCGAACCGCGCAAGATTCTTCCGAGAAGACGCGGGGTATCGCGAATCAGATCGGCCATCAATTCGCTCGCCTTTTTGTGACGGATGAGTGATGCCGTCTGGCCTGCCGAGAATGACAGGTACTCATACCGCTTCTGCTCTAAAGTAGCTGCCTGAAGCTGTTTGATAAACCACGCTTCCACTGGATACGGCGGGATATTCAATCCGCTAACATGGATCTCGTCGATGAAATCACTCTGAATGTTTCTCGCGAGCCGCCCCGTAATTGCCCTCGACAGTTTTGTATTTTTCGCATGCGCAGAAAATAACGCTGCGCGATGCAGGTCACTCGCGTTCGACTCGTTACAAGCCAGGAATGCAGTTCCGATCTGGACACCTTGGGCACCGAGCGCGAACGCTGCTGCGATACCTCGAGCGTCTGCAATTCCGCCGGCGGCGACAACTGGTAGCTTTACATTGTCCACAACCTGCGGGATCAGAGACATGGCTCCCGAAAGCGAGTCTTCTGCAGACGTGCTGAACGAGCCACGATGACCGCCGGCCTCAAACGATGAAGCGATAATGCAGTCAACGTTAGCCGACTCAAGTGCCATCGCCTCCTCGATCGTGGTCGCAGTACCCATCATGGTGATCCCCCGCAAACGACATTGCTCCACCACCCATTCAGGCGGAACACCATACACGAAGCTGACCACCGGAGGGCACGCATCGAGCATTGCTTCCATTTGCTGGTCAGAATCGGGAATAAGCCTCTCCGCAAGCGCGGGCACTTCAAGTCCAAGATATTCGAAGTGCGGCGCAAGGATGTCGCGGACCTTTACGGCCATTACATCATCGAGTTCCGGAATGCTTCCGGGCGTTGAAACCCAGAGGTTGACTGAGAAAGGACGTTCAGTCACTTTCCGGATATGTCCGACGATTGTGCCAATCTCGTCGGCTTCTACGCTTTGCAAGCCGAAAGAACCAAGGCCGCCGGCGTTCGAAACCGCCGCCACGAGATCAACGGATGATCCGCCACCACCAAATGGCCCTTGAATAATTGGATATTCAATGTTCAAACGCTGCGAGATAGCTGTTGCGTTCCACATCCACGCTTCCCCCCATAGAAGAGTACGCACTCAGGCGCACAACAAAATCATGACCCGCAGAGATCGGATCTAACTCTTAAGGCGCGCCCCCTTGGGGCAATCGAGGTTCATCAATCGCCCATGGAAACACCGTCGCCAGCCTTGACCTCTATTGCGCGAACGCCAGGCGCTCTGTGCGCACGTTTAGACGGTCATCGGATTGGGCTTGCACGGATCGAGCCGGTACTTCCTCAGAGCGTCCGCCGCGACCTTGCTTTCAATCGCTCTCTCATCGGCAAGCGCCTTCAAGGCCGCAACAGCGATCCAATACCGATCCAATTCGAAAAAATGGCGAAGTTTCTCTCGTGTATCGGAACGGCCGAAACCGTCAGCGCCAAGAACGACGAAGCGTTGTGGGATAAACGCCCGAATTTGCTCGGTCAGTGCCCGAATGTAGTCGGTAGACGCAATAACAGGCCCTTTGGAGTTCTTCAGCAACTTCTCGACGTGCGAAACCTTCTGCTCTTCGATCGGATGCAACAGATTCCAACGCTGCACTTCACGCCCTTCACGCGCCAGCTCTGTAATGCCTGGTGCGCTCCACAGGTCAGCGACGACGCCCCAATCATTCTTCAACAGATCCGCTGCCGCGATCACTTCATTGAAAATCGTGCCTGCACCTATCAGTTGTACGCGCGGCGCGCTCTCGTCGGCTTCCGCCTTCCTGAACGAGTACATCCCCTTGATGATGTCGGCTACGACGCTGTCAGCGGATGGAATGGCCGGATGCTCATAATTTTCGTTCATCACGGTGACGTAATAGAACACGTCTTCCTGCTCCGTTATCATTCGTCGCAAACCATCTTGCATGATGACCGCGAGCTCGTAGCCAAATGTCGGGTCATAGCTGACACAATTGGGTACGCCCGACGCCCACAAAAGGGAATGGCCATCTTCGTGCTGCAGGCCTTCGCCGTTAAGCGTCGTGCGACCTGCCGTGCCGCCAAGCAGGAAGCCGCGTGAGCGCATGTCACCGGCCGCCCATGCCAGATCGCCAATGCGTTGAAACCCAAACATCGAGTAGAAGATGTAGAACGGGATCATTATCTCGCCGTGTGTCGAATACGACGTAGCAGCCGCGATCCAGTCTGACATCCCTCCAGCTTCGTTTATTCCTTCCTGCAGAATCTGACCTGTTTCAGATTCACGATAGAACATCAACTGACCAGAGTCTTCAGGCTCATACTTCTGACCGTCCTGATTCCAGATACCAATCTGGCGGAACAAACCTTCCATGCCGAAAGTACGTGACTCGTCTGGCACGATTGGCACCACGCGCTTACCCAGTGCCTTATCTTTCAGAACGATGTTGAGGAAACGCACGAACGCCATTGTGGTGGACATTCCGCGTCCCTCGCCGCTTCCCTTTAAGAGGGCCTCGAAGGTACTCAATGCCGGAGTGGGTAAAGATTCAGCCTTTCTTCGACGCGATGGGAGATAGCCACCCAGGTCGTGACGACGAGCATGCATATACTTGTACTCCTTCGAGTGCTCGTCGAATGTAAGGATGTGCTTCATGAACCTCGCTTGGTAGATCGACATGATGGGCCCAAGGCCCATCGACACAGTCGGGAATTGCCAGAAATCTGGCATGAGCCATGGATGCGGATACGATGGCATCCCTTGACCGCCCACTTCCTGCCGGAAATTCTCGAGTTGCGACTCCGTCAGACGGCCCTCAAGAAAGGCGCGCGAATACATCCCAGGCGACGAGTGACCCTGAAAGAAAAGCAGGTCGCCCCCGTGATCATCCGAAGCGGCATGCCAGAAATGATTAAAACCAACGTCATACAAGGTCGCTGCAGATGCGAACGAGGCAATGTGACCGCCCACGTTAGTCTCTTTTCCCGCTCGAAGCACCATCGCTATAGCATTCCAGCGAGTGTATGAGCGAATCGTATGCTCGATGGCCTGGTCGCCCGGAATCTTCTTTTGCATCCCTGTCGGGATGGTGTTGATATAAGGCGTACTGGCGGAAAACGGTAGATATTCACCATTCGCCCGAGCGAATTCGATCTGCTGCTGGATGAGAAAATGTGCGCGATCCATGCCAACGTGTTCGATGACACCGTCAAGAGCACCTAGCCATTCGGCAGTCTCTTGCGGATCATCATCATTCTGCGGGTCACGAACGTACGTCAACACATCATTCACGACTGCGGACATGCTCCCCCCTACACTAAGGAACGCTTTGTAACGGACAATGAAGGTTGATATTCGTGATTGGATAAGCGTTGCTTCTTTAGGTCTCCAGCTATTGAAAACCGCCCACACCATCAACCTGATGACGAGCATGGAAATGGGTTGGGCCCAGCCGGGGAAGCGGCGGAGTTGGCATTCGCCAAGTTATTCTCTTTCGCCTGTTATTACTGAATCGCTGTCTCGATGAGAGCAGCATAGGTTTGGCCGCAAGGCATATCCACTCTTCTAACGGATACGTCGCTGCAGCAATAGCGTTAGCTGCTCATACGGTCGTATAGCAGCGGTGGCCTGCCCCAAGAATTTCGGAAACTCTTCGGTTTGCGCCCGCCGGTTTGTACGAGGCAGGACGTCAATTCGCCTCGACATCCGCAAGGCAGACCATCGAATCAATCGGATATACAAGCGCATGATTTCGGCACGCCCTTTTGAAGGCAACGCCACCCGTTCGCACAGTGGTTTTCAGCGGCTGAACGGTCTACCTTGATTTCACGGCGAGCGTGATCATTTCGAGCGAGACGACCTAGAAGGCGTGCGGTGAATGCAAGGGAAACGGCAGATTCGAGCGCTTGTCCCGAAGGCATGCCGCGACGGGCTCCGCGTCGTACGAGAGTTCCACCAATGGCTGAACTAATTTGAGCGCCCCGCCAACGCCCGACACGCTTTCTGGCAACGATAGCAGCCGCCATGTCAATCCAAAGTTCAAGGGGTATCCCCAATCATGTTCAATATTCTCATCGTTCCGCTGGACGGCTCGCCCCAGAGTACCCACGTCATCGACCTGGTCAGCCGCGTCGCGGCGCCAGGTACGGCAACCGTACATCTTCTATGCGTAGTCGATCCATCCTACGCGTTGCCTCCCGGGTTCGAAAACGGTGTCGCGCCTGACGGCCTGATCTATCCGCCCGCACATGCGCAGACAGCATTCGCACAATCCGTCCTGGCTGCCGCAGCGCAACAGCTTGCCGACCGGGATCTAACGGTGGAGCAACACCTTTGCGCGGGATATCCCGCCGACGTTATCGTCGAACAAGCTCAGTTGCGGACCGCGGAGGTCATCGTGATGGGCCATCACCATTTGTCGCGCATACGCCGATGGGCCCACCCGTCGGCCTCCGGAGAAGTCATCGAACGGTCGCGCTGCGCGGTACTAATCGAAACGCGGGACGAAAGCTAATCCGATGAGCCGAGTTGGTGGTATCTGGGCGAGCTCGCATCAGAGCGATAAGCTCAAGAACACGGCCGGATTGCGAAATATCTTCACGACGAAGTCAACGCGATAGAGATCGCGAATGTGACGACCGACGACACCGTGCCCGCGAGGATGGACGTCGCGGCCTCGCTTCGATAAACACCCGCTTCGTTTGCAAACATCGCGGAAATGGTAGCCGAGGGCAACGCACATAGCAGAATCATTTGCTGAGCGAATTCGCCTTTGACTGAAAATAAAATGGTTGCTCCATACATCAACAGCGGCTGCGCTATAAGCTTGAGACCAAGATTGGCGATGACCTCCCGCGACATGGTGAGATTCACAGCTGACATGATGACTCCGAGGCATAGCAACGACACGCCTGGCGTTGCCTTTCCTAGCAGATCCAGAGCCGATGACAGAATAGCCGGAACCTTTATCCCCAACAGCGACAGCGCTATGCCAAGGGCAGGAGCCCACACGAGCGGCTTGGTAAGCATTTGTCTCAGGCTGCTCATGAAAGCAGCACCACCACTTACCCTTCCTTGCGTCAGAGTCAAAAGCATCGCGGTCAACGGGAGCATCAACAGCGCTGCGATGATATTCAGTACCAGGACGGAATAGATGCTTCCGGGGCCGAACATGCTCAGGAGGATCGGGATTCCCATAAAGGCCGCGTCGGGGTAGGCACAAACAAGCGCCTTGATCGTTGCTGAGTCGAGTTTGCGAAGTTGCAACCAACCCAGTGCGAGAACGAGTAGGTACATGCCCATGATCCCTACAAACGTCGCTGCAACGAAATGGTAGTCAAGGATCTGTGCCCTAGGAGTGGTCGCCATTCCGATGAGGAGAAGCGAAGGAAATATCCACGTAAGAATAAGTCTGCTTATCAGAAGACTATCGGCATGACTGAGCCTCCGACGCTTTCCCGCGATGTAGCCCAAGGCGATAATCAACGCGACTGGAAGAAGCGGCCCAACGATTCGCTCGAACATGGATTCGCTTTACTGTAGTGGGCACATTCATCACCTGATCGACGATTTCATGTGCAGATTGATGATTGAGTAGCGGCGCAACATTGATCCTCCGCCTTACATATCATTTTTCAGTCTAGCATGCCGATCGAAAAACCTACTTTTTCATAACGGAAAATATCCACTCTATATTTTTCTGCTCCCGCGAAGCAAAACTGAATTTCGTCGAATAGATAATTAAATCCAGCCTATAGCCTATGGATCAGTCAAATTAGGATTTTCGTTCGTCAGGAAAGATTGCCTTTCCAACGTGAAAAATATATTCGATCCAACAATTGTCTAGAATTCAAACAGGTGTAGGAGCCTAAAGATCTCTTCATATCGGCATCTCCCCGCACCACGAGGTGGTCGAGGCCTCGAGCAATGCCTTGCCATTGCGAATTCCATCAGACAGAAAATCTTGTGACCGCGGTGAACATCTGGGTGACTTGAAATGAAAATAGAAATGATTGAGACGTTTCCCCTACGTATTCCGTATACGGTTGACGGGAAGTCCGAGCCTGCGGCATGGGGAAGCGGAAATCTCAACGCCACTGACTCTCTTGTCGTGAAGGTAACGACGGACGACGGCATTATTGGCTGGGGAGAAACCTTTGGGTTTACCGCTATCCCTTCAGTGCGAGTGGCTGTCGACAAGATCGTCGGCCCCGAATATATCGGTCGTGACGCGTCCCAGCGTGAACTGGCGATGCTTGAGATTCAGAAAAAACTTCATGTATTCGGCCGTAGCGGCGCGTTGATGTACGCGATGTCGGCAATTGATATAGCACTCTGGGATATTGCAGGAAAGTCGATCGGGCAACCGGTCTATAAGCTGCTGGGTGGCAGTGCTCAGACACACTTGCCATGCTACGCAAGTTTGATTCGATACTCGGACCCCGAACTTGTCGCATACAACGTAAAGCGTTCAATCGATGCTGGCTACGAACGCCTGAAGCTGCACGAGATTACGATTGAAGCCGTGGCAGCAGCCAGAGAGGCGGCAGGTCAAGACGTGGAGATAATGCTGGACGTGAACTGTCCCTGGTCGGTACGGGAAGCAATAGACATGGCGGAGAAGTTTCGCCCCTTCAATCTGCGTTGGTTCGAAGAGCCGGTGTGGCCGCCAGAAAATTATTCGGGTCTCGCTATCGTGCGAAAGCAAGGGCGTATCCCTGTGGCCGCTGGGGAGAATGCCTCCACGTTGATGGATTTCCAGCATCTCCTCGAGGCTGATTCGGTTGACTTTATCCAGCCTAGTCCGGCGAAGATGGGCGGAATCACAGAACTGCAAAAGGTGTTTCCGCTGGCGGCAGCCCATAACGCGACCGTGATGGTACATACCTTCTACGATGGTCCCGGCCTGCTCGCGAGCGTTCATGCGAGTGCGGCGCTGGGTGGTGGAAAGTCGCTCATTGAGTGGCGTTCTTTTGACCTGATGGCGCAACTCTACGGCGACGCCATTATCCCGAAGGCAGGACACATTGCCGTGCCTCAGGGACCCGGACTTGGGCTGGAGCCGGATATGGACGTCATCCGCGACTATTCGATCGACCTGTGAGGTTCAAAGCTACCAGTACGAGTCCGCGCCTCAACTACATCAATCTCGATCTGAGCGCAGCCCCTGCGCGCAATCGATGCACGTTGCCTTTCTGCGGTAACATCGTCACCACGACCCGGAGGCTCGAATGACGGCGAAACCACTTACGCTTGGGATCGATCACATCGGCTTGACCGTTCGCGATCTGAATCTCACTCGCGATTTTTTCATCAACTGTCTGGGATGGACGCAAATCGGCGAGAGACCGAGCTATCCAGCTGCATTCGTGTCTGACGGGCAGGTGATGCTGACGCTGTGGGAAGTGCAGAATCAATCGGGTCGGGTAGAGTTCGACCGCAAAACAAACGTGGGTCTGCACCACTTGGCATTGCGCGTCGGAAGCGAAACAGCGCTCGAGGACGTATTCTCGAAGGTGTCTAAATGGCCCGGCGTCGAAGTTCAATTTGCACCCGAACTCATGGGAGCCGGCCCAAAGCGGCACGCAATGATTTTTGAACCCGGCGGGATTCGAATTGAGTTTGACTTCGATCCTCGAACCCCTGCCGCTTGAGCACACGCTATTAGCCCGATCTCGCTGGACGATCCTCTTGCCGACCCGGCATGCAGCGCGGACGTTCAGTGAAACCCGGCGATCCAAAAGCATGATTCATCGCAAGCCTCTGGCTTCGAGGTTCCTGCTTGAAACGTGCCGTACAGCGGGTTCAGTGTGGCAAGCGGTCCGTGACTTTCGCCACGCCCGCGGCGGCACACACCTCATCCTTGTCACCCCCGGGCGCCCCGCCGACGCCGAGCGCGCCGACCATCTCTCCCCTCACCTTGAAGGCTACTGCCCCCGGCAACGCCATGACGTTGTGCACGGTTGCGAGCTGCGGCGCGTATGGGCTCGTCTTCATCAAATCGAAGAAGCCACTCGACCGGTCGAAGCCGAACTCCGGACCTAGCGTCACGACGGTGAACGCTTTACGCATGCTCGATTCAGCAGTGTGTACAGTGCTCCTGTCTCCGCGCAGTATCACTTGCGGTACGCCGTCCATATCGAGCACGGTAGCAGTCACCCAGTAATGCTTTGTTTCGCACACGCGAATCGCTTCTTTCGCGGCATCGAGAGCCACGTCGAGCGGCAATGTGTAGTGATAGCCCGGCGCCGGCGGCTCTTGCGCCTGAATTGCCGGTGATATTAACAACGCAACGCACAGCTGCCCGGTCAAACTAAAATTTTTCATGGTTATACCTCGCGGTGCCGCGGTAGACAGTTGCAACAGATCAGTAGGAGGCAGTAACGCGAACATCGACCCGTGCCTATGCAAGCTTCGCCGCGTCAGAGTGCGTTTATACACTGCAACGTTCGAATACGGTGCGACCCGACGTCCTCAAGTAGCTGCGTGCGTCGCACGCCACCACCGGACCGAATTTCGTGCCTGTCTACGCTTCAACAATGATCACATCGTAGTTCTCGTCTTCGAATGCGACGAGAAACTCTTCAGGCATCAGCCATGATTCGACGCTCACCGTCTTCGCGTCGGTGTCAACTTTGACCTTCGCGTCGCTATCGACGGTTCTCATCGCACGTTCGATTCCTGAAACATCGTCTGAGCGGATTTCATTTTCTATCGAGAATTTCATTTGCTACTCCTCCAGTCAAAAACGCTTGAATAAAAAGCAGAACCCATTGACACCTCAAGGAAACACTCCAATTGGTCGAGGCGTAACAGCAGGAAGCTTCGATTGTCTACAAACGAACCGTACTCGAAGCCTGGCGAGAGGTGAACGACGCTCTCATCCTCTATGACGCAAAACAGCGGCGGCGCGATTGCCCAACAACGATCGTTAGCCTGAACCAGCGCGCGCTGTCGATTGCGCAGCAACGGTCCCTTTGATCAAACCGTCGGACGGCGCGACCATCCTTGCGGTACTCTTCTCTTCTCCGCGCGACGAGGCCTTCGCGAAAGCAGCTCTTCCCACATGCCCCGATACTTGCTCGCCGAGGGCGACCCGGGAAGGCAGCGCCCGCATCTTTGCCTTCAACGCAGCGAACGGAAGCTTACGCGAATCTCCTCCGAGAAAGCACGAGGCTGCTCCCAGGCCGCAAAGTGTCCGCCTTCGGGAAGGCGGTTATAGTGAATCAGATTGGGATACGCCTTCGCCGCCCAGCTTTGCGGGGCAGCGTAGATCTCATCCGGAAAGACGCTAACGGCAACCGGAATGACAACGTGCTTCGGGGCAAAGAAGTTGAGCTTGTTTTCCCAATACAAACGAGCCGAAGAAATTGCCGTGCTCGTGAGCCAATAGAGCGTCACGTTGTCGAGAACGTCGTCGCGCGAAAGCCCCTCGGTCTGACCGGCAAACACACGTGCGATAAGTGCCTGGCTGGCGGCGTCGTGATCGAGCATCCACGCGGCGAGGCCGACAGGTGAATCTTCAATTCCGTACAGCGTCTGCGGGCGGTTCGTCATTTCTTGTGCGTAACCGAGACCGTGCTTGTAGAAATAGTCGAGCTGATTGAACGCGTGCTTCTCGTCGGCTGAGAGGCCTGCAGGCGCCGGCTCGCCCAGCTTAAGGACCTCTGCAATATTGTCCGGTACGGTAGCCGGCATGTTGGTATGCATGCCCAGCAGTTCCGGCGGCGCCAGAAGGGACATTTGCTCTGTGACAGCATTTCCCCAATCGCCGCCTTGCGCAACATATCGCGTGTACCCGAGGCGCTTCATCAGTACGACCCATGCACGTGCGATGCGAGCAGGATCCCACCCAGTAGTTACCGGCTTGCCTGAGAACCCGTGACCCGGGAGAGACGGAATCACCACGTCGAAGGCATCCGATCCAGCCGCGCCATGTGCCGTCGGGTTTGTCAGCGGATCGATGATCTTCAACTGCTCAATAATCGAGCCGGGCCACCCGTGCGTGATGATGACCGGCAACGCATCTTTATGCTTCGAACGAACGTGAATGAAATGAATGTCGAGCCCATCGATCTCCGTGACGAACTGCGGCACGGCGTTCAATCTCGCTTCAACTTTACGCCAGTCATAATCGGTCGCCCAATAACGCAAGAGGTTTTGCATCGTCGCGAGCTGAACGCCTTGCGATGCGTCAGTCACCGTCTCCCGCTCCGGCAACCTTGCCGCCTCAATACGCCTTTTCAGATCGACGAGCTGCGATTCCGGCGCATGTACACGAAGGGCGCGAATAGCGGCCTTGTCACCGTCTGTCGACTGTACGACCTCAGTGATGGATCGATTCGTTGCTGCGAACGCGAACTGACTCAATGAGCCCGTAACGGCGGCCGCTGCTGCCACACGGAGAAAGCGACGGCGCGACGATGTCGGGGGAAGGATGTCGTTTTGCATACAAGCTCCTATTTTCAATAAGTACGAGTCGGGGGGGAGCGATGAATGCCACAGCAACGCAATATCCCGGTTGGACGCTTTCACGATCGCTCAATTGAACAGTCCTTGCTGACGAACGGTAGGTGAGTCTCATATCGTTCCCACCGTGACAGACCACAAGCCGTAGTTCAGGTGGTTGAAGCGATTGTGCGGAAGCAAGCTCTCCGGGTAAACCGCCGGAGTAGAACAACTGTTGTGTCGCCCATGAATAAATCCGTTGTGCCCGGTTTTCTTCCTCCCAATCACAAGTGTTTGTCCAGCCCGAGTATTCAAACTCCAGGTCAAAAAGCCTAGATTGGGCCTCTACGCGAGCCGCAGGCCCAACCGGCAACAGATCCAACTCAATTGATTCGGAGGCTTTACATGAGCACGTCACACAAAGTCGTCGTCGTTACCGGCGCATCGCAAGGCATTGGCGCGGAAATCGTCAAGGCGTTCCGTGAGCTCGACTATCGCGTTGTCGCCACCGCTCGCGGCATCAAACCATCCGAGGATCCCAATGTCCTCACCGTTGCCGGCGACATCGCCGCCCCCGAAACCGCACGCGGGGTGATCAGCGAAGCCATGGTGCAATTCGGCCGTGTCGATACGCTCGTCAACAACGCCGGCATCTTCATCGCCAAGCCTTTTACCGCCTACACCGCGGAAGACTATGCAGCGGTCATTGGCGTGAACCTGAACGGCTTCTTCTACATCACCCAGCTCGCCATTGCTGAAATGGAAAAGCGTTTGAGCGGCCACGTCGTCAACATCACCACCACCCTCGCCGATTCCGCGATCGACGGCGTGCCGTCGGTACTCGCCTCGCTCACCAAGGGAGGCCTGAACGCAGCAACCAGGTCCCTTGCCATCGAATATGCAAAACGCGGCATCCGAGCGAATGCGGTCTCGCCTGGCATCATCAAGTCCCCGATGCATGCGCCGGAAACGCATGCGGCACTCGGCGCGCTCCACCCGCTTGGTCATATGGGCGAAATGAGCGATATCGTCAACGCGATCGTGTATCTGGATTCCGCGTCATTCGTTACCGGCGAGATCCTGCACGTCGACGGCGGCCAGAGCGCTGGGCACTAGGCGCTGCCACACACTACCAGGCAAACATCCCACGCGGCCGGCCGCCACCGCCTGATGGCGTCCGTGTCGTCAATCACCCAAGGAGAGCATCATGCCAATCGTCACGATTCAGGTGACCCGCGAGGGCGCCAAGCCGGGCGTCGACTCGGTCACAGCAGAGAAAAAGGCTGAGCTCATCAAGGGAGTCAGCTACCTGTTACTCGATGTGTTGAAAAAGCCGCTCGAAGCAACCTTCGTGGTTGTCAAGGAGGTGGAAACGGAGAACTGGGGCTGGGGCGGTCTGCCGACTGATCAATATGGCAAGCAGCGAGCCCTGAAATAGGGGTGTTCGCCCAGCGCGTGGCCCCGCGACGCCGTTACCAGTTCTACGCGCTGAGAGCCTCATTGAAACGAAGTAGCATTAATTTTCCTTCATCAACGCCATTGAAGCGATGAGCGCCATAGACCGGCATAAGCGCCGGGGAGCGGCGCAGACGCCAACGGATCTTGCGTGACTGCGCAGATTCTGGACAGGCCTTCGCAAGGCGGCGCCTCATATCAGGCAGGTGGCCAGCGATGACCTGACAGACCGATCCCGGCGTCACTGCCCCACCGTTTCCAACGGCGAAGGTCGCCAATCGTAGTCTTCCCGATAGCCTTTTTCTGGCAAAAGCGTGGCTGCATCCTTGACGCCACATTGAGTCGACGATCTGAAAAACTGAGTGCAATAATCGACAAATGTCCTGAGCCTCCCGGGCAGCATCTCCCGATGCGCGTAGAACAGGCAGATCTCAACCTTGCTGTCGAATGTAGTGCACCGCGGCAAGATATGCGTAAGCTGGCACGCTTCGATATCTTCGCGCACCATGGATTCAGGCAATGCAGCGACGCCAGCCCCCAATAGCGCCGCCGTCCTGAGCAATATTTCATTCCCGTCCATCGACGACATTGGAGATACTGTCACGCGTGTTTCGCTCTCCAGCAGATCGACAACGTCTACACCTTTCTTCCGTAAACTCGCGTCCAACAGAAGAAAGTGATGGGTCAGGTCGGCGGCGCTTTGCGGAACACCGAACTGCTTCAGATAGGCGGGCGCTGCGACGAAAATGCGCTGTGACTTCGACAATGTCCGGCGAATCACTGCTGACTGCTCGACAAGGTGCGGCGGAAGAATTGCCATGTCAAATCTGCCGTCGTACAGGTTTGCGGCTCCCTCCTGGACGGAAACGATCAGGTTCACATTGGGAGCAATGGCGTGATAGCCCCGCACGAGACGTGAAAATGTTTCGCTCATCAGCATCGGGTGCACGATCAACCGCAGCTTTCCGCCGTCGACTTCACGCTCCCGCGTAATGCGCCGATTCGCCTCGTCGAGTTCCTCGAGCAGGCGGCAGCAACTGTGATAGTAGGTTTGTGCCGCCTCAGTCAAAGAAACAGACCTTGTTGTCCTGAGCAACAGCCTGGTCTGGATGCACTCTTCGAGCTTGGCGATCGCTTTCGATACTGACCCTGTGGTGACATTCAGCGATTCTGCAGCCTTGCTAAAGCTCTGATACCGTGCGGCAGCAACGAATGCACGTAACATGGAAAGCTGGTCCATCTCGCACCTCACTGGTCAATATAGAGTGAATATCCAGGTGCCATGATTCGTCTTTGACGACAAAATCTAAACAGCCGGGAAACGAATGCAGGGTAACCGCGAACGCGGCGTGGTGCCATCGTCCGATAAGGTGTAACGCACCGTGCGCTCGCGTGCGCATCTAATACGATCGGATGGGCGCATCCATTCAGTAGAATTGGACCTTCGAAAACTTTCGTGGTTGCAGGACGCCATCGCCCTTCATCATGGGCTATTCATTATGGGCTAGCGAGGCGGGTTGGCACTCGGCGAAGGCGCGAATACAAGCCGCATATCGATTGGCGAAACGAAGAGCATCTACATCTGGCTTGTCTCCAGCGGTTCAATCGCGTTGAGGACCGATTCGAGGATCATCGCCCGAGCATTGACCGGTTCAGGTTTGGAGCGCTGCGGATGAAATATGCGGTCACCGCGCCTGATCCGTTGCCCGCTCAACGCGCATATACCTGATACCCTGGCCTTTGCGACCCGCCAGATCTGCGCGCCGTAGAAACAGCTCGTAGAATCGCGCCACGCAATCGTCACGGTTAGCGAGGTGGTTCGCTCAATCAGACTCAGGCGAGGCAACTGACTGGTGCTTGACGTGGCCCCACCGCCATAAAATGTCCCGCGCTTTACCACGGACATCCTATCGGTACCCGCATCTGGACATCGCAGTCCCGATGACAACAGCTGTATCGTCTGAGACCAAGGATCAACTCGGCTAATCAGCATGGCCCCGCTCCTTACGAATAGAACCGTGACGTTTCACTCTCGCCGAGCAGGACACCACGTTGGCACCAGCACTTTCAGCGCACCGAACGGATGCGTGTGACCCACCCGCATCCGGACGGCAGCTTGTGCGTCACGGCGAGATATCCGGTGTTCCACAGCGTCGCAGGTCGTTGGAATGGATGTACAAAACACTTCCATCGCTCAACCTCGTCATACGCTCGCACAAGTCGTTTCAGGTGCTGGCCATGCGTTCAAGGTGTCCGCGTCGCCGGTACCAGTACTGATCTTTTCAATCAGCAATCGACAGCTCGCAGTCTCGTCTTAATCGACACTGCCACATTGAACATGCCACCCGCCGTCATGGGGATATGCGGCAGAATTGATTCGATTTGGGCGACCGTCCCGCGGCTCTCCCTTTAGCTCTCTGCGATATTCGATGCAGCGGCCTGTCCACCTATCGGTTCTCGCGTCTGCGTATTTGCTCCAAGGACATGATAGGGCTACTCAGTTGAGGATAGAACGCGCGTTTAGGAAAAGGGTTCTTTCCGGGACAACACTTCCAGCATGGCCCCATATCCTTCGGTGCTTACATGCGCCCACGCCCAGCGTCGGCACCATCGGATTCTCGCGCGACGTGCCTACCTTCCAGACCCCGTTGGTTCGTTATGCGGCGAGGCGCATGAGCGTTTGTTGAACGCTGGCCGCCGATGTGTATCCCGAGCTGAGCAGCCCTATCTTTCCGTTTAGCTCAACAAACAGCGAAGGGAAGCCTGACACACCCAGGCGCCGGGTCAGCGCGAAATCCTCACGAGTTACCCGCACCGCTTCCTCAGAAGACCAGACGGAGAGGAACGCATCGGCGTCGACATCAAACCCCGCCGCCTTCAACGCCGACGCGCCAATCGCCGCCAGAACCTTAGCGTCGGTGGTATCCAGGCCATCAACATAGAAAGCCCGCTGGAATGCACCGAAGACCGTCAGCAGATTGGCCGAAGGCTCAATCAGACGTGCCGTAACCACAGCACGGCAAACTGGCTCAGTGTCATAGACAAAGTTCTTCCTCGCGAGCAACGCTTCACGATTGAATTGCGCACCGCTGAGTTGCTCGACGCGTGCCCAGTGACCCAAGCGGAACTGCTTACCCGCGTCGTCCAGAACCTGTGTGGAACCCGCGGCCAGGCCGCCCAGCACCACCTGCACTTCAAGGGCAGGCATCGCCTCTGCAATCGTTGTCATCTCCCGTTGGAAGCCATAACACCAGGAGCACATTGGATCGCCTACAAATATAAGTTTCATAACTAATTCCGCAAAATTTCTCTATTGCACAGGCCCATCTCGCCAGTCTTCAAGAAAACCGTGATATGCCTTCGGGTGACGTTCGCTGAGAGGATCATAGAGGTGAAGCGTGGCGCCACGAACCAGGCCAGGCTCAATTCACTTTTTACACCATGTAACCAAGACCAGCAGTATCGTGCGCCATCGTTACGTGATCGCGCATCATGGCCAGCGAAGAGTTGAGGTGCGTAGAACCGCGAAATAAGACCAACCGTCAGTTCGTGTTCGCGGAACACGCGACTGCATCCCGAATCCGATCTCAAAGGAATGTCGTGGACTGCCGACTCTGGTTCGCCGAGAGGCGCTCACATCTATCCATGCGATTTCATTAGAAGTTCGAATCAGAGTAACGGTTCTTCCGCCGTGCGGACATGTATCGCCGCCAAAAACACTTGAAACGTCGAACCTCGAATTCAATGCGACGAAGCATCATATGGACACGGCCGAGGAATCCATGGACACGCAAGCTCAGACCCGACACTTTGAACCTACCAACGAGAGTGAATTGATTGCCTCGTCTCCGGGTCGCCCTTGCCGTCGCCTTACTCATCGATCGCTGCGTGCAGATACGTTTCCTGACGCGCTACGTGTATCGACCGGTAACCCGGCGCAGTTGATGCGGTTGCATCAGGTCCGATATAACGCAGCGTCGCAGGAGCCTTCACGATTTCCAGCATCTGCTCCAGCACATAATTCCACGCACCCTGGTTTTTTGACTCTTCCTGACACCAGACGACGCACTTCAGATTAGGATAGCGCTCCAGCCCCGAACTGATTTGCTTTGCGGGGAACGGATACAACTGCTCAATGCGAATCAGCGCGATATTGTCCCTTTTAACCTTACGCTGACGCCCTAGAAGTTCGAAGTAGACTTTGCCCGAACACAGGATGACCCGGTCGACCCTGGACGCTGCTTCCGTCGTCGGCGGTTCGGCAAGAATTTCGTTGAATCGGCCTTTCGCAAGGTCCTCGAGGCTGCTGATAGCATCCGGGTGGCGCAGAAGGGATTTTGGCGTCATCACAATGAGTGGAACGCGATCGGGGAGCACTGCCTGCATCCGCAGCAGGTGAAAAATCTGCGCCGGTGTCGTGGGCTGAACAACCCTCATGTTGTCCTGCGCACAAAGTTGCAGGTAACGTTCGAGGCGTGCGGACGCGTGTTCCGGACCTTCCCCTTCCTGGCCGTGGGGAAGCAGCATTGTTACACCACTATGCTGCCCCCACTTTGCAGCGCCTGCCGACAGAAAATTGTCGATAACGACCTGCGCCCCGTTCGCAAAGTCGCCAAACTGCGCCTCCCATAATACGAGTGCGTTCTGTCGAACAATCGAGTATCCATACTCGAAGGCCAGGACCGCCGCCTCCGACAGAATCGAGTTAGTAAGCGCAAATCGGCCCTGGTCATCCGACACATTGTGCAGCGGGACGTACGTGCCTTCTCCGCGAATGGACCGCTTCTGATCGTGAATTACCGCGTGACGATGGCTGAACGTACCGCGTTCACTGTCCTGGCCGCTCAAACGCACGTCAATCCCCGCAGACAGAAGAGAGGCAAAGGCCAAATGCTCCGCCATACCCCAGTCCAGCGGACGCTTGCCTTCCGCCATCTCGCGGCGGGCGCTCATCACTTTCCCTACGAGCGGATGCAGTGAATACTGCTCGGGAACGCTTGTAATCTTGAATGCGAGTTTCCGAACGTGGTCCGGCAACGGTGGTGCGTAATAGATACGGCCAACGTTTCCATCGAGCACCTGCGGCCAGGTCACCTCTTCGCTCTTTGTATCGACCGGCTTCTTCTCTTCGTTGGCTTGCGCAGCGTCAAGATGCTCACGGTAGTCGTGGACATATTTCTCCACGTCTTCGGTCGTCACGACCCGTTCGTCCACGAGCTTCTTCGCGTAGAGCGTGCGGACACCCGGATGGCCTGCAATGGAGCGATACATCAACGGTTGAGTGATGTTCGGCGTGTCCTGTTCCTGGTGACCATGACGGCGGAAGCAGACCAGATCGATAACGACGCTCTTCCCGTACATGGCGCGAAAATCGATCGCGAGGCGCGTCGCGGCAACCACTGCCTCGGGGTCGTCGCCGTTCACATGCAGGATCGGCGCCTCGATCATCTTGGCAATGTCGGTGCAATAGAAAGACGAGCGCACATCGCGCGGATCGGACGTGGTGAAGCCCACCTGGTTATTCACCACCACATGGATCGTGCCGCCGGTGCCGTAGCCTCTGGTATTCGACAGGTTCATCGTCTCCATGACGATACCTTGCCCCGAAATCGCGGCGTCCCCGTGAATCTCCACTGGCAGGACCGCAGCCGCGCCTTGCCCCAATACTTCGGCGCGCGCGCGAGCGATCCCTTGAATAACCGGGTTCACGATTTCGAGGTGCGAAGGGTTGAACGCGAGTGTGACTTCCGCTGGCCCGGTTGCAGTCGGGAGCAGGCCGGTAAAGCCCTTGTGATATTTGACGTCACCCGCCGGGAGAAGATGCGCGGTTTTTCCGTCGAACTCGTCGAACAACGCAGCCGGCGGTTTTCCGACAATATTGATGAGAACGTTCAGTCGCCCACGGTGGGCCATGCCGAGGATCGAGCTCTTGATGCCCTTGGTGGCGCCGTATGCAACCAGTTCATCCAGCAGCACGATGAGCGACTCGCCACCCTCGAGCGAAAAGCGTTTCTGACCGACGTAGCGGGCATGGAGGTATTTTTCAAGGCCCTCGGCCGCTGTCAACCGTTCGAGGATGTGCAGCTTGTCACCGGTGTCCAGGGTCGCCTTCGCACGCGAAGATTCGAGACGCATTTGCCACCAGCCTCGCTGATCGGGATCGGCAAGATGCATGAACTCGCCGCCCAGCGTCCCGCAATACGTTTCTGTCAGCGCCTGCACCAGATCGCCGAGCGTCGCGTCGTCGTCGGAAAAGTAAGTGCCCGACGTGCTGAACTTCGTATTCATGTCCGCGTGGGAAAGATCGTAGTAACTCGGGTTTAATTCAGGCACCGGCACCGGCACGGCCCAACGTAGCGGATCCAGATGAGCATTGCGGGTGCCAACCATGCGATAGGCTGAAACCAGGGCCTGCACGGCGACCTGCTTCCGGGCGAAACGGAGCACGTCGCCCTCCGAGGGTCCTCGGGTTCGCGCCTGCCGGGCCAACTCGATAAAGCGCGACACGACGGGCGCGTGCGCGACATCACCCGAGTCTGACCCATCAGCCGCCGGCACTTCCTGCAACGCGTCGAAATAGCCACGCCATTCCTCCGACACCGTGTTCACGTCGACAAGGTATGCCTCGTATTGCTCCTCGACATAAGGAGCATTGCCTCCAAACAGGAAGGAGGTACTCCGACTCCGCATCATCATGATGACTCTATCCTCAGTCGGGCACATGCCCGGTATCCGCCACGAATTTACCCAAGGCAATACCGGTCATCGCCCTGGTCAATCCAACACACCCGCGTGTACTCCACAACAAAGACCCGAATGAGCAAGTGGACTGTGTCCCGGGATGGGCGACTCCTGTGCAAGATCGGACGGCCGTCGCCTTTTGACGCGTGCGCGGGCCGCAGAGCCCCCACCGAAATGAAACTAGGACTGCAGGAGCTTGATCAGTTCCCTCGCAGCCGGGCCAGATGAGGCAGGGTTCTGACCTGTGATCAGCCGCCCGTCGACGATCGTATAAATCGACCAGTCGGGGCCTTTTTCATAGAGACCGCCTAGCCGCTTCAGTTCGTCCTCTACGAGGAACGGCACGACCGTGGTAAGTTGCACGGCTTCCTCCTCGCTGTTGCTAAAGCCCGTGACGCGCTTTTCCTTGACGATGGGCTGCCCCTGATAGGTGACGTTTTTTAAGACGGCGGGAGCGTGACAGACGGCGGCCACTGGCTTGCCGGCGTTATAAAACTCCTCGATCAGAGCGATCGATTTCTTGTCGCCAACCAGATCCCACATCGGGCCGTGGCCACCAGGATAGAAGATCGCATCATAGCTGTCCGATGTTACTTCGGAGAGCTTGACGGTATTGGCGAGGACCTTCTGGTTTGCAGGGTCTTTCTTGAAGCGTTCCATCGAGTCGGTCTGGTTGCCCGGCTCGTCGCTTTTTGGATCGATCGGAGGCTGACCGCCTTTGACCGAAGCCACGGTGACCTCTGCACCGGCATCTATGAAGGCATAGTAGGGAGCCGTGAACTCCTCAAGCCAAAAACCCGTCGGCTTGCCGGTGTTTCCAAGCACGTTGTGCGAAGTCAAAACCATCAGAATCTTCATTTTCAGTCTCCGTTCGGTGAGACGAATGCCTGTGAGGGTATGGCTGGGGCACGTTCTAAAAAGATGTCCTCGCCCGGTCATGACGATAGCGGCCTTCACTCAATAAATCGTTTGAGCAGGCGTAATGAACCCTACTTCGAATAGCGTCGGCAGACCATACATCCAAGGGATGCCGGGCAGCCGCACTTCAGTTGCGAAACCCATACCAAGGTGTGGAAGATGCCGCGCGTCCGGACGCTTTCGCTCCTGTATGACGAGGACAGGCCACTGGTATTGACGTCCACGAGGCGGACGTCGGGTCCTATTGGATATGCGGCCGTATGAGTTCCATACGCTTTGTCAGAGGCAGTGCCACCCGTTCGTACAATGGTTTTCCACGGCTGAGCCGTCTACCTTGATCTCATGGCAAACGCGGCCGTCTCGCGTACAGCCGACGAGGAGAACGAGCCGTGAATGCAAAGGAAACGACCTATTCGGTGACGAGTCTGCACGGCGACGCGCTTCCCTTAAGGCCACGCTGGATTCAGGGCGACGCCGGCACGGCGAATGCACTTTCCGAGCGGGTATTCAAAACACTCGTGCTTGTCGTCTGTGCTTGGTCGTTGATTGAAGCACCGCTAGAACTGGGGCAGTCAGACGTACACGCCGGTCTGCCGGCCTTGCTCCTGTCGAAGCTCGTCGTGGTCGGCACAGGTCTGGCCGCCGTGGCCAAAGCACGCTTTGCTCGCGAGACGTTTGCCTTCCTCTGCGGTGCGAGCGTGTTGGCCATCGCACCCGCACTCCCGACGGAATTCAACCAGTCCTTCGCAATAGCAATTTTCTCGTTGGTCGAATGCTTCATCAAGGCTATATGCGCAGTGGCGTTCGGCATCGCATCGTCGCGAGAAAAGTAGTCGCGCCAGCCACAGCGTCCCTGGTAGCAATTCAGTTGCGCGTCAACGCATTTGTTTGAGGAGTTGGATATGTCTTACGTATTGCACAACTGGATATTTATTGGCAGTAACGCGTACGACGAGTACACCTTCGTCCCGTGGATCAACAAGAACGTTTATCGCCGGACAGTCGACCTGAGTCGCGTTTGCCTGCAGTAGATCAACGACGCGCAGTCTCCGGGTCGCGCCCGGAATGGACGCAGAAGATCATCGGGAGATGTGACGCCTCTTACGCGGACTGTTTGATTCATCAGTAGAAACGGCCTAATTTTTTTCGGCGATCAGGCGATGAGCTAACGGTATGCCCTCGATCACCAAGACAACAGGGAAGACCGTAAGCAATATGTGGCGATAAGCCCGAGCATTGCTTACTATACGCAGAGTATCGGCGTTATCTTAGCGCAACGAACTTTGCGAAGATCGAGCGATGAAACATGACAACGTTGGGCAAGGAAGTGAATCATTGCCGGACTCGCTCGTTTATGTGGTTGACGATGACGAGTCTGTTCGAGGCGCCCTCACCTCCTTGCTGATGTCCATCGGAATTCAGGTACGGGCGTACGAATCGGCCGACGATTTTCTCGCCGCGGAAATGCCAGACGTGCCGAGTTGCCTCATTCTTGACGTTCGGCTGCGAGGCACGAGTGGCCTGACCCTGCAGCGGGAGCCATTTAAAGAGAGTGTTCGATTTCCGGTCATATTTCTGACCGGGCACGGTGACATTGAGATGTCCGTGAAGGCAATGAAAGCGGGTGCTTTCGATTTCATGACAAAGCCGTTCAGGGAACAGGACCTGATCGATACGATCGCCGCGGCCCTGAAAAGGGATAGTGAATTGAAGTGCCAGGAAAAGATCGTTGCCGGCATCCGCCAAACCTACGATTCGCTGACAGCACGGGAGCGGGAAGTCATCAGCCTGGTCGCCGAAGGGCTGTTGAACAAGCAGATCGCCGACCGCCTGTGTCTTAGCGAAGTGACGGTCAAAATCCATCGCGCGCAGGCGATGCACAAGCTGAAAGCACGCTCGGTGCCCGATGTCGTCAGGATGTTGCAGCAGGTGCTGCCTGTCCACCAGGACGCCAGGTAAAAGCCTTTGCGCTCACTGCGCTGCGGCCGCCGTCTTCAGACCGGAACGTTCCCCGCTAATACGAACTATCACTAAGATCACTCTAAGGTCTTATTGTCGCCTCGTCCGTTGGCCTGTAATTTGCCTAGAGGATTCGGCCTTTCTGAATCCCTTCGCTGACCCGCGGACTCGAGATGACATCAAAGGGCTCTCCAGCAGTTATTGGGGTGGTGGACGACGACGAATCCGTCCGGATGGCCACATCCAGCCTGCTTCGCTCGGCAAACTGGAAGGTCGTTGCCTATGAGTCCGCCAACCATCTTCTAGGTGATATGCGCCGGACAGAGCTGAAACTCGTTGTCGCGGATATTCACATGCCAGGCATGGACGGCTTTGCGCTGCTCGAGTCGATCAAGCTATGGCAACGGCCAATCCCTGTCATTTTCATTACCGCCTACGCGACGCAGCAACTTCTCGAGCAAGCCGAAGCCGGAGGAGCCGCTGGGTTCTTCTCGAAGCCGTTGGACGACGCGCGACTGCTAGCGCTGATTGGCGAAATATTGCGAGAGTGACTGGATCGAAGCCTGGCCGGTTGAATGGCGTAAATCACGATCGCCTGCCTGATTGACGCCTGGCTGCGGTACGTTGCCTTACGCAAGCAACGTGAACTGTCCCATCGCGCCCCCAACGAAATGCGACGTCACCCATAATCGTCATCCGCGATGTTTCCACCGTCGAATGCCGTCTCAGCCGAGTCCAAATCCATGCGCCGAATCGTTCAGCGGGAACGGAAGTCGAAGGCGGTTCGCGATAGCCGCCGTGCGCCCGTTCAATTCCCCTTCGCCACTTTCATCGCAACCGGTTGATGGCAGGCAACTCTCAAGCCGTCACCGGGCATCTGATATGTTTGCGTCATCCGACAGCCTGGTCGAAAGCGCGGTCGTCACATCTCGTTGGCCGAGCCATCGAAAATGCCATCATGACTTCGACACCAATGACTTGCGATGTGCGGTGACTACGACCAACTGGCGTGATGTGTTCATGGTTCCCTTCGGACATTGGTCGTTCGGCATCAACGCCGATCGGGCCGTCGGCCCCGATGGAGGCAAATATAGGCGCATTGACCTGGATTTCGGATCTCCGCACCGGCCAAATGATCTTGCGCAAGAAGAACACATCGCAATTCTGCGGTAGCGCTCGCCAGCCCAACCTTTGCGGTGATGTGATGTGCGCTGGAATCACGCGCACTGAACCAGATATTGACTGGCCGCCGCCCGTTCAACGGTTCCGATCCGATGGAATAGGTGCATTGTCATACTGCAAGACTGCTTATTGACAGACGAGCGTCACACGTTTGCGCCTGAACTTCTACAATCTTTTAGATCACAGCGACCGTGGCATAGCGGTATATGGTGCGTACAGGCCCGATCGGCAAGACCGACCCGTACGTGAGAAAGAGAAGGACGTACTCGCACGCGACAGCGTGGCCGCCGCTTGTCCGGCAGCGCTCGTCGGCGTCGAAAACGGTGTGGACCGTCGCGCATTAGAACTCGTTTCAGTCTTGAATGACCAATGTGCCGCGGACTGCCCCTTCAGTTCTACGACTGCACGTTACTCACGCAATCCGGCGCGCTGCACACTCAAGAACCCTCAAGATTGTCATCACACGGGCGCTCTGAGCGCTTCAATGCGGTGGCGCTTCGACGTCGAACGCAATCCGTCCTGAGACGATGAGCCGGGGCTCGCGACACAGCGACGACGATGCAGAAGTTCGAAACTGCCAGTGATGATGCGAGCATGGAGCTTGAGTCCGATCCGCACGCTCGTTCACGTTCCTGATAGCGGACCGATCCCCTCGTTGACCGAGTGGACCGAGGCAAACCGCTGATGACACACGCGCCATGATCCAGCGTTCGGCCACCTGGATCACAACCTCCATGTCCGGTCATCTGCGGCAGCGCACCGTAGAAGGTCAACGCACGCGAGATGCCGCCCAGCCAGTCCGCCCTCGTTTCACTCGCGCCGTTAGCGTGTCCCGTGGCGGTCACAAAGAGATACGCGGCGACCCGGTGGTCAGCGGCAACATAGGAGCGGCAAACTAGACAACCAGCGTGTTGCCAGCGCGGCGGATCTGACGTATCGAGCGCTTCAGTCTTTCGTGAACGCCTTGTCGTTTTCGCAGAACTACGTATAGCGGTAGGCGTGGTCCAGCTCACCGGCTTTCGCAAGCACTCACGATTGGCTACGAACCGTCCGCGCTGTGAAAGCTACCCGAATGTGCGTGGCGCCAAATTCCGCAGCGCGCGTTAAGCTTATGTGGATGTCAGTCGCAATTGCTCCGCAGGCCCCGATGTTCCCAATATCCAGGAGTGCCAGAGATTGTGACGCTGTTCGTGGATGGCTGGCGTTTCAACTATCGCGCCCCAACGGTACGAGCATGCCCGATGTCCGCACAGAGCATCCGCGCCAAGGATGATGCGGCGCATACGGCAATACACTATCAAACTGGCTATTGGAAAAGGCAGATCGGATGTCGCGAAGCGGGCCCGATTGCCGTGATCTCCAGTCGAACGGCACTGGCTGGCTACCGCGAGGGATCCTTGCTATCGGAGGCGGCTTGCGTGATCGACGACTGGTCGAAGCTGGCGGTGCTCACCTAGGAGAAATCCTCTTGCGGATCGGGCGTGCACCAGCCACTCTACCCTTGAGTGTTTCTTCCGGTAAAGCGTCACGCGACGCGAATCTTTTCGACAGGAGTTACTTTCCACTTCTCGGATGCGGGCCGGAATGTGTCTACATCTGACACATTTGCAGCAACGAGCCGAGGCTCCTCCGAACATCAGCGCGTCTAACGAATTGATCATAGGATTGCCCACGATTGCAGCATTTCGGGAATCGGGTTCTTTCTCTATGAAAGAAACGGTTTCTCCTCCTGACAACACGGGGGCTCTCAATGGCAGAGGATTCCGGGTACTTGCTGGCGCCGATTCGAGAATCGGCGGACTTCACGCTCTACCGCGGCAGGGAGCTCGGCAACCAGATGCAGGTTTTGGCGTTGGCGGTCGCCTCGGAGCAGCCGTCCCCTACGAGCATTCGGCGGCTCGAACACGAATGGTCGCTTGCGTCGAAACTCGATGATGCGTGGTCAGCTCAGCCACTCGAACTGACCCGCCATCAAGGTCGCGCGACCCTCATTCTCAAGGATCCGGGCGGCGAACCCCTGGACCACATCATCGAGCAGCACAAGGAACATCCGCTCGATCCGATCTGTTTTTTGCGCATCGCCATTGGTCTTGCGGCAGCGGTTGGCGAGGCCCACCGGCGCGGGCTCATCCATAGGGACGTCAAACCCGCCAACGCACTGGTTGACCATGCCGGCCACGTGTGGCTTACCGGCTTTGGCATCGCCTCCCAGTTGCCCCGTGAACGCCTGCCGCCCGAGCCCCCCGAGATCATTGCCGGCACTCTGGCTTACATGTCACCCGAACAGACCGGGCGTATGAACCGTTCGGTCGATTCCCGCAGCGATCTCTATTCGCTCGGTATCACGCTGTACGAAGTATTGACCGGCACCCTTCCTTTCACGGGTGCCGATCCGATGGAATGGGTGCACTGTCATATCGCACGTAAGCCGCTCGCGCCGAACCAGCGGTTCACCGACATACCCACGCCTGTGTCGGATATTGTTATGAAGCTTCTCGCGAAGACGGCGGAGGAGCGCTACCAGACAGCAGTTGGACTGGTGCAGGATCTGCGTGAGTGTGTGATTCAGTGGGAAAGCCGGCAGCGCATCAAGCCCTTCGCCCTCGCTCGACGCGAGCCGCCCGGGCGGCTTTTGATTCCCGAGAAACTGTACGGACGCGCGCGCGAAATCGCCGCATTGCACAATGCCTTTGACAGCATAGTCGAATGCCCGACGACGGCATTGATTCTCGTGTCGGGCTATACGGGAATTGGCAAGTCGTCGTTGGTCAATGAACTTCACAAGGCTCTGGTTCCGCCCCGCGGTCTATTTGCATCGGGCAAGTTCGACCAATACAAGCGCGACATTCCGTATGCAACTTTTGCGCAGGCCTTTCAACGGTTGATCCGTCCTGTTCTCGGCAAGAGTGAAGCCGAATTCGACCAGTGGCGGGAGAAGTTGCGCGATGCACTTGGGTCGCAAGCGGGCCTTATCGTCGATCTGGTTCCGGAACTCAAGCTCATCATCGGAGAGCAGGAGCCGGTTCCTGAGTTGGCGGCGGTCGATGCCCAACGACGCTTTCAATCGCTACTGCGGCGTTTCATTGGTGTCTTCGCGCGCCCTGAGCATCCGCTCGCCCTGTTCTTCGACGACCTGCAGTGGCTCGACACAGCTACTCTGGATCTGCTCGAGGATCTCCTCACCCACGACTGCCTCCCACACCTGCTTCTCATTGGCGCCTATCGCGACAACGAGGTGGACGCCTCGCATCCGCTGATGCGTAAGCTCGACGCGATCAAAACAGCTGGCGTGTCCACCGTCGAGGAGATCACGCTGGGCACACTCGATGCCGAGCACGTTTCCCAGTTGATCGCGGACGCGTTGCATTGTGAAGCGCATAGAACAACCGATCTGGCCCAGCTGATTCTGCAAAAGACCGGTGGCAACCCCTTCTTCGTCAATCAGTTCCTGTCGGCCTTGACGGACGAAGGTTTGATAGCGTTCGATGCCGCGCATTCGCGCTGGTTTTGGGATATCGAACGCATCAACGCAAAGGGTTACACCGACAATGTGGTCGACCTGATGATAGACAAGCTGGTCCGGCTCCCCGCCGCGACCCAGCAGGCACTGCAACAACTGGCCTGTCTGGGCAACATCGCGACTACCGCGATGTTGGCGATGGTTCACGACATGACCGAGCAGGAGTTGCACGCGAACTTCGTTGAGGCACGTCGTCAGGAGTTGGTCGATTTCCTCGAAAACTCGTACCGGTTCGTTCACGATCGCGTCCACGAGGCTGCTTATGCGCTGATTCCCACCGAGCGGCGCGCCGCCATGCATCTGCGCGTTGGCAGGATGCTCGTCGCCCATACGCCCCCCGGTTTGCTGGACGAAGCCCTCTTCGATATCGTCAATCAGCTCAACCGCGCGTCGTCCCTAATGACGGCGCCGCGAGAGCGCGAGCGGCTGGCAGAATTCAATCTGCTTGCCGGCAAGCGTGCCCAAGCCTCGTCTGCCTCTGTATCCGCATTGAACTACTTGACCGCAGGATCCGCATTGCTCACGGAGGATAGCTGGCAGCAGCGTCGTGAACTCATCTTTGCGCTGGAGTTGAGCACCGCGCAGTGCGAGTTTGCGTCCGGTGCGATCGCGAAAGCCGAAGAGCGTCTGCGCGGCCTTGCCATTCGTGCCGTCACAGCCGGAGAGCGCGCCGCGGTAGCCTGCGTGCAAGTTGATCTCTATCAGGCAATCGATCGTAACGGTGATGCGGTCGCAGTGGGTTTGCTTGCGTTACAACACCTCGGCGTCGACATTCCCGAGCATCCGACGCAAGCCGACGCTCGACAGGCGTACGACGGTATCTGGAGCCGGTTAGGTACTCGCACCATCGAAGACCTTGTCGATCTGCCGCTCGCGAGCGATCCGGACGCATTGGCCGCTCTGGATCTTCTGATCCGGGTTGCAGTCCCAGGGCATCACTTCGAATCCATTCATCTGCTCGCCGTGATCGTTTGTACGGCTGTTGGCTTAGGACTTGAGCGAGGTCACAGCGATGCTTCGTGTATCGCCTACGCGCAGGTGGGTTATCTGGCAGGACCGGTCTTCGGCCAATTCGACGCGGGTTACCGCTTCGGCCGGCTGGGATGCGATCTGGTCGGACGACCGGGGTTCCGGCGCTATCAAGCGAGAACATTCGAGGCATTTGGTTTCATCATAGCCTGGACTCAGCATGTCCGAAATGGGCGGGCGTTCCTGTTTCGTGCCTTCGACCTCGCCAGCCAAAGTGGTGAGATAAGTTACGCGGGATACGCGTGTGGCCAGATCAATACCAACTATCTCATGGCCGGCGACCCGTTGGCCGAGACTCAGAAGCAAGCTGAATCCGCACTGGTGTTCGCTCGTAAAGTCCGCATCGGAACAGCCGAGGCATGGATCTCGAGCCAACTCGGTCTCATTCGCAGCCTGCGGGGATTGACCGCCCGCCTTGGCTCTTTCAACGACGCCGGGTTCAGTGAACCCGATTTTGAGCGCAAGCTGGCTGACGCACCCACGCTGACATTCCCGATATTCTGGTACTACATTTGCAAGCTGCAGGCACGTTTCCTTGCGGGCGATTACGAGGACGCTTTGCAAGCGGCTTCAAAGGCGCAGCCATTGCTGTGGAATTTCGTGTTTTCCCTCGAGACCGTCGAGTACCGCTTTTACGCCGCGCTAAGCCATGCGGCCGTTCATGATCTCGCCGCGTCCGGGAATCGCACATTTCATCGCGCGAGGTTGGCGGAACATCTGGAAAAGCTCAACATATGGGCACTGAATTGCCCCGAGAATTTTGCCAGCCGGGCGGCACTGGTCGCGGCGGAGCTGGCGCGCATCGAAGGGCGGGCGCTCGACGCAGAAGGGCTGTACGAGCGCGCCATCAGTTCAGCACACGCCGCAGGCCTCGTCCACAACGAAGCCACCGCCAACGAGATCACTGCTCGCTTTTATCTGGCACGCGGCTTTGCGCGCATCGCGCATGCTTATTTCCGGGACGCCCGGGACTGCTATCTACGCTGGGGTGCGAACGCGAAGGTGCGGCAGATCGAGGAGCGACATCCGCAGATTAGAGCAGAGAATACGTCGTCCGACACGAGCACGATTCTCGCCCCCGTCGAACAGTTCGATCTGGCGACAGTCATCCGCGTATCTGAGGCCGTATCGGGCGAGATCGAGCACGAAAAGCTGATCGATACGCTCATGCGCACGGCCATTGAATATGCCGGCGCCGAACGTGGAATATTGATTCTGCCGCGCGCGAAAGAATATCGGATCGAAGCGGAGGCCACAACCGGCGTAGATGGGCTGATCGTTGCGCTGCGCCAGGCGACCATAACTGGCGCGGATCTTCCGGCATCCGTCTTCCAGTTCGTTTTGCGGACCAAGGAGAGTTTGCTCCTGCACGACGCCGCAGCCGACAGTGCCTTCTCGACCGACGGATACATTCGTCAGCGCGGTGCCCGGTCCATGCTGTGTCTGCCGATCATCAAGCAGAAGAAGCTTGTCGGCGCACTCTATCTGGAGAACAACCTGGCGCCGGGCGTCTTCACGTCGGACCGGGTTGCGGTACTGCGGTTGCTGGCTTCACAAGCGGCTATTTCGCTGGCCAATGCCGCTCTTTTTACCGACCTGCAACGCAGCGAAGCCTTCCTGGCCGAAGGGCAAAGGATCAGTCACACAGGCAGCTTCGGCTGGAACATTGCAAGCGGAGAGCATTACTGGTCGGAGGAAGGTTACAACATACTTGAATATGATCGCGGAGTTACGCCCTCCGTCAACCTCGCAGTACAACGCATGCACCCCGAAGACCGGGACGCTGTTCGCCGAACGCTTGAAGCGGCCATCACCGAGAAGAAAGATTTCGACAGCGAACATCGTTTCGTCATGCCGGACGGGAGAATCAAGCATGTCCATGCCACGGGCCGGGCGGTCAATATCGGCAACCTTGAATTTATCGGAGCCGTTCGTGACATCACGGAACGCAAGCGGGCAGAAGAGGTCTTGCGCCAGGCGCTGACCGATCTGGCGCGCATCAACCGGGCGACAACCATGGGAGAACTCACCGCTTCCCTGGCACACGAGCTCAATCAACCGATTACTGCTGCTATCGCCTATGCGAACGCTTGCCTGCGATGGCTTGATCGTGACATGCCGAATCTCGATGAAGCGCGGGCGGCCGCCACCAGAATCGTCAGTGACGGACAACGCGCAGCCCAGATTATCGGCAGGATTCGCACACAATTCGAAAAAGGCGCGCTAAATCGCGAGGTTGTCGACATAAGCGAAATCATCCGGGAAACTGCCGCCCTTCTGCGCGGCGAGGCAGCGCGATACGACATATCGGTCCGCACTGAACTGCCCGCAGGGCTTCCTCCTATCATTGGCGATCGGGTGCAGTTGCAGCAGGTCGCGATGAATCTGATCGTCAACAGCATCGAAGCCATGAAGGAAGTCGATGGAATGCGTCAGATGGCGATCAGGTCGCGGCGCGCCGAAAACGACCAGATTCTGGTTTCAGTCAGTGACACCGGCATAGGGGTTCCGCCGCTGCTTGCGGAACAGATTTTCGACCCGTTCTTTACAACCAAATCCCACGGCACCGGCATGGGGCTTCGTATCAGCCGTTCGATTGTCGAATCGCATGGCGGGCGCTTGTGGGTCGCCGAAGTCACTGGACGAGGCGCGACTTTTCAATTCACGTTGCCCGCGATCGTTGCGGACCGTCGATGAAGTCTTGACTCGTTACGCTCGCGGACAAAACCCTCAAACAGCAGGAGACATGAAATGGCAAACTCCTCTCGTTGCGGCCTTTTCGTGACCGCTTGTGCTTTCGCCCCGGCGATTCTGACGGCCGCGTTACTCGTGGCTTCTACTGAGGCGCTGGGGCAAAAAGTGGTTGTTGGAGAAGTGACCAGCCTGAATATCGAATACTTCTCTAACTGGGACCGCGGCGCACGTTCCGCCGCCGATGCGCTGGGCATCGAATATCGGGCGTTGACCAACGAAGGCGATCCCACCAAACAACTCCAGAACTATGAGTCGCAACTTCAGGCAGGGACGAAGCTGTTCTTTGGCAACGCACAGAACATCGGCAACATTCCTGCGTTCGTCAGCAAGGTCCGTGACGCCGGCGGATATTACGTTGGTGTCTGGGATACCGTGCCGTGGTATCACCCTCTCGACGTCCCGAACCACGCCTATGCCGGCTTCTTCGAACCCGACGACGACGCCAATGCCTATCAGATCGCCAAGCTTCTCTTTCAGAAGATGGGCGGAAAAGGCAACGTTGTCCAGATTACCGGCTACCCGGGATCATCAGCCGTGATGGTCAGAAACACCGGGTTCGACCGCGCGTTGAAAGAGTTCCCAGCCATCAAGGTCGTTGCTTCGCAGTCCGGCAACTGGAACCAGATCGACTCGCGCAAAGTAATGGAAGATGCCATCGTCGCGCATCCGAAGATCGATGGCGTCTTCGCCGAAAATGATTCAGAGGCCATTGGCGTATTGCAGGCGAACGAGGAAGCAGGCCTGAAAGTTCCTATCATCGGCTTTGACGGCAGCGTGGAGACCATCAAACTGATCAGGGAGGGCCGCATTCTCGCCACCATAAGCAGCCTGCCCGCGTGGCAATCCGGCTATGCAATGGTTTGGGCGTACGACGTAGCGCATGGATGGAAGCCCAGCCCGACCGAGTCGATGATGTATACCGGCGCGGTGCTCGTCAGCTCAAACAATGTGGACGCCTATGAGAAGGTCTTCAATAGCGGGAAGCTTCCGTATGACTGGCGAAAAATGTCACACGTTCTGCACCCGAACGACTGGGACCCGCAAAACTCCATGTGGCCGATGGATCCCGTGAAGATATGGGGCTACGCAAAAACGCCGCGGCCGGCAGGATATCAGCTACCGGCAGCCTACCAGGACGCGATCAAGAACCATGACGACCAGAAGATCCGCGCGGAATACGCAGATCACTATAAACAGAAACTCACTTTCTGAGTCCATGTAAACCGTGTCGACATCGATCACATCGCTACGCAGTCGCACCAGGGCGACAAGAGTCGCGCCGACGGTCGTACTGCTGGCTCTTTACGCCGCATTCTCGTTAAAGAGCCGGGAATTTTTGAGTATTGCGAACCTCAGCAACATTGTTCTGTACGCCGCAATTCTGCTAACAGTTGCGTCGTCAAGCGCATTTGTCGTGCTTCTTGGATGCATTGACCTGTCCGTGGGCGCTGTAGCGACGGTTGCTGGAATTATCACAGCGATGCTCGTTCCTCAACTCGGCGTCGCGGCCGTTCTGGCAGGCGTGCTTGTGGGCGCCATATTGGGATCGGCAAACGGCGTTGTCCACGTCGGATTGCGCATCCCATCATTTCTTGGCACGCTAGGAATGATGACCTCGCTGAGTGGCGTCGCGCTGATGCTGACGAACGGCTCACCGATTCGTGTCATCGATGAAAACTTTCAGCAGCTGGCACGAGGGCAACTGGTCTATGGTTTGCCAAACCTTGGTCTGTGCGCGTTGATCGTGTATCTCGTTTTGGGTTGGCTGAATACGAGGACTCTATTTGGCCGTCACGTAATGGCCGTCGGAGGCAACGAACGTATAGCGGCGCTGTTGGGTGTGCGCGTGGGTCGATGCAAGATCCTGGTCTTTGCGCTGTCCGGTGCGGTGGCCGGCCTGGCGGGAGCACTAATGACGGCACGCCTGGGCACGGCGACTGTATCCATGGGGGATTCACTTACGCTTCAAGTGATTGCCGCTATCGTCCTCGGAGGAATATTTGTCACCGGCGGCGTCGGCAGTGTATGGCGCGTGTTGGTCGGCACACTGATCATTGCCCTTGTAGCCAACGGCTTGGACCTCCTGGCAGTTCAACCGTATTTACAAACGATCATCAAGGGGGCGATGGTTTTGATCGCGGTGATTCTGATGAACGATCGTCGCGTGGGGTTGGTGAAATGAACGGCGTGAAGTCTGTCGAACCGGTTATCGACGCGGTGAAGCGTGATTCGACCCGTCTCGTAGCCGATCGCGTCAGTAAAGCCTATGCGGGCATTCCAGTGCTCAGATCGGTGAGCCTGCACGTCGAGGCGGGGGAGATTCTGGGGATCGCGGGTGAGAACGGCGCGGGCAAGTCCACTACGCTGAAGGTGCTGGGCGGAATTGTCCGGCCGGACTCAGGTACGCTCACGCTCGATGCGAACCCGTACGCGCCACAAGGCTACCGCGCATCGGTCAGGGCCGGAATCTCGATGGTGTTTCAGGACCAGGCACTCGTGCAAAACCTCGCCGTGTACGAGAACATTTTTCTGGCCCACGAGAGCGCATTCAAGAGTGCATTTGGGCGAAACAACCGCAAGGGCGCGATCGACGCCGCCAGCAAGGCCTTGGTGGACCTGGACCTCGAACATATCAGTCCCACGGTTCTGGTCGGCTCGTTGGGCTTCGAGGATCGCCAGATGATCGAGATTGCGCGAGCGTTCGCATTGGCGGCTCTTTATCGAAAGGAGTCACCCATCATTCTGCTCGATGAGCCATCAGCGGCGATTAGCGAACATGGGGCTGAGTCATTGTTCAAACGCGTCAATGCCCTCAGGCACCGGGCCTCCTTTGTTCTGGTTACCCATCGCCTGCATGAGTACACGGAACACTGCGATCGCCTGTACGTGCTCAAGGACGGTGAAAACGTCGCCGAACTGATGAAGCCGGAGATGACGGAGAAACGGCTGCACGAACTGATGGTCGGCCGCAAGCGTGCAGCAAACTACTACAAGGAGGAACGACAAGGCCTACGGGCCAATAACGTGTTGGCGCAGCCCATTCTGGAAATCGACGGGATATCCGGCAACGGCGTTGTCGACGTCTCGTTTTCTCTGCGATGCGGTGAGGTGCTGGGAATTGGCGGCCTTCTGGGTTGTGGCAAGGAAGCCGTTGGACGCGCCATTGCGGGAGCGTGGCCCTATCCGCGTCATGGCTCGGTACGTGTTGCGGGTCAAACGCTGCACGATCGCGATCGCGCACGCTCTTCGATTGCCGCTGGCGTCGCCTATGTTCCACGTGAGCGAAAGACTGAAGGCGTAATACTGTACCTTCCCGTGCGCTCAAACGTCAGTCTGGTCGCCTTGCCGAAGATGCGGGTCTTCGGTCTGCCGCTCGTTCCTGTAGCCAGAGAAAATCGGGAGGTTCGAGCCAGGATCGAGCGGCTGCGGATCAAATGCGCCAGTGCAACACAACTTTGCGTGCATCTAAGTGGCGGCAATCAACAAAAGGTCGTGCTTGCCAAATGGCTTTTGGCAAATCCCAAAGTCCTGGTGATGGACAATCCAACAAGAGGCATCGACGTCGGCGTAAAAGAGGAGATTTACTCGCTCATACGCGACCTCGCCGACGAGGGAATGGCAATCCTGATCATTTCCGACGATCTACCTGAACTGATCGGGTTGAGTGACCGCGTCCTGGTGATGCGCGAAGGTCGCGTTGTAAAAGAGTACCTGGCCCCGCCCCACGCCAAACCAACCGAAGAGCAACTGGTTGCTCATATGGTGTGAAACTGACAGCCGTAGGGGCGCCTACGGAAGCGTTCTTTTCAATGGAGACCAGGTCGTGCCCAACATCTCTATAGATAATCCCATTAGCACCCGGCTCCGAGTGTTCAGGCAACAAGCATTGTTAGTGACCGTGTTCCCCGTCACACTATTGTTGATAGAGGTGCTTGTCTTTGGCCTTGCCAACGAACGCTTCCTGTCAATTCCGAACCTCTTCAATGTGATCAGACAATCGGCAATCGTGTTACTGGTCGCTACAGGGTCGAGCTTTGTCATTCTCACGGGTTCGATCGATCTATCCGTGGGAGCGGTCGCCACACTCTCGGCAATCGCAACGGCACTTCTTGTTCGGGACCATTCATTAGGATTGTGGGCACTTCCGGTGACGATGCTCCTCGGACTTGTGGCCGGTGCATTCAATGCGGCGGCGCATCTCGTGGGGCGTATCCCGTCGTTCCTGACCACGCTCGGCACTATGAGTATTTTCACGGGTGTGTCTAGCTGGCTTTGTGGCGGAGCGAATATCGTTTTCGACGACGAGAAAATTGCGTGGCTGGCGTCCGGCCACCTGCTAAATGGAATTCCGAACGTGGGCCTTTGCTCAATCGCGGTGTTTCTGCTGTGTGGGTTCGTTGGAGCCTGTACGCACTTTGGTCGGAACCTGGTAACGGTTGGCGGCGGAGAGGCGGTCGCGAAGCTATCGGGCGTGAACGTGTCAGCGGTGAAGACTGGGGCGTTTCTCATGAGCGGGCTGCTCGCGAGTATGGCCGGATTCTTACTGGTTGCACGTACCAGTACGGGAACAACCCGTATGGGCGATGACTTGATGCTCGACGCGATCGTCGCTGCCGTCATCGGCGGCACCGCGCTCTCGGGTGGTGTCGGGGGCGTATCCAGAGCGCTTTTTGGCGTGCTGGTGATGACGGTAATGAGCAACGGACTTGACGTGAGCGGGGTCAATTCATTTACACAGATCGCGATCAAGGGCGTGCTCGTCGTGCTCGCGACGGCCTTGCTGCTCGACCGGTCAAAAACAGAATTCGTCAAATAGCAACGCCGTTGGCCGATATCGATACCCGAGGTCGGGGTCGCTGCTCGTCTTGTCGGCGGGTGGGCAACTGCAGCCGTCGCTGACCGCGCAAACCAAAAACATCAGTCGGTTTTGCCGGTCAACGCGCGGCGCGCGACTTCCCCTTCATCGCGTGAAGCGGAATAAAACACGCGTGCCCGGCCAATGATGATTTTCAACATGGCGATCACCGGCACCGCCAGAAAGATCCCCGCCACGCCGCCCAGCTGATCGCCGGCCAGCAATCCGACAATGACGAGAAACGGACTGACCTCCACGCCTTCGCTCATCAGATAGGGATTGAGCACGTAGTCCTGGAACAGCCGGTACAGCGCGATAAAGATCACCAGCCAGAGCAGATGCGCATAGCCGCTGAACACGGCCACCACCAACGTGATGGCCACGGCGCCGAGCGGCCCGGCAAACGGCACGAACTCCAGCAAGCCCGCGCTCACCGCCAGCAGAAAAGCATACGGCACGCCGAGCAGCGAGAACGCCACGCCGTAACAAATCAGCGTGGCCAACGACAGAAACAACATCGCACGCACATATTTCGACAGCAGCACGTTCAGATCGGTCACGATCTCCGCCCACAACGTGCGGTGCCGATCCGTCAGCAGGTCCAGAAACGCGTCGCGCATTTGCGGACCTTCCTTGATCAACAGGAAGCTCAGGATCGGAATCAGCACGAGGTAGATCAGATTGCTCGCCGCATGCACCACGCCGAGGCCGACGCTGCGCGCCATCGGCACGGCCTTGTCGGAGCCGGTTTCAATCTGGCTGCGCACGAAATCCACGATCCGCTCGCGCAACGGTTCGAGAAAATGCGGCAATGGAAAGCGATTGGGTACGTCGGACTTCATCAAAGCCGGCAACTGCGCGAACAGATGCGTCGCCTGATCCTGCAATTGCACGCCGAACAGCGACCCGGCCACCGCGATCACCGCGACCACCACCACGAACACCAGCGCGATCGACGCCACTCGCGGCACGCGGCGCGGCCGGATGCGCTCGACCAGCTCGACCATCGGATAGATGAGGTAACTGAAGAAGACGGCGAACACCACCACCAGCACAGTGGATGACGCCATATAGATGCAGAAGAACAGCAGCGCGATAAGAAACGCGGTCCAGACCTTTCTGGCCGTGCTTACGTCGAATCCCAGCATGAACCTTCCTCGAATAGACGATGAGATCCGGCGCCTCTAACGCGCCGGGAACATCGGACGGACATCGGATAACCAAGGCACCCGCGGGCCCAACGACACGCGCCGGCGCCCGGGTGGCGAATGCACCGGGCGGCGCCGAGCGTGACAGATTTACATCAGCTTGCCCAACAGAAATCCGACACCGAGCGCAATCAGCAGCGCGCCGAGCGGATTGTTGCGAGCCGTTTCGGCGACCTGATCGACGCTGTCGCCGTATTTCGCCTGCGCCTTGCCGGCAAGCTGGCGGACCTTGCCTTCGGCCTGCAGGTCCACATCGCCCGTCAAGCCGCCGACGGCATCCTGAACCTTGCCGGCCACATCTTTCACAGAACCTTCGAACTGGTTTGAATTCATCGTGATCCTCCTTGAACAGGGGGTCAGGCAGTCGCCGGCGGAAGCCGGCGCTCTATCGTGACCGCCTTCGCTACCGTTACCGCTTCACGCGGTTGCGTACCGCATCCGCGGCTTCACCGACCTTCGACTGCACCTTGCCGGCCAGTTTCTCAGCCGCGCCTTCGGCCTGAGCCGTCCGGTTGCCGGTGACCTTGCCAATCGCTTCCTTCACGGAACCCTTGACCTGTTTCGCTGCACCTTCCACACGATTCTTGTCCATGACGGCTTCCTTTAAAAAGGTTGAGTTGCACAGAAGACGCCGAGCTCACCATACGTGGGAAAGCGTGACCGCCTCCACACCTGGCACTCGACCCAGGATTGCATTGTCCCGGCTCAGCCCGCCTGCCGACAGTCGCGAATGCACGTGATCGCCTGGTGCATTTGAACGCGTCCCGGCATGCATCCATTCGCGGAACGACGCCTTGCTTCGCGTCGCCCCCTTCCGGCCAGCCGGACTTCGTCAGCACGGTTCGTGCCCGGCCGCCCTAGCCGGTCGACGAATCCGCCAGGACGACCCCACGCTCATGCCGGTTTCGGTCCTTTGCGGCGCGGCGCGCTGCCGGGTTCGAGGCCGAAATGGCCGCGCGCGCGCGCCCACACGATTGCCTCGGCACGACTGTGCACGTCGAGCTTCGCGTAAATCGTGGCGACGTGATTGCGCACCGTGTTCGGCGCCAGCCCGAGTTCGCGGGCGATCTCCTTGTCGGCGAGGCCACCGCACAAGCAGGCGAACACGTCGCGCTCGCGCGCGGTCAGATCGGCGAGATGGCCGCCCGCGTCGGGCGCGTTTGCGCGCCGCACGTTGACCAGCTTTTCGATCAGCGTCTGGCTGAACCACGAGGCGTCCTGCATGACGGTTTCGATCGCCGTCACCAGCTCCATTTCGGAGCGCTTGCGATCGGTAATGTCGAGCAAGGTCATCAACACGCAGTCCTTGCCGTGGATGCTGACCGCCTCGGCGGAAACGAGGCAATTCAGCGCTTCGCCGGCATGGCTGTTCACGAGAAACTCCATGTTGCGCAGGCTGCCGCTCTCCTCCAGCGCCGCGCGGATCCGCGCGCAGGCGTCGTCGGTCCACAGCCGGCTCTGATCGAGCGGTTTGCCCAGCAACTCCTCGGGTGTGAAGCCGGTGGTCGCGGTGAAGGCGTCGTTGATATCGAGCGTGGTGTAGTCGTCGGCCGCGAAGAGCGCGGTGGACACGGGCGTCATCCTGAACGACTTCTCGAAGCGCTCCTCGCTCTGGCGCAGCGCGCTCTCGGCGCGTTTGCGCGGCTCCAGATCCATGAAGGTGAACAGCATGCAGGCCTCTTCACCGATATCGATCGGCTGACCGGCCACCACCACGAATTTCGTGCCGCCTTCAGGCAAGCGCAGCAAGGCTTCCATCTGCGGAATGGTCGCGCCTTCGCTCAGCCGTTCGATCGCAAGTTCGCGCCGCTCGGCGCCTTCGAACACGTCGAGCTCGTACACCGAGCGGCCGATCACGTCCTCGCGCACATAGCCGGTCATCTCGAGAAAGCCCTGATTGACCTTGATATAACGCTGGTCGCTCAGGCGGCAGATCACGGCCGGCGCGGGATTGGCGTTGAAGGTCTTCTCGAAACGCTTCTCGGCGCTCGCCCATTCGCTGGCGTCGTGCAGGATCAGCGCGAGACAGTCGGGCTCGCCGCGCGCGTTGGTCAGCACGAGGCTGCGCACGCGATGCACCCAGTTCACCTCGTCGTCGTGCGCCGGGAAGACTTCGACCACCACGTCGCTGAAGCACTCGCCCGCGACCACGCGTTCGATCGGGTAACTGCCTTCCGGCAGCGGATGGTTGTTGCGATAGCGCAGACGAAAGCGCTCGCGGTATTCGGTGACGTCGGCGCCCAGTTGCGCGACTTCGGCGATGCCGTGCATGTCGAGCGCGGCCTGATTCGCCCAGACGATCGTCTGGTCCGGCTCGACGAGAATCACGCCCTCGGTCAGCCCGGTGATGATCTGCTGCAACTGGCGACGGTCGGTCTGCGAACGCAGCACCTTGTCGTCGGCGGGCGGAGCGTCGTCCGGATCGTTGGATTGCACCACGGTAAAGGGTGCAGCGGAGTGTGTTGTCGTCATTGTGGGGGATGAGCGCGAGCGGCGCGCGCGAAAGCCTGTCCAGCACGGAGAATCGCCGAAATCGCGGCAGAGCGCCAATCGCCAATGCACCAGGCGGACTGGTGCATGCGCACCAGGTGCGGGCGGCGAGGCGGCGAGG
Source organism: Paraburkholderia sp. RL17-383-BIF-A (assembly GCF_046028015.1). Classification (NCBI taxonomy): domain Bacteria; kingdom Pseudomonadati; phylum Pseudomonadota; class Betaproteobacteria; order Burkholderiales; family Burkholderiaceae; genus Paraburkholderia; species Paraburkholderia sp. RL17-383-BIF-A. The sequence continues at coordinate 359,726 of NZ_JARESR010000001.1, read as the reverse complement.
CGGCGAGGCGGCAGCGAAAGGCTTCGGTGCCGGACTTCGGGCTCGTCGAAACGAACTGCGCCGGCGGCAAGCGCCGCCACAGGCAAAAATCCACGCAAAAAACCAATTATCGTTTCAAATGGTGTGAATTTACCGTTTCATACCATCATTTTGACTCATTTTTTCGTTTCGATTTGTATCCGATATGGCCTATTATTAGAACTCAAACGAGTCAAACTGACGCAATATCGGTGCAGAGGTAAGAGCATGACGCCATCCGCTACGAGATCGCCGGCGCTGCCGATCACGCTCGGCCTGGCAGGCGCGATTCCCTTTGTCGCACTGGCCGTACTGGTCAATACAGTCGGCGCGCACGAGGACTTTTTGCGCCACGCCATGCTGGCGTACGGCGCGTGCATTGTGTCGTTCGTGGGCGCGGTGCATTGGGGAATCTGGCTGGCGGCAGCCGATCCGCCACCGCATTCGGGAATGGCGCTGAGTTGGAGTGTCCTGCCGGCCATCGCCGCATGGGCGTTGCTGGCAATCGGCACGCGCTACGCGTTTCCTGGCATGGCGGCGCTGCTCGCGACCTGTCTGCTGGTCGATCTGGCGCTCTGGCGAATCGATGCGCTGCCGACCTGGTATCTGCGCATGCGCGCGTTGCTGACCACCATCGGCGCGCTGTGTCTGTTGGCGGCTATGCAGTGACGCGGCGGTGCGCCAGCACGGCACGGCATGCCGCGCTAGCGCACGCCTTTCTTCAGCCCTGCTCTGCGCCCAACGCGGCGAGCGGATGCGACTCCCGCTTCCACGGCGAGGCAAGGAAGTGCCTGACGCGTTCGGGCCGCACTTCGGCGAGCGCGGCGGGGGCCCAGCGGGCCTTGCGATCCTTGTCGATCAACTGGGCTCGCACGCCCTCGCAGAAGTCGCCCTCCTCGATCACGCGTTTAACAATGCCCAACTCCATGCGGAAGCACTCCGCCAAAGTCATCTGCCGGCCGCGCAAAAGCGCCTCGCGGGTAACGTAAAGCATGGTGGGCGAATGGCCGGTCAGTGCGTCGTACGTGGACTGCAACCATTGCTTCACCTCGCGCGGCGGCTCGCGCTCCAGGTCGTGGCGCACCGTTGCGACCATCCGTTCGATACTCGAGCGCCGATCGAAGTGCCGCAGGATCAGTTGCGTAAACGGCCCCAATGCCGCGTGCGGAACAATGTTGCACGGCGGCTCGAACACGCCGCGCAAGGCGGCCATCAGGTCGCCTTCCAACGACATGCGCTGCAAACGCTCTTCAAAGCTGGCGAGCCATTCGGCCGGCACGCACAGATCCGCCAGTTGCAGGCGCAACGCATCGGCGCCGGACAAGGTCGCGCCGGTCAGCCCGATATACAACTCGAGTTCCGCCGGCATCACGCTCATAAAGCGCGTCGCGCCGACGTCCGGCAGAAAGCCGATGCGCGTCTCCGGCATGGCGATCTTGCTGCGGTCGGTCACGATGCGCAGCCGCGCCGCCTGCCCGAGCCCCATGCCACCGCCCATCACAATGCCATCGAGCAGCGCGACCACCGGCTTCGGAAACGTGTGCAGCGCGTAGTCGAGCCGATATTCGTCGACGAAGAACGCGAGCCAGCGGCTGTCGCCGTTCTTCGCGAGCCGCTGCACTTCGCGCACGTCGCCACCGGCGCAGAAGCCTTTGGTGCCCGCGCCTTTCAGCACGAGCGCGACGATGCCGTCGTCGGTGCGGCAATGTTCGACCAGCACGGCAAGCTCGCGCACCATGGCGTGCGAAAGCGCGTTGAGCGCGGCCGGCCGGTTCAGCGTGACGATCGCCACACGGTTGACGACGCGAAACAGAATCTCGCGCTCCACTTCGAAACTCGTATCGGGTGCCACGCTTTGCAAGGCGCTCATCAACGCGTCTCCTGATCGGCCTGCGTGGCCTGCGTTGCCTGCGTCACCTGCCAGCGTGGCGCGCGCTTTTCGAGGAACGCATTGACGCCTTCGCGCTGATCGGCGCCGTCGAACAGGTCGACGAAGCGCTCGCGCTCCAGCGCCAGCGCCGCCGTGCGTGGCACGCCGTTGCGGGCCTGATGAATCAGCGTCTTGCTGAAGCCGACCGCCTGCGGGCTCAACGTGGCGACACGCGCGGCCATGGTCAGCGCAGCCTCGCGCGCCGCGCCCTTCTCCACCACCCCTTCGACGAGACCGATGCGCAACGCCGTCGTTGCGTCGACGCGCTCGCCGGTCAGAATCATCCGCTTGGCCCAGCCTTCGCCGACCAGCCATGGCAGCGTCTGCGTGCCGCAACCACACGGCAGCAAGCCGACCGCGGTCTCGGGCAACGCCAGCAACGCATGCTGTTCCGCAATGCGGATATCGCACGCCAGCGCGCATTCGAGCCCGCCGCCCATCGCATAGCCGTTGATCGCCGCGATCACCACAGGCCGCGCGTTCTGCAAGGTTTCGAACGCCGCGCCAAAGCGCGCCGCCGCCGTGCGTGCGACTTCGCGATTGCCGTCGGCGAACGTGTTCAAATCGGCGCCCGCGCTGAAGAACTTGGGGCCGTCGCCGGTAATCACGATCGCCCGCACACGCGCTTCTCCGTTCAGGCGTTCGACCGTCTGTTGCAGTTGCAACAAACCCTCGGGCGTGAACGCGTTGGCGGGCGGCCGCTTGAGCGTGAGTTGCGCGACGGCGCCGTCGTGCAAGTAGTCCAGTTCGATCATGACGCGCCTCCGTCCTTGCCATCCTGACGATAGAGCTTGATGACCGCCGAAAAGTCGAGGCGTCCCGCGCCTTTCGTGCTCATCGTCTGATAAAGCTGTTGCGCCAATGCGCCGAGATAGACCGGCTGACGCGCGGCTTTTGCGGCGTCGGTGGCGAGGCCCAGATCTTTGAGCATCAGATCCGTGCCGAAGCCGCCGGTATAACCACGGGTGGACGGCGCGGTCTCGATCACGCCGGGCATCGGGTTGTAGGTATCCGAACTCCAGCAGCGCCCCGTCGACGTATTGATGATGCCGCCCAGCACTTTCGCGTCGATGCCGAGCGCCTCGCCGAGCGACATGGCCTCGGCCACGCCCGCCATCGTGATGCCGAGCACCAGGTTGTTACAGATCTTCGCGACCTGGCCGGTGCCGGTATCGCCGCAATGCACGATGTTCTTGCCCATTGCCGAGAGCACCGGCTTGACCTGCTCGAACGCGCTCGCGCTGCCGCCGACCATGAAGGTCAGCGTGCCCGCCGCCGCGCCGCCGGTGCCACCCGAGACGGGCGCATCGACAAAGCTGTTGCCGTGTTGCTGCGCGAGTTCGGCGAACGCCTTGACGCTCACGGGGTCGATCGTGCTCGAATCGATGATGGTCACGCCGCTGGCAATGCCGGCGAAGATGCCGTCGTCCGCCGTCAGCACGCTGCGCACGTGCGCCGCGGCGGGCAGCATGGTGATCACGCATTCCACGTCGGTGACGGCCGCTTTCGGCGAAGCGGCGGCTTTCGCGCCTGCATCGACGAGTGCCTGCACGGCTTGCGCGCTGAGGTCGAACACATTGACCGCGTGGCCCGCCTTGAGCAGGTTGTACGCCATCGGCGCGCCCATGTTGCCGAGTCCGATAAAGCCTATTTTCATGATGTCGTTCTCCGTGTGTCCGCTCGCTCGGGACGCGCTTAGCGCAGGCTGATGGTCGTATTGACGCCGTCGTTCACGGTGTCGTCGTCGAACCAGCGGGCGGTGACGGTCTTGGTCTGCGTGTAGAACTGCACGACCTGTTTGCCGTAGGGGCCGAGATCGCCGAGCTTCGAGCCACGCGAGCCGGTGAAGCTGAAGGACGGCACCGGCACCGGAATCGGAATGTTGATGCCGACCTGGCCGATATCGATTTCGCTCTGGAACTTGCGCGCCGCCGCGCCGCTCTGCGTGAAGAGACCCACGCCGTTGCCGAACGGATTGCGGTTGACGAGTTCGATCGCGTCGTCGAGCGTCGCGACGTTCAGCACCACGAGCACCGGCCCGAAGATTTCCTGGCGGTAAATTTCCATCCCGGTCGTGACGTCGGTGAAGACCGTCGGGCCGATAAAGTTGCCTTGCTCGTAGCCCGGCACTTTCACGTCGCGGCCATCCAGCGCCAGCGTGGCGCCTTCTTTCACGCCCGTTTCGATCAAACCGAGAATCCGTTGCTTCGCGGCGCGCGAGACTACCGGGCCGATGTCCGTGTTCGGTTCGTTGCCCGCGTTGACCTTCAGCGTCTTCGCCTTCGCCACCAGGTCCGGCAGCCATTGCTGCGCGGCGCCGACCAGCACGACCACCGAGGTCGCCATGCAACGCTGTCCGGCTGCGCCGAATCCCGCGCCGGCCAGTGCATTCAGCGTTTGCTCGCGGTTCGCATCGGGCAGCACGACCGCGTGATTTTTCGCGCCCATCATCGATTGAACGCGCTTGCCGTGCTCGCTGCCGAGGCGGTACACATGCGTGCCCACGGCCGTCGAGCCCACGAACGAAATAGCCTTGATGAGTTCGTGCGTGCAGAGCGCGTCGACCACGTCCTTGCCGCCATGCACCACGTTCAGCACGCCCTTCGGCACGCCGGCGTCGAGCGCGAGTTCGACCAGTTGCATGGTCGAGAGCGGATCCTGCTCCGAGGGCTTCAGCACGAACGTATTGCCGCACACGATCGCCATCGGGAACATCCACAGCGGGATCATCGCCGGGAAATTGAACGGCGTAATGCCCGCGCACACGCCGATCGGCTGACGCAACGTGTAGGTGTCCACGCCACCCGCCACGTTCTCCGCGAATTCGCCCTGCTGCAGCGTGCCGATCGAACACGCATGCTCGACCACTTCGAGACCTCGGAAGATATCCCCTTCGGCGTCGGGAATCGTCTTGCCCTGCTCGGCGCTCAGGGTCTTGGCGATACGCGGCATATGCTCGCGTATCAGCGCCTGGTACTTCAGCATGATGCGCATGCGCGCGCCGATCGGCGTGTTCTTCCAGGTCTTGAAGGCGGTGTGGGCGGAACGGATCGCTTCGTTGACCTCATCGGCGGTGGCGAACGGTACGCGCGCCAGCACCTCCTGCGTGGCGGGGTTGACGATGTCGCGCCATTCGGTGGTCTTCGATTCGACGAACTCGCCGTTGATCAACAGTTTGACGGTGGCAATGGCCGCAGTTGCGCTCATGCTGAAACTCCTGTGCAGTGGCCGCGAGGCGGCCGGGCAGTGACTGGGAATAAAAAGAATCAACGCAGATCCGGGAAGTCCTCTTCCCAATACTCGCCGGGCAGGCGCGCCGGCTCGGCCGCGCGTTCCATTTCACGGCGCCGCAATTCGACGCGGCGGATCTTGCCGGAGATGGTCTTGGGCAGTTCGCTGAATTGCAGGCGGCGAATCCGCTTGTACGGTGCGAGCTTTTCGCGCGAAAACGCGAACACGGCGCGCGCGAGTTCGGGCCCGGCTTCGAAGCCATGGCGCACGGTGACGAACGCCTTGGGCACCGACAGACGCAGCGCGTCGGCGCTCGGCACCACGGCGGCTTCGCCGATCGCCTCATGCTCGATCAGCACGCTCTCGAGTTCGAACGGACTCAGGCGGTAATCGGACGACTTGAACACATCGTCGGCGCGGCCGACGTAGACGTAGTAGCCGTCGTCACGGCGCAGCGCGACGTCGGACGTGCGGTAGAAACCGTTGCGCATAGCCTGCGCGGTGGCATTGGCATTGTTCGCATAGCCGGTCATCAAGCCGAGCGGACGTTCGTCCAGCGGCAACGCGATTTCGCCTTCGGTGACTGGCTGATCGTCCGCATCCAGAAGCTCGATCCTGTAGCCCGGCAGAGGACGTCCCATCGAACCGGGCACGACCGGCTGGCCCGGCGAGTTGCCGATCTGGCAGGTAGTCTCGGTCTGGCCGAAGCCATCGCGAATCGTAATGCCCCAGGCGTGCTTCACGCGCTCGATGATCTCGGGATTCAACGGCTCGCCGGCGCCGACGATTTCGCGCAGCTTGACCGGATACTCGGTGAGGTGCTCCTGCACGAGCATGCGCCACACGGTCGGCGGTGCGCACAGCGTGGTGACGTTGAAACGCACCAGCACGTTCAGCGTGTCTTTCGGCACGAAGCGCGGGAAGTTGAACACGAACACGCAGGCCTGAGCATTCCACGGCGCGAAGAAGCAGCTCCACGCGTGCTTGGCCCAGCCCGGCGAGCTGATGTTCCAATGGATGTCGTTCGGCTGCAGGCCGATCCAGTACATCGTCGACAGATGGCCGACCGGGTAGCTTTGATGCGTGTGTTCGACGAGTTTGGGTTTCGAGGTCGTCCCCGACGTGAAGTACAGCAGCATCGGGTCGGTGGCATGCGTCACGCCTTGCGGCGTGAATTGCGGCGATGCGTCATAGGCTGCGGCCAGATCGATCCAGCCGTCGCGCGGCGTGCCAACGGACAGGCGCGTGAGCGGCGTCTCCAGCGTATCGAATTTGGCCAGCTCCGCGCTATCGACCACCACGAACTTCGCGCCGCCGATCTGCACGCGGTCGCGCACGTCGTCGGCGGAAAGCTGGGTGGTGGCGGGCAGCACGATTGCGCCGAGCTTCATGGCCGCGAGCATCACGTCCCAGAGTTCGACGCGGTTCGGCAGCATCAACAGCACACGGTCGCCGCGGCCCACGCCGACACCGCGCAGGAAATTCGCCATGCGCGCCGAACGCTCCGACATCTGCGCGTACGACAGGCGCAGACCGTCGCTGGCCGGATCGTCGACGATCCACAGCGCGGGATTGTCGTTATTGCGCGCGATCACGTCGAAGTAGTCGAGCGCCCAGTTGAACTCGCCCAGTGCCGGCCACGCGAATTCGCTGTAGGCGCGGTCGTAGTCGGTTCGATGGCGCAGTAACAGATCGCGCGCTTCGAAAAAGCCTTTCGCTGCAGTCATCGTCGTCTCCAGATGGCGCGGTAAGCGCTCCGTTTTTTGTCCCACTGCTGCACTACTTGTTGCCTGGACGGGCAAGCTATTTTGCGCTCAAACGCAAGCTCGTCCGCATCGCGCCGCAATTACACATGGCGCGCAATCACCATACGTTGCACTTCACTCGTCCCTTCGTAAATCTGCGTGATACGCGCATCGCGATAGTGGCGCTCCACCGCATAGTCCTCCAGATAACCGTACCCGCCGTGAATCTGGATGGCATTCGAGCAGATTTCCTCCGCCAGTTCCGACGCGAACAGCTTCGCCTGCGAAGCCTCCGACAAACACGGCTTGCCCGCCGTGCGCAATCGCGCCGCATGATGCACGAGCAGGCGCGCGGCGTTCAGGCGCGTGGCCATGTCGGCAAGCATGTTGGCGATGGTCTGATGCTCCTTTAACGCCTTGCCGAACTGGATGCGTTCGCTTGCATAGAGACGCGCGGCATCGAACGCGGCCCGGGCGATGCCGACCGCCTGCGCGGCAATGCCGATGCGGCCGCCTTCAAGATTCGACAGCGCGATGCGCAAGCCCTCGCCCGGCTGGCCGAGCAGGTTCGCTTCGGGCACGGCGCAGTCGTCGAGCGAGATGGGGCAGGTGTCGGAGGCGCGAATGCCGAGCTTGTGTTCGGGCTTGCCGACGTTGAATCCCGGCGTATCCGTCGGCACGATGAAGGCCGACAGACCACGCTTGCCGCGCTCGGGATCGGTGACGGCGAACACGATCGCGAGGTCGGCGCGAGAACCGTTGGTCACGAACTGCTTGCTGCCGTTGAGAATCCACTTGCCGTCGCGCAACACGGCGCGGGTGCGCAGATTGTTCGCCTCGGAGCCTGCCTGCGGCTCGGTCAGGCAGAACGCGCCGATGCGGCGGCCGGTCGCCAGGTCCTGCAGATAGCGGTCTTTTTGCGCGTCCGTGCCGAAGTTGAGGATCGGCCCGCAGCCGACCGAGTTATGCACGCTCATCAGCGTGGCGCAGGCGGCACAGCCCGCGGCGATCTCTTCGAGCGCGAGCGCGTAAGCCACGTAGTCGGTGTAGGAGCCGCCCCACTCCGCCGGCACGATCATGCCGAGAAAGCCCAGTTCGCCCATTTGCGTGACGACCTCGGCGGGCAGTTGCGCGTCGCGGTCCCATTGACCCGCGTACGGGGCGAGCCGCTCGGTGGCAAAGTCGCGCGCCGCGTCGCGGATCATGCGTTGTTCGTCGGTGTAGAAGCTGTCCATAGCGCTCGATCCTGTGCTGTGCGTCTGATCGCGGTGGTTGCCCAAGGCAGCCTGCGCGCGATCGGTTCGGACCCAGTGTAGGCAAGCCACGGTGCAGGTTCGATGCTCAGCCCGATCAATCTGACTGAGCGCATTTGCCATACTGGTACGATGGGAAGTTGACTGCACCCGCAATTTCAAGGACTTGGCGAAGCGTCAGAAGCAAAATGTTGAGCGCTTTTGCCAGATCGACCCAATCAGCCGGACAAGCATGAAAAACGATAAAGGCACGATTTCCGTCAGCATGGTCGAGGAAGCCCTCGCGCTGGCGCGCTCGCGCGGCCTCGACGCGCTGCCGCTTGCCGAAGCCGCCGGTATCGCGGCGCCGATGCTGGCGTCGCCGAAAAGCCGCGTGTCGTCGGCGCAATACGGCGCGCTGTGGGCCGCGATTGCCCGCGCGCTGGACGACGAGTTCTTCGGCCAGGATTCGCATCGCATGAAAAGCGGCAGCTTCATCGCCATGACGCAAACCGCGCTGACCGCGCGCAACGGCGCGCAGGCGCTGGCGCGCGCGGTCGGCTTCATGCGGCTGGTGCTGGACGATCTCGGCACGCAGATTGAAACAGACGCGCAGCGCGTCAGGCTGCGCTTCGTGGAGAACCCCGCTGCGCGAGCGCCGGGCATGTTCGCCTATGCGACCTACTTTATCCTCGTGTACGGCCTGCTGTGCTGGCTGGTCGGGCGGCGCATTCCGTTGCTCGAAGCGCGCTTTCGCTGCGCCGAGCCGCCCGCCGCGCACGAATACCGCCTGATGTTCTGCGATCACATGTGCTTCGACCAGGCCGAGTCGTACGTCGATCTCGCACCCGTGTTTCTGGAACTCCCCGTGATCCAGACCACCAAGTCGGTCAAGCCTTTCCTGCGCGATGCGCCGGGCAGCTTCATCGTCAAATATCGCAATCCCGGCTCGCTCGCGGCGCGCGTGCGCAGGATGCTGCGCGCCATGCCGATGGCCGGCTGGCCCGCCGCCGATCAGATGGCCGAACGGCTGCATGTGGCCGAGGCCACCATGCGGCGGCGTTTGAAACAGGAAGGCTACACGTACCAGTCGATCAAGGACGAGCTGCGGCGCGACATCGCGATCGGCGAGTTGCAGGACACCGACCGCACCATCGCCGACATTGCCACCTCGGTGGGCTTTGCCGAACCGAGCGCGTTTCATCGCGCGTTCCGCAAATGGACCGGCATGCGGCCGACCGATTACCGGCCGGCGCGCGCGGATTTCACGCACCGGGCGGAATCGGACTAAGCTGTAAGGAGCAGGCCAGCCTTCTTGTGGGGTATCGGCCCGCGCCAGTCGATACGCTTCGACCGGGCGCGGCAGCCGTCAGCGATGAGCACGTATCCGCGTCTCCCGTTCCGGCAGTCTGGCTCGCGCTTCTCGCTTATCCGTGGCGATATCGTGGGCCGGTTGGTGCGCGGCATGACCGTGCTAGGCATGCTATTGGCGATCGGGTTCGCGTCGTGCGAATCGAATGTGCCGCTTCGCGCCGCCGTCGCGCCCAACGGCGTGGTGGTCATTCCTGTCAATGGTGCGATCAGTCCGGCGAGTGCCGACTTCATCGTGCGCAGCCTGCAGCGCGCCGCCGACGAGCACGCGCAACTCGCCGTGCTGCAACTCGATACGCCGGGCGGCCTCGATACGTCGATGCGGCAGATCATCAAGGCGATCCTCGCCTCGCCGGTGCCGGTCGCCACCTTCATCGCGCCGAGCGGCGCGCGTGCGGCGAGCGCCGGCACTTACATCGTCTATGCGAGCCATATCGCGGCGATGGCGCCGGGCACCAATCTCGGCGCGGCGACGCCGATCCAGATGGGCATCGGCGGCGCCGAGCCGCCGGCGGGCGGTGGAGCGCCGGGTTTGCCCGGCGTCGGCGGCGGTGCCGGCGGGTCGTCCCAACCCTCGGCTTCGGCGCCCACCGGTTCAGCCAGCGCCTTGCCGCTCGACACCCAATCGACCGAAGTGCGCAAGCAGGTTCACGACGCCGCCGCCTATATCCGCGGCCTCGCGCAAATGCGCGGGCGCAACGTCGACTGGGCCGAGCGCGCGGTGCGCGAAGCCGTAAGCCTGTCGGCGGCGGACGCGCTCGCGCAGCACGTCGTCGATCTGAATGCGCGCGACGTACCCGACCTGCTGCGCCAGGTGGACGGCCGCACGATCGTCACGAGCGCCGGCAATGTCACGCTCGGCACGGCCAGCGCGCCGGTCGTCACGCTCGAAGCCGACTGGCGCAGCCATTTCCTCGCCGTGATCACCGATCCCAACGTCGCGCTGATTCTGCTCATGATCGGCATGTACGGCCTGTTCTTCGAGTTCGCCAATCCGGGCTTCCTGCTGCCCGGCGTGGTCGGCGCAATCAGCCTGCTGCTCGGCCTTTTCGCCATGCAGATGATGCCGATCAACTACGTCGGCCTCGGTCTGATCTTTCTCGGCATAGCGTTCCTGATCGGCGAGGCGTTTCTACCCACTTTCGGCTCGCTCGGCTTCGGCGGCGTGGTCGCGTTCGTGATCGGCGCGCTGATGCTGATCGACACCGACGTGCCCGGCTACGGCATCCCGCTGCCGATGATCGCCGCCGTGGTCGTCTTCAGCGTGCTGTTCGTGCTGGGCGTGTCGAGACTCGCGCTGCGCGCGCGGCGCCGGCCGGTGGTGACGGGCTCGGAAGCGCTGATCGGCAGTGTCGGCGTGGTGCTCGACGGCGGCCTGCTGCCTGAGACCGCCGCTGCGGACCCCGCGGCCGGTGGCGCGCTGGCCGGCTGGGCGCGCGTGCATGGGGAACGCTGGCGGGTGTCCAGCATGGCCCCGGTTGCGGCAGGGCACGCGGTGCGCGTCACCGCGCGGCGCGGCCTGACGTTGACCGTGGTGCCCACGGAAGTGCGACAACAAGGAGAAATTTCATGATCGGTTTTACATTCGGCTTCAGCAGCATTCTGATTCTGCTGGTGGCCGCGCTGATTGCTTCGTCGATACGGATTTTTCGGGAATATGAACGCGGCGTCGTGTTCATGCTCGGGCGCTTCTGGAAGGTCAAGGGGCCGGGGCTCGTGCTGATCATTCCGATCGTGCAGCAGGTCGTGCGCATGGATCTCCGCACCGTTGTGTTCGACGTGCCGCCGCAGGATGTGATTACGCGCGACAACGTCTCGGTGAAGGTCAACGCCGTGGTGTATTTCCGCGTGGTCGATCCGGAGAAAGCGGTGATTCAGGTGGCGCGCTACTTCGAGGCGACCAGCCAGTTATCGCAAACCACTTTGCGCGCGGTGCTCGGCAAACACGAACTCGACGAACTGCTGGCCGATCGCGAGCAGTTGAACGCCGATATCCAGAAAGTGCTCGACGCTCAGACCGACGCGTGGGGCATCAAGGTATCGATCGTGGAAATCAAGCATGTGGATATCAACGAAACGATGATCCGTGCGATTGCCCGCCAGGCCGAAGCCGAGCGCGAGCGGCGCGCCAAGGTGATTCACGCGGAAGGCGAATTGCAGGCCTCGCAGCACCTGCTGGAAGCGGCGCAAACGCTGTCGCGCCAGCCCCAGGCCATGCAGTTGCGCTACCTGCAAACCCTGACGACGATTGCCGCCGACAAGAATTCGACGATCGTCTTCCCGCTGCCGATCGACCTGCTGAGCGCCGTGCTGGAGCGCTTTGGCAAGCCGTCGGCGCCCTGAACCTCAGGTTTGCCCAGTCCGGTTTGGTTCGCTGGGTGAAATGGTGCATTGCCTTCAATCGCCTTACTCGAAATGCCTGTGAAAACTAGAATCTCGAGGTCGTTTTTAACCGCTCCATAGGAGCTCGTCATGAAAATCGTTTCTACTGTTGGACTCGGCGCGCTGTTGGCTGCCGTGAGCATGAGCGCCGCGTTTGCGCAGACTTCGGCGCGGCCTTACGACCCGTCGGCGCCGAAAACGCGCGCCGAAGTGCGGGCCGATCTGGCCGACTGGCGTGCCGCCGGCTACGATCCGCTCGACTGGATCGACTATCCGCGGAATGCTCAACGCGCGGGCCGCATCGTCGCGGCGCGGCGGGCCCAGCAGTCCGGCGCGACGATGACACAGTAAGCGCGAGCCACCGCGCGGCATGCGGCGCCGCCTGCGACTGCAATGGTCGTGGGCGAGGTTGGCTCCGCATGCATTCCCGATTTGCTGCGTTCTGTGGTGCTTTACCGCTTTACCGCTTTACCGCTTTACCGCTTTACCGTTTCGACGCTTCGACGCTTCAACGCTTCAACGCGTCAACGCCTCGCCCCCGTTCCCCGCCTCGCAAATTCACTTGCCGCGCCGCCCTTTGCGCTGGCAAGGTATCATCTCGCCCCTTCGACAACCCCGCTGCCGGAATCCGAACCATGCCAATCTGGGTTGACGCCGACGCCTGTCCGGTCGTGATCAAGGACATGCTCTACCGTGCCGCGCGCCGCACCGGCATGACGCTGACGCTGGTCGCCAATTCGTTTCTGCGCGTGCCGCCCTCGCCGCTGATCCGCGCAATCCAGGTGCCGGCCGGTTTCGACGCCGCCGACGATCTGATCGCCGAACGAGTCGCCGCGGGCGACCTCGTGATCACCGCCGACATCCCGCTCGCCGCCGCCGTGCTGGCCAAGAACGCCCAGGCGCTCGATCCGCGCGGCAACTGGTACACGCCCGGCACGATCGAAGAACGGCTGCGCATGCGCTCCATGCTCGACCAGTTGCGCAGCAGCGGCGTCGATACCGGCGGCCCGGCCGCCTTCAGCGCGCGCGACAGCAAAAGCTTCGCGGGTGAGCTGGACCGCTGGCTGGCGCGGCAACGGCCGCAGTCTGATGCGCCGGCGCCACAGTCTCCCGGCGAACCGCCCATCGCATGAGCTTTACGCGGCGGCTCGCCCACACAAAGCGGCACGCCGCCGCCAATCCTGACTACAATCCGCCCGTAACGCCGGCGGCGACGCCGCGCAAGCACCGCTCCAACCACAAAAAAGCTTTCTGAACGACGAGAGACCCGCCTCATGGACTCCATAAAACGCTACTTCGGCTTCGAAGCCGCCGGCACCAACCTGCGCACCGAAGTGCTCGCTGGACTGACCACCTTCCTCACGATGGCCTACATCATCTTCGTGAATCCGGCGATTCTCGGCGACGCCGGCATGCCGAAGGACTCGGTGTTCGTCGCGACCTGCATCGTGGCGGCGCTCGCCTCGCTGATCATGGGTCTGTACGCGAACTATCCGATCGCGCTCGCGCCGGGCATGGGCCTGAACGCGTACTTCGCGTACACCGTCGTCAAGGGAATGGGCTTCACCTGGCAGGCCGCGCTCGGCGCGGTGTTCATCTCCGGCTGCCTGTTCATGATCGTCACGCTGTTCCGCGTGCGCGAAGTGATCGTCAACGGCATTCCGCATTCGATACGCATTGCCATTACCGGCGGTATCGGCCTCTTTCTCGCGATCATTTCATTGAAGTCGGCCGGCGTGGTGGTCGGCAATCCGGCCACCCTCGTGACGCTCGGCGACCTGCACAATCCGCACGTGATTCTCGCGGTGATCGGCTTCTTCGCGATCGTCACGCTGGACCACCTGCGGGTGCGTGGCGCGATCCTGATCGGCATTGTCGGCGTGACGGTGCTGAGCTTTTTCTTTGGCGGCAACCAGTTTCACGGCATCGTCTCGGCGCCGCCGTCCATCGCGCCGACGCTGTTCCAGCTCGACATTCGCGGCGCGCTGTCGGGCGGCGTGCTGAACGTGATCCTCGTGTTTTTCCTCGTCGAATTGTTCGACGCGACCGGCACGCTGATGGGCGTCGCCAATCGCGCCGGGTTGCTGGTGGAAGGCAAGATGCACCGGCTGAACCGCGCGCTGCTCGCCGACAGCACGGCGATTCTGGCAGGCTCGATGCTGGGCACCTCGTCGACCACCGCGTACATCGAAAGCGCTTCGGGTGTGCAGGCAGGCGGACGCACGGGCGTGACCGCCATCACCGTGGCCGTGCTGTTCCTTGCAGCGCTCTTTTTCGCGCCGCTGGCGGGCGTGGTGCCCGGCTACGCGACGGCGCCGGCGCTGCTCTACGTGTCGTGCCTGATGCTGCGCGAAATGCTCGACCTGCCGTGGGACGACGCCACCGAGGTGGTGCCGGCCGCGCTCACCGCGCTTCTGATGCCGTTCACCTATTCGATTGCCAATGGCGTCGCGTTCGGCTTCATCTCGTATGCGGGCCTGAAACTGCTCACCGGCCAGGCGCGCAAGGTGAAGCTGGTGGTGTGGATCATCGCGGCCATTTTCCTGTTCCGCTATTTCTATCTCGGCAGCGAGTAAGCTCCGCGCCGCACGCTCTCGCCTGGATCGATCACGATTTTATTGATGGTGCCATTCCGGTCAGGCACCGTTTATCATCTGATGATTCATAAAAACGATCGACCAGGTCTCGGGAGCCCCCCTTCATGTCTTACAGCCGCACCTCGGAGCGCTACACGCCGCCCGCCATTTTCTTTCACTGGGTTATGTTTTTGCTGATCGCGCTGGCCTACCTGGCAATCGAGATTCGCGGACCCAAGGGCAGCGACAGTCGCGCGTTCTGGAGTAGCGTGCATTTCTGGTGCGGCACGCTCGTGCTGGGGCTCGCCGCTCTGCGTTTGCTGTGGCGCTTGTGGGCCGGCGCGCCCGCCGAAGTGGATAGCAACCGCGTGCTCGCATTCCTCGCGCGCGCCACGCATCTCGCGCTATACGTTTTTTTCTTCGCGCAGCCGTTGCTCGGCATTCTGATGATCAACACCGGCGGACATCCTGTCACGCTCGCGTGGCTCAATATCAATTACACGCTGGTCGGCGCCGATCCTGTCGCGCGGCCATTGCTCAAGACCGCGCATGAATGGCTCGGCAACGCATTTTATTGGGTGATCGGCCTGCACACATTGGCGGCGCTCGGGCATCACGTGGTGTTCAAGGATCGCACGCTGCGGCGAATGATTTAAGCGCACTCAGCCACTCGCGCTACAACGTGGGCGCGTTCTGAGCTTCGCGTGTTTCGTGCTTTGCGAGTTTCGTGCCGATACCGGCGGCACGCATGGCGTGCAGGCGATTTCGAATGATCGATTAATGCCGCGCGGGTTTCCACACCTTCTGATTCTTGCGCGGCTTTCGATCTGCTTCCGGCGTTGGCCCTAACGTCAGCCGGAAACGCGCTCGATCAATTGCGCCAGTTGGCCTCGTAGAAGCGCACATAGCCGCTTCTGAGCACGAGACATTGCGCCCTCGTTTCCGAGAGCAAACGCCGCGTGGCGGCTTCGATCCGGGCGCGATGCGTGTCGAATGCGCCGACCATGTCTTCCAGGCGCGGCGAGGCGGCGCCGAAGTGGTCTTCCAGTGCCTCAGCCGTGATCATGCATTCCACCCTCTGCCCATCGACCATCGCGGGGAAAGCCAAGGTGAGTTCGCGACCTGAATATTCAGGAGTTTCTTTCGGGAAAAGGATCTGCATGGGAGTTCACCTGGAAGGTAGGTGCTGCGCATGGTCTAGCCGGGTAATGCGCACGCCGGTTGCAACTGGTCGCGTCTCTAGCGCCAACCTCCTTGTCCAATGCTGACGACGCGGGCTCGTCACCTCGCGGCGGCGACGCTGTAGTTCGCGGCCCGCGGAGGTGATTTGATTCACTTTAGACGAGTTCGGGCGCGGCGCAAGTTTTCCTTTTGGTTTGCCTGATTTTGGTGCCCTCCGCGTTTATTTGAGGCGAGACGTGTGCACCGCCTCCGTTTTTTCCCTGCCGCGCGCTGCGCGTTTCGTCCTGTAAGATCGGTGTTCGACCGTCTGCGCAGATGTTGCGCTGCGGCATCGAGCGGAGGGCAACGTACCCGCCGTGTCCGTTTCACCGGAGACATGCCTTGACCCAACGTTCTGCCACGCCGCCCGCCGTGGGCCGGCCTGATGTCATCGCGCAGGCGCACGCCCGCTCGCTCGAACTCGGGCTGCGCGCGTCCGAAACGCCGGACTTTCATCCGCTGCGCCGGCCCGCGTTGCGTGAGCTCGTCGATCGCAATCAATCGCTTTATACGCATGCGCTTCCCGTCATGGAAACGCTGCATGCGCAGATTGTCGATACGCAAAGCATGGTGCTGCTCACCGACAATCATGGCGTGATCCTTCACAGCCTCGGCGATAGCGACTTCGTCGAAAAAGCCAATCGCGTCGCGTTGTGTCCGGGCGTCTCGTGGGCTGAGGCGGATCGCGGCACCAATGCGATCGGCACCGCGCTAGTCGACGGACAGCCCACTGTCGTGCATGCGGGAGAACACTTCCTGCACGCCAACCGCATTCTCACCTGCTCTTGCGCACCGATTGCCGATCCGTTCGGGCGCACCATCGGCGCGCTCGACGTGAGCGGCGACACGCGCGGCTTTCACAAGCACACGCTCGCGCTCGTCAGGATGTCGGCGCAGATGATCGAAAATCATCTGTTCTCCAATCAATTCGTCGACGCGATCCGCGTTCACTTTCACGCGCGCGCGGAATTCATCGGCACGTTGTTCGAGGGGCTCGCGGCGTTCACGCCGGAAGGCACGTTTCTGTCGGCCAACCGCAGTGCGCTGTTTCAATTCGGGCAGCCGCTGGCCGAGCTTCAACGGCAACCCTTCGACGCGCTGTTCGGAATCGCGTTCGCGCGGCTGTTGCAGCAGATTACGCGCGCACCCGGCGAGACCATTCTGCTGACGCTGCCGAGCGGCGTGCGCGTGGTGGCGCGCGGCGAATACGCAACGCCTCGCTATGTCGCACAGTCGGAAGACCTCGATAGGTCGCACGCGCCGCTCGCCGGCGGAGCGCGTCATGCGCCGCGCACGGTGGATCCCGCACCACTCGCCACGCTTGAAACGCTCGACACCGGCGACGCGCAAGTCGCCGCGATCCTGCGGCGTGTCACCAAACTGCGTGGCCGCGATATTCCGATTCTCGTGCTCGGCAAGACCGGCACCGGCAAGGAGTGGCTCGCGCGTGCCATCCATCACGATTCGCCCCGCCGGGCCGCGCCGTTCATCGCACTGAATTGCGCGTCTTTGCCGGAGACATTAATCGAAGCGGAGTTGTTCGGTTACGAAGACGGCGCGTTCACCGGCGCAAAAAAACGCGGCAGCGTCGGCAAGATCGTGCAAGCCGATGGCGGCACGCTATTCCTCGACGAAATCGGCGACATGCCGCTCGCCCAGCAAGTGCGTCTGATGCGCGTGCTGCAGGAGCGCACCGTCGTGCCGCTCGGCGGAACACGGGCGATTCCGGTGGATCTGCGCATCGTCTGCGCGACCCACCGCAACCTACGCGCGATGATCGAAGCCGGCACCTTCCGCGAAGATCTGTATTACCGGATCAACGGACTCGTGGTGACTTTGCCCGCACTACGCGAGCGTACCGATCTTCACGCGCTCGTCACGCGCATGCTGGCCTTGCAGCCCGATGGCGAACGCCTGCCGCGCCGCGTCTCAGCCGAGGTGTTCGACCGGTTCGCGCAGTGCCGCTGGCCGGGCAATCTGCGGCAACTGGCCAACGTGTTGCGCACCGCGAGCATCATGGCCGAAGGCGCGCAACAGATCGAACTCGACGATTTGCCCGAGGACTTCTTGCAGGATTGCGTCGACGCTACGGCAGAGCAAAGCGTGCAAGCGCCGGTAACGCTTGCAGGGTCAAGTTCGGACGACGAAGCCGTTGCCGCGGCGCAAACTCCGGGGCAGCCGGTGTCCGGCAAGATGGAAGCGTGGCAGGCCGCGTTGATTGCACAAACGCTCGAGCGTCTGGACGGCAATGTGTCGGCGGCGGCGCGCGAGTTGGGGCTGGCGCGCAATACGGTGTACCGGTATTTGCGGCGCGGCGGCACGACGCATTGAGACGGCAACGTGTAAAGTGTGGCGCAATCCGTCACAGACTCACACGATGTCCGACTCTATCCGCCCGCCTCTGGTTCGCGTCGAGCCAATTGGTCAAAGCTTCGAAGCGCCCGATTCGCTCACGATTCTCGAAGCCGCAAGCTTTGCAAATCTGTGTTTGCCGCGCTCGTGCAGGAATGGGACGTGCCGTACGTGTATCTGCAGGATGACTGCGGGACGTGTGCGCTACACGATCGAGTGGCCGGGTCTCAGCCGGGAAGAAAAGCAGGAAGGCTACATTCTGCCGTGCGTGGCAATAGCCGAATCCGATGTGGTAATCGAAGCACCAGACGCAGTCGCATCGCGGCCATCCAGCTGAAGTGCGGCGGCTTCATGGCTCGGAAGCACACTCACGCCGCTCCTCGCAAGCCTTAACGCCCGCTGCCCATTGCCCGGGCAATTTTCTTATCGGTGTTGTACTGGCTCAGCGCATACACCGACCAGATTGCGGCCGGAATCCAGCCGATCAGCGTGATCTGCAGGATCAGGCAGATAATGCCCGCGAACGGACGGCCGATCGTGAAAAACTGAAACCACGGCAGAATGATGGCAAGCAGTAAACGCATTCAGATTCCTGTTGTTGGTTATGCCTGATCGATCGGCGCGAAGCGCGCCACCTTGGCGCCGTCCACGTCGATCAGTTCGAAAAATACCGAAGCCGGACGCGTCCAGATCGTACCATTGGCGGCTTTGTACACGATCATCGTGACGGTCGGATCCGACTCGAGCGTGGCCTCGCAAACCAGTTCGTAAATCCCGCCTTTGTAGTGCCGGTAACGCACCATTCGCATCCTCCCTGAATTGAAAAAACGCAGCGCTTTCGCACGGCAACGGTCGAACCGTCAGCCGCCCTCTTTCATCTGCTTCAGAATCTTGTAGACGGTGGCGCGCCCCATCGTCAGCACGGCGGCCACGTAGTTCGCGGAACTGCGGCCGCGAAACGCGCCTTGTGCGTGCAGCGCCTCGACGATTTCCCGCTTGTGTTCGCGCGTGAGCGCATTGATGCCGATCTGCCGTTCGCGCAGCCACGTATGCAGGTACGTGTTGATGCGGTCCTGCCAGTCGTCGCGAAACAGTTCTTCCGCGGACGCGTCGCTCAGGTTGCCGCCCTTGATGAACAGATCGAGTGTGGAACGCACATCTTCGAACACGGCGATATTGAAGTTGATGCACAGCATGCCGGCCGGTTTGCCGTCGTCGTCGAACAGAATGTTGCTCACGCAACGCATGCGCCGGCCGTCCCAGTTGAGCTTTTCATACGGCCCGATCGTCTGGCCGCGCGCCGCGTAATGGACTTCGTCCAGCACGGACGGCCCGCCCACCTCAAGCTTCGACAGGTTGTTCACGAGGTACGCGATAGTCTGGTCGCGCAGGTCGTGAATCACCACTTC
This sequence comes from Paraburkholderia sp. RL17-383-BIF-A, assembly GCF_046028015.1. Classification (NCBI taxonomy): domain Bacteria; kingdom Pseudomonadati; phylum Pseudomonadota; class Betaproteobacteria; order Burkholderiales; family Burkholderiaceae; genus Paraburkholderia; species Paraburkholderia sp. RL17-383-BIF-A. Next base: position 340,259 of record NZ_JARESR010000001.1, on the reverse strand, counting down.
GGCGCACGGATAGAACAGCGCCGCGATGCCGTCGGCAATGGGAGCGTAGCGCTCGAGCAGCAGGTCTTTCACAGGAGACACGTTTGGGTTGCGCATTGGGGAATCGCGGTGTTCAAGGGATGCGGCAACTCGCCATTGTAGCCACCCCGCCGCGCCGCGGCGACCGCGGCGGCGATCACGCCCTCAAAAAACGGGCGCGGGCGCCGGCCTCTCGACGCCGCCCTTTCGCGCACGGCGAATTTTGTCCGCTTGGCGAGCGATTTTTTTTCGTGCGATAAAAGGCGTATCTATTTCACGGAGCAACAGATGGCCACGCTCGAAGCGTTTCGCGCCGTGCTCGATGACGAAGGCACGCCGGAGATCATCCGCAATCACATCATCGATTCGCTGCAATACACGCTGCGCAATCACGGGCAAATTTTCACGTCGAAGGAAGTCGAATGGCTGGCCGGCTGGGATGACGCGCGCATTCCGCTCGCGGCAACGCGCGAGCTGCAGAAGCGCGTCGCCGAAACATCCCGCTGAAGCAAGACCCTGTTGATCGTTCAGCGCGCGCCACGACGGCGCAACCCTTCACCCGGCGTGCCGCTCATGGCGAGGCACGCCGTGCGCGAGCGCCGCGTCGCGCGCGAGGCCCCGCCGGCTGGGCGGTTCACCCCTGCGTGGAACTTTTTGCTATCCAATTAGCCCTATTTAGTGCATCATATTGGAATAGCTGTATTCCGCATTCGTAGTTCCGGCGTTTCCTGGCAAAATCGCAGCATCATCGCGGGTTGAACCTCAGGCAATACCGGGCAGGCTCAAACCGGCATCTCCGCACCACCCCCGACTGTTCGACCGCCGCCTGCTGGCGGTCCCGTCACTCCGGCAATGCGTCGCATGCATTCGCCGTCGCGAGCTGTGCAGCTGAGGGTTCATTCACGCGCCCGATGTCCGCGCGACATCAGCGTGTTTCTTCTCCATCGAATCCGCGATTTTGCGCGGCCGCGCTCAAGCCCTTGTCATCGGGCCTGTGCCAAACTTTTTCCATGGCGGCGCGCCTCAAGGTGCTGCGCTGCCCGGCCGGTCTTGCCGCGCGTAACACGCGTGACACGCCGGCCACGTAATACAGGACACAAGCTTCATGAATTCAGCAGTCAAGACGTACAAGGGTTACGAAATTCACCCGCTCGTCTATCCGCGCCGCCCGGCGGACGGTCAGACGAGCCGCAATCCGGACGCCGGTTACGACGCGTCGGTGCGCATCTGCCGCGTGGGCGCCAGTGCGGCCGCCGACGGCCGTGTGTTCCGTCTGCAGTACCTGTTTCCGTTCGACGGCACGGGCAAGGCACGCATTGCGTGCATGGCGCATGCCGAGCAACTGATCGACGGCCGTGTAGACGGCCAGTCCGTCGCCGATCTTTGAGCGGTACTATCAGCATATAGGCTGATGCCGCAGGACAGCGGGCTCGAAAAACCCGCTATCGCCCCAATCTGATGTTGTGCTGCCCGGCGTGGGCGACCAACACCCCTTATCCCATCGACCAGGAGTTATGCATGGCGAAAGAAGAACTGCTTGAACTTGACGGTATCGTCGACGAAGTACTTCCGGACAGTCGTTACCGCGTGACGCTCGACAACGGCGTCGTGGTTGGCGCTTACGCGTCCGGACGCATGCGCAAGAACCACATCCGTATTCTCGCGGGCGACCGCGTGACGCTGGAGCTGTCCGTCTACGATCTGACCAAAGGCCGGATCAATTTCCGTCATAAAGACGAGCGCGCCACCGGTGGCGGCGGTGCTCGCAACACGCAATTCCGTCGCCGTTAAGGCCGGCGGCACGCTGAGCGCGCTTTGCGCGGTCCCGGCGTGATCCATTGCGATTGAGTTGTACGCGAAGCCATTCGCGCGCCTTCTCCGGCTTGACTCCTTGATTCGAGCCTGAGCGGCGCGCTGCGGCGTCGCCTTGTTGCAACCCGAAATTCCCTCATCGCCTGGCGCTTTCTGCTGCCGGCGGGCGTTTCACCGCCTTCCCCGCTTCCCTCCACACGCGCTCAAAGGCCGAACACCGTCCCGAGATCCTCTCCGGCGGCGCTTTTGTGCACCTGCTCGACCACCCGCTCCTCCAGTTCAGCCAGATGCTCCCGCATTGCCGCCAATGCCGCGGCGAGGTCGCCCGATTCGAGCGCGTCGATGATTTGCGTGTGTTCGTCCGCGGAGCAGGTGGAACCCTTCGACGGGTCGAACAGCGCTTTATACAGCTCGGTTTTGGCGACCAGTTGCCCGACCAGTCCGAGCAGCTCGGTGCCGCCCGCCAACTCCGTCAGCAGCACGTGAAACTGGCCGGCAAGACGCACGGAGTCTTCGACCGCCCCGGCGCGTAGCGCCTTCTCTTCGCTGCGAACGTGCGCGCGCAAGCTCCGCTTGTGCTGCGCGCTCAATGCCCCGCACAACGCGGCGACGATGCCCGCCTCGACGATCTGCCGCGCGCGATACACCTGGCGAATGTCCTCCTCGGACGGCGACGGCACAAACGCACCGCGATTCGCCTCCAGCACGAGCTTGCCTTCGAAGCCTAGCCGTGCGAGCACCTTGCGCAGCGCGCCGCGCGTGCAGCCGAAGGCGGCGGCCAGATCCCGCTCGACCAGTTGCGCGCCCGGTGGCAGGCGTCCCTGCAGCAACGCCGCGGTAATCGACGCATAAATACGCTCTTCGACGCTGGACGAATCGTCTTCGCGTGCGGGTTGAATGGGCGCGTCTGTATCAGCAGACGACGAGCGCCGGGGACGTGGTGGCATGGCTTCAGTGACCGGAAATGGAGCGGAAACGCCCAGGCATTCTAGCGGCGGCGGGCAGCCGGCGCCATCCGCTTATGCTGCGAGCTATACCGGACATCATAAAAATGGTTAACCATTTTTTGTTACTATGGTTGACCAAAATAAGCCGCGCATGGGTTTTCACACTGCTGCTGCTCACCGGTTTCGCCAACGACGCCCACCTCGCCGCTTCGCCACCGCGCCAGCAGACGGCGCGCCGCCCCCTCTCTCTCCCCACGAGGACCATTGTGAATTCGCACCCCCAGGCCAGTTCGACCCGCACTTCCGCTCACCACGCCACTGTGGCGCTGACGTGGCGGGACGTCGTGTGGCTCGGTGCGATCGTCGCGATCGGCGTCAATCTGCGGCCCTTGCTGACCTCGATCAGCCCTTTGATGACGACCATCCGCGACGCAACCGGCCTCAGCTTCTACGGTGCGTCTCTGCTGACCAGCCTGCCGGTCGTAGCAATGGGGATCGGCGCATTCGGGGCGGGCGCGCTGACCCGCACGCTCGGCGAAACACGCGGTGTCGCGCTCGGCTTGCTGGCCATCGCGCTGGCGTGCGCGGCGCGGTGGACGGCGTCGAGCGGCGCGGCGCTGCTCGCCACCGCGTTGCTGGCAGGTGCCGGCGTCGCCGCAATTCAGGCGCTGCTGCCCGCCGTGATGAAGCAGCGCTTTCATGCGCGCGTGCCGCTCGCAATGGGCGTGTTCTCAGCGTCCATCATGGGCGGCGGCGGGTTGGGCGCGAGTTTGAGCCCTTGGGTGAGCCACGCGATGCAGTCATGGCAGGCAGGGCTCGCGGCATGGGCGATTCCTGCCTGTGCGGCGCTCGCCTGCTGGTGGGCATTGAACCGCCGGTCTTCCGGCAGCGGCGCCGCAGCGGCTGCTTCGGCACAAACCGACACACTTTCACTTTGGCGTACGCGGCGCGCGTGGACCCTCGGGCTCTACTTCGGGATTGTGAACGGCGGCTATACGAGTCTCGTCGCGTGGTTGCCGGCGTTTTATCAGCAGCGCGGCGTGAGCGTGGCGGCGAGCGGATCGCTGCTGGCCGGCATGACGGTGTTTCAGGCGAGCGCGGCACTACTGTTGCCGCTTGCCGCGGCGTCATTCCGGGATCGCCGGCCATGGCTGATGCTCGGTCTCTCGGCGCAACTGTTCGGACTGCTTGGCTTGATTGTCTGGCCCGATGCCGCGCCCTTGCTGTGGGCCGGCGTAGCAGGCGCGGGCCTGGGCGGGGTCTTTTCGCTGACGCTCGTCACCGCCATGGATCATTCAGCCGACCATCGCGTGGCCGGCCAGCTCGTCGCATTCACCCAGGGCGTGGGCTTCATCGTGGCCGCCGTCGCGCCGGTCGTGGCCGGTCTCGTGCGAGGCTGGAGCGGAAGCTTCGGCGCCGCGTGGATCATGCTCGCCGGCTGCGTCGTCGCCATGATGGCGCTGAGTTTGGTGTTTGCGCCCCGCACTTACGGCCAATGGCGCTGATGATCTGAGCGGCGTGCGCCGCTTCGGTGCATCGGCGTGATGTGCCCCGTGCAGGTGCAGCGACGGGCGCCCACGCAATCGCCAAGTGCGTGACTGCACGAGTTTTACACTTGGGCGCATCGACTGGCATAGCCATTGCTTTACTTCTGGTCAGCCGTCGATAAAACCCCACTCCATGCTGCGCGTTCTCCTCGTAACCGACACCGATAAGCCCATCGGCGACCTTCGCGACGCCCTTGCCCGACTCGGCTACGAGATGCTGGCGGGCACCGCCACGCCGCAAGCACTGCATCGCGTGGTGCAGAGCGAGCGGCCCGATGTCATCATCATCGATACGGAATCGCCGTCGCGCGACACGCTCGAACAGCTTGCGGTCATGAACGCCACCGCGCCGCGTCCGGTGCTGATGTTCAGCCACGACGCCAACCAGCAATTGATCCGCGACGCCGTCGGCGCGGGCGTCACGGCCTATCTCGTCGAAGGTCTTGCGACCGAGCGTCTTGCGCCCATCCTCGAAGTCGCGCTCGCGCGTTTTGCGCAGGAATCGCAATTGCGCGAGCGCCTCGCGCAAGTCGAAAGCGAACTCGCCGAGCGCAAGCAGATCGATCGCGCCAAACGGCTCCTGATGGATCAACAGAAGATCACCGAACACGCCGCCTACGCCAACCTGCGCAAGCGCGCGATGAACCAGGGCGTCAAACTCGCCGAAGTCGCGCGCGCCATCATCGCGTCGGCCGACTCGCTCAAATGAAGCGCCGTCCATGAACTCTCCCATTACCACTGCACCCAACCCATCCGGGCCGCTCGAGAAGACTCATCTGCGGCTTGGGTTCGTGGCGCTCTCGGACGCCGCGCCGCTCGTCGCCGCCAAGCTGCTCGAATTCGGCCACGCGCACGGCCTGACGCTGGAGCTGTCGCGTCAGCCGTCGTGGGCCGCCGTGCGTGACAAACTACTGTCGGGCGATCTGGATGCGGCCCACGCGCTCTACGGACTCGTGTACGGCGTGCAACTGGGTCTCGGCGGACCGCAAACGGACATGGCCGTGCTGATGGTGCTCAACCGCAACGGCCAGGCTATCACGCTGTCGAACCGTCTCGCCGATGCGCTCGCCGAACGCGGCACGCTGCCCAAGGCACTCGCCACGCTCGGCCGCAAGCCGGTCTTCGCGCAGACCTTCCCCACCGGCACGCACGCGATGTGGCTCTACTATTGGCTCGCGTCGCAAGGCGTGGATCCGTTGCGCGATATCGAGAGCGTGGTGATTCCTCCGCCGCAAATGGTCGCGGCGCTCGCCGAAGACAAGCTCGACGGACTGTGCGTTGGTGAACCGTGGAATATGCAGGCCGAAGCGCAAGGCGTCGGCAGAACGATCGCTTATACGAGCGACGTGTGGCCCGATCATCCCGAGAAGGTGCTGGCGTGCCGGCACGATTTTGTCAGCGCGAATCCGCATGCCGCGCGCGCGCTCGTGCAGACCATGCTCGAAGCGTGCCGCTGGCTCGACGGCGCGGGACATCGCGAGGACATCGCGCGCTGGCTTGCGCGGCCCGAGTACGTTGGCATTGATGCCTCGTTGATCGCGGCGCGCCTCGGCAACGAGATCGCGGCTTCCGCGCCGGGCGGCCTGCCCGTGCGCTTCTTCGACAACGGCGCGGTGAATTATCCGCGAGCGTTCGAAGGCGCGTGGTTTCTCACGCAGTTCGAGCGCTGGGGCATGATCGACGCGCGCGCGGATTATGCGGACATCGCCGCGCGAATCAACCAGACTCAGTTGTATCGCGAAGCGGCAGCGGGCGTAAACGTCGCGGTGCCGGAAGAAAGCGCTTCACAAATATTGATCGACGGCGAAACGTGGAGCAGCGGCACCTCTCCCACGGGTTATGCGCGGCGCTTTCCGATTCGCCGCTGAATGGCGCGCCGGCGTTACGCCGCCTTCAACGGCGGAAGCAGCACGCTGACGATCAATCCGCCGCCATGCGCATCGGCGAGCGCAACCAGCGCACCGTGTACGCGCGCGATTTCCCGCACGATCGACAAACCTAGTCCGCTGCCCTCCACCGCCTGCGTCGCTTCGCTGCGATAGAAGCGCTCGAACACCGCCTCGCGCTCGCTCATGGCAATGCCCGGCCCATTGTCGATCACCTGCAGCAACGCCTGTTCGCCTTCGCGCGCGACCCGCACGGTAATCACCGCACCATCGCCTGAATAGCGGATCGCGTTATCGATCAGATTGCCGACCAGTTCCGCGAGCAGATCGCTTTGCCCCATCACGTCGACACGCGCGTCCTGCTCGAAACCGAGATCGATGCCACGTGCGCGAGCCACCGGCGACCAGTCGAGCGTCACGCTGCGCGCCACCTCATGCAGCGGCACGGCCGCGTGCCTGACCGTATAGCCGCTGTGCGCTTCGAGCCGCGAGAGCGACAGCAACTGTTGCACGATGCGCACCGCGTGCTGCACCGCGCGATTCAGCCGCCGCAAATGCACCCCCTGCCGACGATCGCCAGTCGAACCCGCTTCCGTGCCGTCGATATCACGCAGCGCCAGTTCGGACTCCGCCTGAATCACCGCAAGCGGCGTTTTCAACTGATGCGCGGCGTCGTTGAAAAAACGCCTGCGCGACGACTGCATCAACTGCGTGCGGCCGATGTACTGATTGATCGAATCGACTAGCGGCGTCACTTCGCTCGGCAGCCCGACCGTGTCGAGCGGCGTCGGATCATCCTCCGCGCGCGCGGCCACTTTTGCCGACAAACGGTTCAACGGCCGCAAGCCGCGCGCCACGCCCAGCCACACGATGCCGAGCGCGAGCACCACCAGCAAGCCTTCCTGTTGCAGCGAGCCGGTCAGAATCTCGCGCGCCAACGCCTGACGCTGCTCGATCGTTTCGCCGACTCTCACCAGCACCACCCGCGTCTGCGCGCTCGGCACGTCGTGCACGGGCAGCCTGAGCATGGCGATACGCAGCGGGCGGCCGCGAAACACGCCGTCATAGAAACGCACGCGGTAGGGCTCACCCGGCACGTTGCCGGCGTCCGGCAAGTCAGGATATCCGGTCACCACGCGCCCACCTTCCTCGCGAATCTGATAGTAGATGTTGCCGCCGCCATTCGATTCGAACATCTCCAGAGCGAGGTACGGAAGATCGACTTCGATCTCGCCGTCGCGCAAGCGGATGCCGTCGCGAATCGAGCGCAGCGAAAATTCGAGCGTGCGGTCGAATGCCGCATGCGCCGCGTTCATCGCACGCTGATACGTGAGCCACGCGTCGAACGCGAGCAGCAGAAGCAGCGGCACCAGCAGCCATAGTGCGACACGTACGCGCAGATTCGGCTGCGTCATGCGCTTTTTGCTTCCAGCAAATAGCCGAGTCCGCGCAGCGTCACGATGCCAACCGAACTGTGTTCGAGTTTCTTGCGCAAGCGGTACACATAGATTTCGATCGCGTCCGCATTCACCGATTCGTCGAGCCCGAAAATTTTCTCCGACAGCGTGTCCTTGTTGATCGCGCGGCCGTTACGCAGGATCAGCACTTCCAGCACCGAGCGCTCGCGCGGCGTCAGCGCAAGCGATTCTCCGTCGAGCGTGAAGCCCCGGTCCACGCTGTCGTAAAGCAGCGTGCCGCATTGTGCGTTGAGCGGTTCCTGACCGTGGCTGCGGCGTAACAGCGCACGCGCGCGCGCTTCGAGTTCGGTGAGGGCGAAAGGCTTGGCGAGATAGTCGTCGGCGCCGAGATCGAGGCCGCGCACGCGCTCCTCTACCGAACCGTGCGCGGTCAGCATTAGCACCGGCACGGCGTTGCGGCGTGCGCGCAAACGGCGCAGCACTTCGAGGCCGTCGAGTTTCGGCAAACCGATATCGAGAATCACCAATGCGTAGTCCTGCGTACGAAGCACGTGGTCGGCTGATTCACCGTCGTGCATGCAGTCGACCGTGAGTTTCGCGCTGGTCAGCGCGTCGGTGAGCGAGCGGGAAAGGATCGGATTGTCTTCGACGAGCAGCACACGCATGAGCAGAATCCCAGGGAAATCCATGAGGCGAATTCGACCATTGTGACGCATTTCCCTCGAAAATTGAAAGCGTTCAGAAAGCATCGACCTCTTACCATTCGCCTACACAAAACCAACACGAAGTTATCTGGAGGAAGACGTGCAAAACGCTTTGAAAGTACTCGCAGCAGCTGTCGCATTCACCGTCAATTCCGCATGGGCAGCCATTCCGGCCGGCTATCCAGGCGATTACCAGGCCACTATCGACGGCGCAAAAAAGGAAGGCAAGCTGATCGTCTACTCGGTCACGGACACCGCGCTGGTGCGTCCGCTCATCAAGGACTTTGAAAGCATGTATGGCGTCAAGGTCGACTACAACGACATGAGCAGCACCGAGCTATACAACCGCTATATCAGCGAGAACGCAGCGAGCAGCATCAGCGCCGACGTGCTGTGGAGTTCAGCCATGGATCTGCAGGTCAAGCTCGTCAACGACGGCTTGATGGCCACCTACGAGTCGCCCGAAACGAATCAGTTGCCGCAATGGGCGCAGTACCAGAAGCAGGCTTACGGCACCACCTACGAGCCGCTCGCGATCGTCTACAACAAACGCCTGCTGCCGCCCGGCGACGTGCCGCAAACGCGCGCCGATCTGATCAAACTGCTGCAAGCCAGGCCCGATCAGTTCAAGGGCCGCGTCACCACTTACGACATCGAAAAGTCCGGCGTCGGCTTCAACTATCTGACCCAGGACGTGCGCGTCAATCCGCAGGTCACGTGGAATCTGATGAAAGCCATCGGCGCCACCGGGCCGAAGCTGCAATCGAGCACCGGCGCGATGATGGAGCGCATTTCCTCGGGCGAGAACCTGATCGGCTACAACATTCTCGGCTCGTACGCGCAGACCAAAGCAAAGAAAGATCCGTCGATCGGCTACGTCTATCCGAAGGACTACACGCTAGTTGTCAGCCGGCTCGTGACGATCTCGAAGAAAGCACACAGCCCGAACGCCGCGAAGCTGTGGGTCGACTATCTGCTCTCGGAACGCGGCCAGACCTTGCTGGCGAATCAGGCGGGCCTGTTCTCGATTCGCGCAGACGTGCAGGGTGAAACGTCGATGGCCGGCCTCACGAAGCAGCTCGGCGACTCGCTCAAACCGATCCCGATCGGCTCGGGCTTGCTGGTCTACCTCGACCAGTCGAAGCGCCTCGAATTCTTCAAGCAATGGCAACAGTCGATCAAGCGCTAGCCCTTCGCGTTTGACACAGCGGCGCGCGCGCTGACACGCGCGGCCGCCCTTCCTTCCATACCTGTCGATATGCGGCTTTGCGCCGCAGGGGGACACTCATGCTTTCCACTAGCGCAACCGGACACCGCGCGGCACCACCGCACGCGGCAGACGGCGGCTCCATCGGCGCGCTGCCGAGCGGCGGACTGCAGCCGTTCATGGGACTGCTGCGCTGGCTCGTCATCGCGGTGCTGACCGTGGCGGTGGCGCTGCCACTCGGCTTCATCCTGCTGCAAAGCGTGCTGAGCGCGCCATTCTTCGACGCAAAGCGCACGCTCGGCCTCGCCGGCTTCGAATTCATTTTTAGCGACCCGGACTTCTGGTCCGCGCTGAAAAACTCCTTTGTCATCGCGGCCGGGATGCTGTTCATCTCGATTCCACTCGGCGGCGTTCTCGCGTTCCTGATGGTGCGCACCGACCTGCCCGGCCGCCGCTGGCTCGAACCGTTGCTGCTCACGCCCGTGTTCGTCTCGCCGATGGTGCTCGCCTTCGGCTACGTGGTCGCCGCCGGCCCGGTCGGTTTTTACTCGGTCTGGTGGACGGAACTGTTCGGCACCGCGCAAGCGCCGTGGACCATCTATTCGGTTTTCGCCATCACGGTAATCGTCGGCCTCACGCATGTGCCGCACGTGTACCTGTATTCGTCGGCGGCGCTGCGCAATCTCGGCTCGGATGTCGAAGAAGCGGCCCGTGTGGCCGGTGCGCGGCCGTTTCGCGTCGCGCTCGACGTGAGCCTGCCGATGACCCTGCCCGCGCTGCTGTTCGCCGGCGTGCTGGTGTTCTTCCTCGGCTTCGAAGTATTCGGCTTGCCGCTCGTACTCGGCGATCCCGAAGGGCACCTCGTGCTGGCCACCTATCTCTACAAGCTCACCAACAAGCTGGGCGTGCCCTCGTATCACCTGATGGCCGCGGTCGCGATGTGCATCGTCGCGATCACGTTCCCGCTCGTGCTGCTGCAACGCCGGCTGCTAAGGAGCGCGAACCGCTTCGTGACGGTCAAGGGCAAGGCGGGACGGCAGACCGTGCTGCCGCTCGGCGTGTGGCGCTGGGTCGCGCTCGGCATCGTCGCGCTGTGGCTATTCTTGACGGTGTTCGTGCCGATCTCCGGCATTACGTTACGTGCGTTCGTCACGCACTGGGGACATGGCGTGCATCTCGCGGATGCGCTCACGCTTGCCAACTTCACGGAACTGTTCGAGCAGAACAACCTGGTCCGCGCGATTCTCAACACGCTCGGCATCGGCGTGTTCGGCGGCGCGCTGGCGGTCGGCTTCTATTCGCTGGTGGCGTTCGCCGGTCATCGCCGCAACGACTGGGCCACGCGCCTGCTCGATTACCTCGTGCTGCTGCCGCGTGCGGTGCCGGGCCTGCTCGCCGGTCTCGCGTTCCTGTGGGTGTTTCTTTTCGTGCCCGGCCTCAAGGAACTGAAGAACTCGATGTGGAGCATCTGGATCGCGTACACCGTCGTGTGGCTCGCCTACGGCATGCGTCTGATTCAGAGCGCGCTGCTGCAAGTCGGGCCTGAGCTGGAGGAAGCGGGACGCAGCGTCGGCGCCACGCGTGCGCGCGTCAGTCTCGATGTGACGCTGCCACTCGTGCGCTTCGGCCTGCTCGCCGCGTGGCTGCTGATTTTCATGATCTTCGAGCGCGAATATTCGACCGCTGTCTATCTGCTCTCGCCCGGCACGGAAGTGATCGGCGCGCTGCTCGTGTCGCTGTGGGCCACCGGGTCGGTCGATCAGGTCGCGGCGCTTTCTGTCATCAACATCGCGATGGTCGGCGCCGGACTCGGTGTCGCGCTGCGCTTCGGAGTGAAATTGCATGGATAAGCTCTCAGTCGACAACCTCTTTCTGAGCTATGGCGACAACCCGATTCTCAAAGGCGTGTCGTTCGAACTGAACCCCGGCGAAGTGGTCTGCCTGCTGGGCGCGTCGGGCAGCGGCAAGACCACGCTGTTGCGCGCGGTGGCCGGACTCGAACAGCCGTCGTCGGGCCGCATCGAACTGGACGGTCAGGCGTTTTTCGACGGCGCGGCGCATGTCGATCTGCCGGTCGAGCAGCGCTCGCTGGGACTCGTGTTCCAGTCGTATGCGCTGTGGCCGCATCGCACCGTGGCCGATAACGTCGGCTATGGATTGAAACTGCGGCGCGTCTTGCCCGCCGAGCAGAAAAAACGCGTGCAGGCCGCACTCGACCAACTCGGCCTCGGCCACCTCGCCGCGCGTTATCCGTATCAGCTATCCGGCGGCCAGCAACAGCGTGTCGCGATTGCGCGAGCACTGGTCTACAACCCGCCGGTGATTCTGCTCGACGAACCGCTCTCGAATCTGGACGCCAAGCTGCGCGAAGAAGCCCGCGCCTGGCTGCGCGAGCTGATCGTGTCACTGGGCCTCTCTGCGTTGTGCGTGACGCACGACCAGACCGAAGCGATGGCGATGTCCGACCGCATTCTGTTGCTACGCAACGGCCGCATCGAACAGGAAGGCACGCCCGCCGAACTGTACGGCGCGCCCCGCTCGCTCTACACCGCCGAGTTCATGGGCAGCAACAACCGCATCGAGGCACGCGTGGCGGCGGTCGACGGCGAACGCGTGACGCTTGCCGGCGACGGCTGGCAACTGCAGGCGCAAGCACGCGAAGCACTCACGGCCGGACAGCACGCGCAGGCCGTGATCCGCCTCGAACGCGTGCAGGTCGCCGACGGACCCGGCGCGAACCGGCTCGAAGCCGACCTCGTTACGTCGATGTATCTCGGCGACCGCTGGGAATACCTGTTCCATTGCGGCGACCTGCGCTTGCGCGCCTTTGGCCACGTGCCGCGCGCGGCCGGCCGCCACTGGATCGAATTCCCCGCCAACGACTGCTGGGCCTTCGCTCAGGCGAGCTGAAGCGCGGCATGCAGACCCCGAAGGACCTCTCCTTCGGCGCTGCCCAATCGAAGTAAAAAACCAACCACAGGAGACTGTTGATGAAGTGGAGTATGAAGAAGGCGACCGTCGGCGTCACTTGCGCCGGACTCGCCGGTTTTGCAGCCGGCGCGCACGCGCAATCGAGCGTGACCCTGTACGGCATCGTCGACGCGGGTGTCGAGTACGTGAACCATGCCAGCAAAGACGGTGGCGCCACGCGCCTCGTGTCCGGCGGCAAGAACACTTCGCGCTGGGGTTTGCGCGGCGTAGAGGATCTCGGTGGCGGCCTGAAGGCGGTGTTCCAGCTGGAAAGCGGCATCAACATCGCCAACGGCCAGTTCGACGACAGCTCCGGCGCAATCTTCGACCGCCGTGCAACCATCGGCCTGAAAAACCGCTTCGGGCAAATCACGCTCGGCCGCAATTTCACGACCACGTACGACTACATGCTGCAGTTCGACCCAATGGGGTATGCGCCGAACTACTCGTGGGCGACGTCATCCACGGCGACGGGCGGCCGCAAGGACGGTCTGTTCTCGCGCTCGTCCAACGCGGTGCGTTATGACGGCACCTTCTCCGGCTTCAAGTTCGGCGCGATGTATGGTTTCGGCAATGTGCCGGGCAGCATGAAGTCGAGTTCGAAGTACGACTTCGCTCTTGGCTACGAGACCGGTCCGTTCGCCGCGGTCGTGACCTTCGACCGGCAGAACGGCGCGAACGACAGCGTCACGCCCGCCGATACCACCAACTATATCCAGGGCATTCACGCAGGCCTGAGCTACGACTTCGGCCCCGTGAAGGCAATGGCCGGTTATCGGAACTACCAGCGCACGTTCCACACCGCCGCGCCCACTTTGCGCAGCGACATGTACTGGCTCGGCGGTCAATATGAGGTGACGCCGTTCTTCTCGCTGTTCGCGGCGGTCTACCATCAGGACATCAAGGACGCGAGCGACGCCGATCCGACGCTGTTCTCGCTGCGCGCGCAGTACGCGCTGTCCAAGCGCACGGTGCTGTATATGGCGGGCGGTTATGCGATGGCCAGGCATGACAATGCTGTCAGTCTGTCACGCGATTTGATCGGTGTGGCGGATACGCAAACTGGCGTGACGGCGGGTATTCAGCATCGCTTCTGAAGCAGTTGCGCTTAAGCGCTTCAGGCTTCCGGAAGAAAAAAGCGCGCGGGCTGTTGTTTGCCGGCGCGCCTCGTGTTTCTTGTCTCGTGAAAAGCATCGCCGCGAGAAACCACGCGGCGATGCTTGCCCACTCAGAAGTTAAAGTTGTCGATATTGCTCGAGTCGAACGTAGTGGGCGGTCCGAGAATGATTTCGCCTTGCGGCCCGATGGTCCGTTTGCCGAGCTTGCCGGCGTCGAACGACTCGCCTTCCTTACCGCTGATCGTGCCCGAAGACAGCGCCGCCGCGGCATAAGCAGCCAGGTAGCCGAGTTGACCCGGATCCCACAACTGGAACGCCTTCACGGTGCCGTTCTTCACGAACGCACGCATCTGGTTCGGCGTACCGAGACCGGTCACCGCCACCTTGCCCTTACTCGACGAAGTGGAGATATAACGCGCGGCTGCGGCAATACCGACCGTGGTCGGCGCGACGATCGCCTTCAGATTCGGGTATGCCTGCAGCAGACCTTGCGTTTCGGTAAATGACTTCTGATCGTCGTCGTTACCGTAGGCGATCTTCACGAGCTTGATCTTCGAATACTCGGGCTTTTTCAGTTCTTCCTGCATCCACTTGATCCACGTGTTCTGATTGGTCGCATTGGGCGTGGCCGACAGCACGGCGAACTCGCCCTCGCCGCCCATCAGCTTGGCCACCAGTTGAACCTGGCCACGGCCGATGCCTTCCGCGTTCGCCTGGTTGACGAACAGTTGCCGGCCCTCGGGCGCCGTGTCCGAGTCGAAGGTCACGACCTTGATGCCTTGCGACATCGCTTTCTTCAGATACGGCACCACCGCATTGGCGTCGTTCGCTGCGATCACGATCGCGTCCTGGCGCTGCGTAATCAGCGTATTGATGTACTGCACCTGCGACGACGCGCCCGCATCCGACGGCCCCACCGCTTTGCCCACGCCGCCGAACTCCTTGATCGCGGTCATGCCGCCGTCGTCGGCGATCACTTCGTAGGGGTTGTTGATCTGCTTCGGCACGAATGCGATTTTCAGACCGCTTTTCAGGCCCGCGGCGGACGCGGCGCAACTGATCGCGATCAACGCAACGCAGAGCGCCGCGGTGCCGGTGTGACGTAGAGGTTTGAACATGAAGTGTCTCCTGCCTTGTTGTTGGACGTGACGTTGTCCGGGTTATCGGTTGTTAGACTTTCTCTTCGCAGATGCAGGCACGGCTAAAAACTTAGACTGAAGATGCGGACTTCGCGATGAAACGCCGGTCGCGCGCCGCGCGCCAGCGCGCCACCAGATTCGGTATCAGCACCGAGGCTAGCAGCAGCACGCCGGTCACGATGGTCAACGTTTCGCTGGATACGTCGTCGAGCGTCAGCGCGTTTTTCAGCACGCCGATAATCAGCAGCGACAGCAGCACGCCGATCATCGACCCGCGTCCGCCGAAAATGCTCACACCGCCGAACAGCACCGCCGCGATCACCGACAACTCGAAACCTTCACCGTTGTCGCCCCGCGCGCTCGTGAAGCGCAGCGTATAGACCACGCCCGCCAGCGCGCTCATGACGCCGGACAGCACGAACAGACGCAAGCGGATCTTTGCCACTTCGATACCGGAGAACGCCGCGGCGGTCGGATTCGCGCCGATCGCATAGAGACTGCGGCCGAACGCCGTGGACTGCAGCAGCACGGTGAACACCACCGCGCCGACAATCACGATCACAAACGGCAGCGGTATGAAACTCGAACCAACCGTGTCCATGCCGAACGCCGTGTAAGCCGCGGGAAAATCCGCCACCGCCTGGTCGCCGAGCAGCACATAGGCGAGGCCGCGAAACAGCGCCAACGTGCCGATCGTGACCGCGAGCGAAGGCAGATTGAGCTTGACGATCACGAGGCCGTTGAGCAGACCGGCCAACGCTCCCGCGATCAGCACCAGCACGATCACGACCGGCATCGGCAAGCCCATGTGCCATAGCACGCCCATCAACGCGCTGGACGCGCCGAGCACCGAGGCCACCGACAGATCGATTTCGGCGGCGACGATGATCAGCGTCATCGGCAGCGCCATCAACGCAATTTCGGTCAGATCCGCCAGCACGTTGCTCAGATTCGCGCCGGTGAGAAACACCGGCGACAGCAACCGCCCTAGCGCGAGCGAGAGAATCAGCACGATCACCAGCAGCACTTCCCATTGCAGCGGCGTTTCGCGTTTGCGCGTGAGCAGCGCGGAATCGGGTTTAGCCATGATCGCGTTTCCTCATCATGCGTTTGGCGACGGAGCGGGCCAGCAAGGTATCGGCGGTAATCGCGGCGACGATCAGCGCGCCCTCGATGGCCTGCTCCCAGAATGGCGACACGTGCAGCACGACCAGCGCGATGCTGATCACGCCGAGCACGAGCGCGCCCAACGTGGCGCCGAGAATCGTGCCGACGCCGCCAGTGATTGCGACACTACCCACCACAGCGGCGGCCACCACTTGCAATTCGATGCCCTTCGCGGTGCTGGCATCCACGGTGCCGAAGCGCGCCAGCCACAACGCGCCCGCAAAACCGGCAATCGCGCCAGAGAGCAGAAATCCCGCCATCACGCGACGCTCCACGTTCACACCGGCGAGACGCGCCGCCTCCGGATTCGAGCCGATCGCGTAGTGTTCGCGGCCACCGCGAAACTGCTTCAGATACACGGCGAGACCGGCCAGCACGACGATCGCGATCAGCGCGAGCGTCGGAATGCCGAGCAACGTTCCAGTCGCGAGACGAGAGAAAGCATCGGGCAGGCTGGTGGCGTTGATCTGCCCGCCATGCACCCACGCATAGTCCGCACCGCGAAAAATGTACAGCGTGGATAGCGTCGCCACCAGCGACGGCACGCGTCCCACCGCGACGAGCAGCGCATTGATGCCGCCCGCCACGAGACCGATGGCAAGCCCCGCGGCCAACGCGACGATCACCGGCATCTGCGGAAACGCGACATACAGGCTGCCGACCGCATACGCGCTGATGCCGACCGTCGAGCCGACCGACAGATCGATATGCCGCATCAGGATCACCACCGTCATGCCGGCCGTCAGCAAGCTGATGATCGACACGTTCAGCAGCACGTCGCGCAGGTTCTGCAGGTTCAGGAACTGCGGTTTCGCGAGCCCGGTGCCCACAATCAGCAGAATCAGCACGACGAACAGCGTTGTTTCGCGGCTCTTCGCGATGCTTGCGGCAAAGCCGCCCCGCGAGCCCGCCGCGCGCTTCGCGACCGGCGGATGGACCGGCGCGGGATGGGTGGAAGAATGGCGCATCATGCGGCGTGTCCCAGCGGTGGAATCGGTTGGACTGGATGGCCGACGGGTTGACCAAGTGCGGCGCCCATGATGCGTTCCTCGTCGGCGTCGGCACGCGCTATATCTGCGCTGATACGTCCCTCGTGCATCACCAGCACGCGGTCGGCCATGCCGAGTACTTCGGGCAATTCGCTCGAGATCATCAGCACCGCCATGCCGTCGCGCACCAGTTCGGCGAGCGCGCTATACACCTCGGCCTTCGCGCCGACGTCGATACCGCGCGTGGGTTCGTCGATGATCAACACTTTCGGCCCGGTTGCCAGCCATTTGCCGAGCACGACTTTCTGCTGATTGCCGCCCGACAACGTGCCGACCGGCGCGTTCGCGTCGCCCGCCTTGAGACGCAAACGCGTGCCCCATTGGTTGGCAAGTTGCGTCTCGCTGCGCGTCGAGATGAGGCCGTGTTTGACGAGCCTCCCGAGCACGGTCATCGAGGCATTGCGCGCAATGCTCAATTCCAGCGCGAGTCCTTGTTGCCGGCGGTCCTCCGGCACGAGCGCAAGTCCGGCGCGCACCGCGGCGGCGGGCCGGCCTGCCGTCAGACGCTTGCCGGCAATCCAGATTTCGCCCGAGTCGAGCGGATCGATGCCGAAGATCGCGCGCGCGACTTCGCTGCGCCCCGCGCCGACCAGCCCGGCCAGCGCCACGATCTCGCCCGCGCGCACGTCGAAGGAAATGTCCTTGAAGACGCCCACGCGCGTGAGGCCGCGTACCGACAGGCGCACTTCCCCAGGCGGCCGGTCGGCTTTCGGATAGAAGGTTTCCAGATCGCGCCCGACCATTTTGGCCACGATCGACTCAGTGGTGAGATCGGCGGTCAGACCGTCGAAAACTTTCGCGCCGTCGCGCATGATCGTGACGCGCTGTGTCAGCGCGAATACTTCGTCGAGCCGGTGCGTGATGAACAGAATCGCCACGTCACGCTCGCGCAGCTTGCGCACGATCGCAAAGAGCCGCTCCACTTCGGGCAGCGACAACGCGGCGGTCGGTTCGTCCATGATGAGCACGTTGGCGTTCAGCGACAACGCCTTGGCAATTTCGATCACCTGCTGATCGGCAATCGACAAACCGCGCACCAGCTGATCGGCGCGCAGATCGACACCGAGCGACGCCAGCAAGCCATCCACCTCGCGGCGCATCGCGTCGTATTGAATGCGGCCGATCCGGTCCACCGGCTGCCGCCCCATGAAGATGTTCTCCGCGATCGACAGATCGAAGAACAGCGTCGGTTCCTGATAGATGACCGCGAGCCCGGCGTCGCGCGCTTCAGCGGGTGTCGCGAAGCGGCGCGCCACGCCGTCCACCAGCAACTCGCCGGTATCCGGCTGATGCACGCCCGCGAGAATCTTCACGAGCGTCGATTTGCCCGCGCCGTTCTCGCCGAGCAACGCATGCACCTCTCCCGGCCATAGCGCGAGATCGCCGTCGGAAAGCGCGCGAACCCGGCCGAATGATTTACTCGCGTGCCGCAATTCGAGCCGCGGCACTGAGGATGTGGCTTGCTGCACAGCGTGTCTCCTTCTTTTTCGCGTTCCAATGCCCTTCAGATGCGGTAGCAACGTTCCGCATTACGGCAAAACAGCGCCTCTTTCTCGGCGACGCTCGCGCCATCCACGATCGATGCATACGCATGCCACAAATCCGCGTAAGAGCCGAACAGCCGGTCGACGGGAAAATTCGAGGCGAACATCGCGCGCTCGACGCCGAACGTATCGATCGTTTCGAGCACATACGGCCGCAGGCTTTCAACACTCCACTGGTGATCGAACATCGCGAGTCCGCTGATCTTCACCGCGACATTGCGGCAACCGGCGAGCAGGCGCATGCCGTCGCGCCAGGCGCGATAGCCCGCCACGCTATTACGGTCCACGAACATGCCCGCGTGGTTGATCACGAACTGCGTGTCGCCATGCGAGCGCGCCAACGCCGCCGCTTCTTCCATCTGTGACGGATACAGTTGCAGATCGAACGACATGTCGTAACGGCGCAGCAACGCGAAGTGTTCGCGCCATTGCGGCTCGCGCATGAAATGACGGCCGACGTAATCGAACAGCTTGTTCTCGTGCACGTTCAGAATCTGCCGGATGCCACGCGTATTCGCGAACGACGCATGCGCTTCGAGCACGGCCGGCGCATTCGGCGCGGACAGATCCACCGCGGCGACGATCGCGTTCGGCATGCCGCGCGATTCCTTGCGATCCGCAATGGATTGCAGCCAGCGCGTTTCTTCGACCGGATCGGCGGGATCGTGATTCGCTTCCACGTGCACCAGTTTCAGTACCTCGATATCGCCCGCCTCGCCCAGCAGATCGTCCAGCAGGTAGTCGTGCTTCAAGTCCCGCGCATCGCCCACGAACGACACGCCCGGGTTTTCCAGCCACGGATAGCGATGCGTTTTCAGATCCCACAAATGGATATGCGAATCGACCACCTGCATGCGACATCCTCCGTCCGGTGAAGATCGTTTCGAGTCAGATCATGTAAGTCTGCTGAGCGGCAATCAGATCAAGTCGGCTCAGCTCAGCGAGTTCAGGTGAAAGACCGGTTCGAGCGGCTGCTGAAGCGGCGTGTGATCCGGCGCCGTGTGCATGATGTCAGCCATGTAATCCCACCATTTGCGCATGACCTCGAGTTGCGGCAGTTCGTCCATGGTGTGATGGTTGTTTCGCGTCAGCACGGCGAAGAGATGGTGCGAGTCCGGGTCGAAGAAAATCCGGTAATCGCGAACACCGGCATTGTGCAATGCATCAACCAGTTCGGGCCAGATTTGCGCGTGACGTCGTTCGTATTCCTCGCGCATGCCGGGGTTGAGCACCATCCGGAAAGCGATTGTTTCCATTGCGGCCTGTCTCCCGTCGTATCGGAGCGCTTTCTCGGAGAAGCGCCTGATGCGACTATAATTCCTGCGTCGATAGCATCTCAATCCGTTGTTGGGATTGGGCGATCCACAAACCGAATCGCACCCGACCCATGAGCCAACACTCAGCAACTGTCGCACTCGTCAATCGGCTCAAATTCAAGCACCTCGCGCTGCTCGTCGCGCTCGACGACGCGCGCAATCTCCATCAGGCCGCAGAGGCCGTTAACGTGGCCCAGCCGAGCGCGAGCCGCATGCTCGGCGATATCGAAGAAGCATTCGGCTTTCTGCTGTTCGAGCGCAACGCGCGCGGCATGACGCCCACGCCGCTTGGCGTCGTCACGCTGGCCTATGCGCGGCGCGCACTGGCCGAACTGACCCGTTTCGCCGAAGACCTCGACGTTAAACGCCGCGGCGGTCACGGCCAACTGACGGTCGGCGCGATCATGGGCGCCGCGCCCGATCTGCTGGCCATGGCGGTCGCCGCGCTGAAAACTGAAAGCCCACTGCTGAACGTGCGCATTCTCGGCGAGACCAGTGACCAGGTCGTGCAATTGCTGCATCGCCGCGAAGTCGATCTGGCGCTCGGGCGCCTGACCAGCCCGCTGCAACACAACGATTTCAGTTTCGAGCCGCTCGCGCGCGAAACGCTGCTGCTCGTGGTGCGTGCGGTGCATCCGCTCGCGCAGCGCGCGCGCGTCAGCTTGCGTGAGCTGATCGACTGGCCGTGGGTGGCGCAGCCCGTCACCAGTCCGGCGCGCGTGCTGTTCGAAGAGGAACTGGCGCGCGCGGGACTGGCCACGCCGGTGAATCTGACCGAATGCGCGTCGATCTTCGCTACGCTGCAATTGCTCGAGAATTACGATGCGGTGGCCATGCTGCCCGAGTCGGTCGTGCGCGATCATTTGCGCGGCAAACTGCTGGTTGCGTTGCCGCTCGAAATCGGCAAGAGTCTTTCGGGCTTCGGCATTCTCACGCGCAAGGAAGAACCGCTCGCAGAACCGGCGCTGCGCTTCATCGACCTGTTGCGCGGTTTCTCGCACAAACTCAAACGCGACGACACCGCCGCGGCCGCATCTGACTCCCTGGTCGCGGCTTCGGCTCCGGTGAACTGAAATCGGCATCGCGCGTTATTGCAGGTTGACGAAGAGGCCGCCGTCCACCAGCAGCGCAGCGCCCGTCACATAGCGCGCGCGGTCGGAGGCGAGGAACGTCACGCAATCGGCGACATCTTCCGGGCGGCCCAGTCTGCCGAGCGGGATGCGTTTTTCGAAGTAGGCTTTTTTGGCTTCGTCGGCGAGGTCTTCAGCGTTCAGATCGGTGGCGATGGTGCCGGGCATCACCGAGTTGCAGCGAATGCCGTAGGGTCCCAATGCGACCGCACAGGATTGCATCAACGAATGCACGCCCGCTTTGGTCGGCGTGTAATGCGTCTGCATGCCGCCGCCCACCAGCGCGCTGATCGAACTCGTCGCCACGATCGCGCCGCCCGTGCCCTGCGCTTTCATCTGTTGCGCGGCGGCTTGCGTCACATAGAACGCGCCGTTCAGATTGACCGCCACCGTCGATTCAAGTACTTCCGGCGGCATGTCGAGAAAAGCATGAAACGGACAGATGCCCGCGTTGCTGGCCAGCACGTCGACTTTGCCGAACGCCTCGACCGTGTGGCGCACCAGTTGCTGACCGGTTTCGCGCGCGGCGACGTTACCTTCGATCGCAATCACGCGCCGCCCCAGCGCCTCGATTTCACCGACCACTTCCGCAACGGCGGAACGGCGTCCATACGATGCGTCGTTGTCGCCCCAGTAGTTGATCGCTACGTCCGCGCCTTCGGTTGCGCACGCAACGGCTATCGCGCGGCCGATGCCGCGCGAGCCGCCGGTGACGATCACGACCTTGTCCTTGAGCAGCACGTCATTCTCCTTTCAGGGTTCGAATTTGCGACGGGTGACGCGCACGGCGCGGCTCGACCCGACAACAAGTAATCAACACGCACTCATCGCGAACTGAACGCGAACTCAACGCGCATAAGGCCGCACCAACGCGCATTCCGGATTCAGCCTCACGCCGAAGCCCGGCGCGTCCGGTACCTTCATGCGCCCGTTCACGGGCACGGGTTCATCGAGCAACAGTGGCGTGAACATCGGCACGACTTCGTCGGCTTTGGGCGCCATCATCAGAAACTCGGCAAACGGCGAGTTGTGCCGCGTGACCACGAAGTGATAGCTATACACCGACGAACCGTGCGGCACGACCATCACATTGTGGGCATCCGCTAGCGCGGAGATCTTGATCAACTCGGTAATGCCGCCGCACCAGCCGACATCCGGTTGAATCAGATCGCAGCATTGCATCTCCAGCAACATGCGAAAGCCCCAGCGCGTTGCTTCGTGTTCGCCGGTCGACACCATCATGCCGCGTGGCACGTTGCGGCGCAGTTCGGCGTAACCCCAGTAGTCGTCGGGCGGCAGGCACTCTTCGATCCATTTCAGGCCATACTCGTGCGCCGCTTGCGCGAGCCGCGTGGCATACGGCACATCGAGGCTCATCCAGCAGTCGTACATCAGCCAGAAGTCGTCGCCCACCCGGCTGCGCATGTCAGCGAGCTTTTCCAGATTCTTCTTGAGGCCCGCTTCGCCTTCGGCGGGACCGTGCTGCAACGGCAGCTTGCCGCCGATGAATCCCATCTCCTTCGCCAGATCGGGCCGCGCGCCGGTCGCATAGAACACCAGCTCGTCGCGTACCGGACCGCCCAATAGCTGGTACACCGGCTCCTTGCGCACTTTCGCGAGCAGATCCCACAACGCGAGATCAACACCCGAGATCGTATTCAGCACGACCCCTTTGCGACCGTAATACAGAGTCGAGAAGTACATCTGATCCCACATTTTCTCGATGTCGGTAACGAGTTGCCCTTCGAGAAAACGCGCGAGATGTTTCTCGACGATGAACGCGCCGATCTCGCCACCCGTCGTCACCGCAAAACCCACGGTGCCGTCGCTCGCTTCGATCTCCACCACGAGCGTGCCCAGCACATTGATACCGAATGACTGGCGGCTCTGGCGATACTCCGGATAACGCGCCATCGGCGTGGAGATGTGATCGTCGATCCAGTGTCCGCCGGGTTGGTCGTGATAATCCGCACCGCCGCCGCGGACGATGAAGGCACGCACGTGCCGAATGGTAGGCATGGCCATGTATGGAGGCTCCGTTATGAGTGCGTCGAGCGAGCGCCTAGCGGGCGCGATGCAGTAAGGTTTTGAAAGTTGCGCCCGGATGGGCGGCGTCGCGGCGCAATAGCGTGCCGATCAAAAGCGCGGCAAGCAGACTCGACATGCCCAGCACGACCAATCCCGCCGACTTCGACGAAAAGGCATGTTCCGCCGCGGTGCGCAAGCTCGGCGCAATGAAACCGCCGAGCCCGCCGAGCGAATTGATCAACGCGATACCGCCCGCCGCGGCCGCGCCTGT
This sequence comes from Paraburkholderia sp. RL17-383-BIF-A, assembly GCF_046028015.1. Lineage (NCBI taxonomy): Bacteria > Pseudomonadati > Pseudomonadota > Betaproteobacteria > Burkholderiales > Burkholderiaceae > Paraburkholderia > Paraburkholderia sp. RL17-383-BIF-A. The sequence goes on along the minus strand of NZ_JARESR010000001.1, from coordinate 316,988 downwards.
GAGGTGACGCGTGGGAAACGTCCAGAAAAGCGGCTGCGCGGCAATGAAACCGCTCGCGGCACAACACAGCGCGAGTAAGCCGATGGAAGGACTGCTCGCGAGTCCGGACACACCAATGCCGAGCCCGGCGACGATCAGCAACGCCACAGCCCAACGCCGATGCCCACCGGTGCGATCCGCGCGGCGCGGCACGTACCACGTCACAGCCAGCGCACACAGCCATGGCAGCGCGGCGACGAGACCCACACGCAAGCCGACCGTCGTACCAAGGAAAGCCGCCACCTGTTGGGGCAGATAGAAAATCACGCCGTACACACTCATCTGGATCAGCAGATAGATCGCCGACAGCAGCAACACACGCCTATCCACCAGGGCGGCCAGAATGTTATGCGGGCCGTGCGCGGACGCAGCGCGCGCATCGTCTTCGAGTGCGCTACGCAAGGTGGCGCGCTCCTGCGGTTCGAGCCAACGCGCGTCTTCGGGGCGATTGTCGAGATACCAGAACGCCCACACGCCCACCAGCGAAGCCAGCACGCCCTCCACCAGAAAGAGCCATTGCCAGCCGGCAAGACCCAGCGCGCCATGCAATTCGAGCAGCGACCCCGACAACGGGCTGCCGAAAATAAACGCCAGCGGCGCGCCGAAATAAAACACGCCCACCGCACGCGCCCGGGACGACTGCGGAAACCAGTGGGTGAGGTAATAGATCACGCCCGGAAAGAAACCCGCCTCGGCGACGCCGAGCAGAAACCGTAGCATGTAGAACGCCGTGGGCGTATGCGCGAGGCTCATCGCGGCCGACACCAGCCCCCATGTCACCATGATCCGGCACATCCAGGCGCGCGCGCCGACCCGATGCAACAGCAGATTGCTCGGTACTTCGAACAATGCATAGCCGACAAAAAACACGCCCGCACCGAAGGCAAACGCCGCATTCGACAAACCTGTGTCGTGCTGCAAAGCCTTTTGCGCGAAACCAATGTTGGCGCGATCGAGGAACGCCAGCACATACATGAGCAGTAGAAACGGCAGTAGCCGGCGCATTACCTTGCCGTTGATCGCCTCGAGTGAAACGGGCGCATGCGTGTCCATGTCGTCTCCTTCGCAGAGCACGCGCGGGTGGCGGCTCTGCGTTTTCTTTTCTTGTGTAGCGCTACCTGGATAACGCGGGGGCGCCGCCGCGCCGGCTCAGTAGGTTGCGCGGCCGCCGGACAGGTCGAATACCGAAGCGGTACTGAACGCGCAGTCCTCGGACGAGAGCCACAGAATCAACGACGCCGCCTCTTCGGGCAACAGGAAGCGGTTCATGGGAATCTTCGAAAGCATGTAGTCGATGTGTTGCTGCGACATCGAATCGAAGATCTCGGTTTTAGCCGCGGCGGGCGTGACCGCATTGACGAGAATGTTCTTCGTCGCGAGTTCTTTGCCGAGCGATTTGGTCAAGCCGATGAGTCCGGCCTTGGAGGCGCTGTAGTGCGAGGCGTTAGGGTTGCCCTCCTTGCCCGCCACCGAGGCGATATTGACGATCCGGCCATAGCCCTGCTTGAGCATTTGCGGCACGACCGCGCGGCAGGTCAGATATGGGCCGATCAGGTTGACATCGATCACGCGGCGCCAGATGTCGGGCTCCAGTTCCCACGTGGTGCCATTGCCGCCGGTGATGCCGGCGCAATTGATCAACACGTCGATCGCGCCGTGATCGGCAACGGTTTGCTCCACGGCCTGTGCGACGGCGGCTTCCTGTGTCAGTTCGACTGAGATCGCGGTGACTTTGCCCAATTCGCTCAGCTCACGCTGACTGCGGGCAAGACGTTCGGCGTCCACATCCCATAGCGCGACCGACGCGCCCGAGTTGAGTGCCCGCTGCGCCACTGCGTAGCCGATACCACGCGCGCCGCCGGTAATGGCGACTGCGCGCCCCTCCAGATCGATTCGATTCATCGCTGTGCTCCTGTTGGCAGGCCTGAACGGCGTGCCTTTGTGTTGTTGTATCCGGCTGTCTGTGCTGCTGGTCCAGCCAATATACGAGCGGCGCGATGTGCTAACAATCCGAGTATTGGAGCGGGTGATAACAAAAGTGGATCGGGAGTCGTGTGCGGTGCAGCGAACCAGGCGGCACAGTTTCGCAGAGCGGGCAAACGGCGCGCGTAGGGGCGCAAGTGCCCGGCCGGCCCATCCAGACGGTGCCGGCGGGAAGATGAATCACGCGGAAATCGCGTGCGGGCAACGGTCCACCCTGTGTGGTCGCCCCCTTTTTAGTTTATTTTTTTGCACTTGCACAACCGTCCGATCGCGCCGGATACTGACTTGGCCCGCGTTGTCTCCTCAGCGGGTGCATCAGTCTTCGCCCGCTTCGCGCGGGCTTCTTTTGAACGATGGATGCGAACGTCAGGAGGCGCCATGAAAGTCTGCGATGGATGCTCCGATATCGACGGCCGGCCCGTCGATGTTCAACGGCAGGAAAACCTCACCCTGATTGGCGTGGCGGAGCGCAACGGCACGCTCGTTCTCGAGCACTACCGCTGCGACAAATGCCGGGCCATTATCGCCAGACAATTCGCCGGTGATTCCGACGAACGAATCTGGAGCGTTATCGAAACAGCCCATTGAGCGGTCGCCGCCGCCGGCTGCCACCCGATGCCTGACCTATCGAACAAGGAACCCATAGGTGAGCGGATCACGCTCATCCAGTAGCCAGGTTGCCAGGCCGCAGACAAAAGCATTGCCTTCCACCTCCGGAATCACGGCCTTGAAATCACCCACGGTCGTCTCGCTGAGAACACGCCCTTTGAATACCGTGCCGATAATCGACTCGTTCACCAGCGTGTCGTCCTTGCCCAACTTGCCACGCAAATAAAGCTGCGCGACCCGCCCGCCGGTCCCGGAACCGGTTGGTGAACGGTCCACCTCGCGGTCCGCAAACACGCAACAGTTGGCTTGCGTCGACTCCGCGTGCCGCGGCGCATTCGCAATGATGGTGCCGTAGATGTGGTTGATCTCCGGAATATGCGGGTGCACGACGGGAAACGCCCTGTTTGCCGCCTCCTTGACTTCGGCACCGAAGCGCACGAGTTCTTCCACCGACGATTCCCGCACTTCGAGACCATGCGGCGCTCCGTCGGTATAAAAGTAGAACGCGCCGCCGAATGCGATATCGCCGGTCACCGAACCGAACGACGGCGTCTCTACGGTCACGTCCTGCTTCCAGATAAACGACGGCACGTTGACGAAGCGAACGTTGCCCGCGTGCTCGCCGTCCCACTTCACAAAGGCTTCGATGAAGCCGCACGGCGCATCGATGCCGATGCGCGTTTCGGGTATCTGACGCTGCACCCAACCCAGTTCGACCGCCGCCGTCGACAGCGCGATGACGCCGTGGCCGCAATGGTCGCTATACCCCTCGTTATGAAGGAAGATGATGCCGAAATCAGCGCCGGGGCTGACCGGTTCCGTCAGATATCCGCCGTACATGTCGGCATGCCCACGCGGCTCGAACATCAGAGCCCGGCGGATATCGTCGGCGTTTTCCTTCAGCCACGCGCGCCGCTTGACGATCGTGTCGCCAGGCAGACGCGGCAAACCGCTGGTGACAATGCGGAATGCCTCTCCGCCGGTGTGGACTTCGACAGTCTGGATCGTGCGTGAAATTTTCATGTTTGCTTCGTGAAGTGGCTGGGTCGCTTGCCGTTACTGACCGTACGGAACCGGCAAGCCGTTCTTGATCGTGTACACGGTGGTCGGCGCGCCCTTCAGGTCGCCGAACTCGTCGAATGAATAGGTGCCCGCTACGCCCTTATAGTTCTCCTTCGCGAGTTGCGCGGTCAGCTTCGCCTTGTCCGTGGTCGTGCCGGCCTTCACCATGGCGTCGGCGAGCAACTTCACGCCGTCGTAGTAGCTCACGGCGTAGACCTGGGTATCGATGTTGTACGCGGCCTTGTACTTTTGCAGGAACTCGCGACCGGCCGGTGTTTTCTCCAGCGCAATGCCGCCTTGGGCACAGTAGACGATCGACGCCGCGTCGCCGGCAACCTTGCCCATGTCGGCCGAGCAGATTCCGTCGCCGCCCAGCAGCTTCGCCCTGAGCCCGCGCTGGCGCATCTGTTTGGCCATCGGTGCGCCTTGCGCCGCGTATCCGCCAAAGAAGATCACGTCAGGATTTTTGGACTTGATGTTCGTCAGAATGCCGAGGAAGTCGGTGGCCGACGAACTGGTGAATTCCTGGTCCACGATCTGAATGCCGTTCGCCTTGGCAACCTTCGTGAACTGCTCCGCCACGCCTTGGCCGTAGGCCGTGCGGTCGTCGATCACGGCGGCCGTTTTGGCCTTCAACGTCTTCGCGGCGAATTGCCCCATCGTGCCGCCGAGTTGTTCGTCGCTCGCGCCGATACGGAAGATGTTCTTGAAGCCCTGCTTGGTCAGCGCCGGGTTGGATGCAACGGGCAGTATCGGCACGTTTCCGGCGTTGTAGACGCGCGAGGCCGGAATCGCCACGCCCGAGTTGTACGGTCCAACGACAGCGACGACGCCGCTGTCTACCAGTTTCTGCGCAACCTGCACGCCGATTTTCGGGTCGGCCTGGTCGTCCTGCGAATCCAGCTTGAAGGTGACCTTCTGCCCGGCGACGCTTACTCCTGCCTTGTTCAGTTCGTCGATGGCGAGCCGCGCGCCGTTCTCGTTGTCCTTGCCGTTCGGCGCTTGCGGGCCCGTGAGCGGAGCCGAATGACCGATGGTGACGACGACCTGGGCCGTCGCGGACAGGGTGAAACCAGCGGCCATCAATGCGGCCGCAGTCATTGCAAGACGTCGCATACGAACTCCGATTGGACTGGGGAGCAATCACCATATGCTCAATTCGGCGCCAATTCAATCTAACGCCCAGAACGGCGGCCACTTTCGGATCACGTCGCGAGTAATTTTCGAATCCAGCCACGACTATCGCGCGTATATCAGCCAAGCCGGTGGATATCCGGCTCCAGCGCCGCTCTGTTAATTCCGGCGCTGACCCATGGTTGACCAGTGGCTTGCGGCTGAACGCGGCGTACTTCCGCGTCATTCAGCCCCGAGCAGCTGTTTGCGCTTCGCCGCTGCGCAATCAGTCAGTCTTTAGCGGTAGATGAAGCTTCGGGGCGTGCTGAAGCATGCGCCGGAATCGCTGGAGAAATGTTATGGAAAAGTTAACGCTCAAAGTCCTGCTGGCGCGGGTTGGTGTCGCATCGCTCTGTGCGTGCGCCGCTATGGTTGCGCAGGCTGGAGGCAATGGCAATGGCGGAAACGGCAGCGGCGGCTCTCACGGCGCCGCCACATCAGGCATGACCTACCACAGCGAGCCCATCTCGAGCCCCTGGAACCGAGTTCCCGGCGACATGACAAAGCATGCCGACACCGGCGCCTCCACCATGCCCGGCATGTCACCGGACGACGGCGCCCAGTCGACCAAGACCGGGCAGTAACGATTCACAGCGACACTGGTGCCGGACGTGGCGGGCTTGCGCGTCCGGTGCTGAGTGTCCAGACGATCTGGGGCGCGGCCGGGTTGAGAGTCTGGGCTGAGAGTCTCGGCTGAGAGTCTCGGCTGAGAGTCTCGACTGAGAGTCTGGGCTGAGAGTCAAGGCCGAAACTGCAGGCCAACGATCACGACCGAAAGTCAGCGCCGAGAATCGTCAGAGCCGCTCCAGTTCGTTTTTCATCCAGTCGTGAACGGCATGACCCAACTCTTGCTGCGTCATCTCCCGCGGCGAGAGCGCTGGCCCGATAACCACGCGAATATGCCCGCGTCGGTCAGGCCAGCCTTTCGTCGGCCAGACCTTACCCGCGTTCAACACCACAGGAACAGCAGGCACGCCGGTCGCACACGCCAGTCGAACGCCGCCCGATGTCATTCTCAACGGGGCATCGTGAAGCACCCGCGTCCCTTCCGGGAAAATGACGACGACATCGCCCTTAGCCAGCCTCTCCGCGCTTTCCTTCGTTACAGCCTGGTGAGCCTGCCGGGCCGAGCCACGGTTCAGGCTGACCATGTCGAGACCGCGCAGCACCCAGCCAAAGAACGGGATACGCAGCAGGTCTTCCTTGAACACGAAACTGATGCGGCGTGGAATCAGCGCGAGAAACGCGAGCGTTTCCCAAGTCGATTCATGACGGCACAGAATGATCGCGGGGCCGTCGGGAAGATGTTCGAGCCCCTCGATCGAACATGACACGCCGGGCAGCCAGCGCATGACGAAAACCAGCGCACGGCACCACTGTTTCGCGAGCCAGTATCGTCCAGCCCGCCCAACGAAGGGAAACAGCAGCAGAATGACAATGGAATACAGCGTCCCGCTACCGAGCAGGTAAACAATAAACAGCCATTTGGTGATAGTAGAGCGCATCAGGACCTGGATCGGGTGGGTAAGCGGCGCAAGAATATCACCGTAACGCATTGAGACTGTGCCGAGCCGCCGATCATTAGTCCGTGCACGCGGTGCAAGCCAACGCCTCAGCCGCGACAGTCTGCTTACTGCGGCCGAAGCTCGCGAGCGCGGCGAGCCCCAGTAACGCGAGACCGCTGCCCAGCATGAAGTCGGCGGAAATACCCACATGGTCCACCACCACGCCGCCCACCAGCGACCCCAGCGCAATCGCAACCTGAATGATGCTCACGAACAATGCCGAACCTGCTTCGGGCGAGTCGGGCGTAGCGCGCTGAATCCAGATGCTGAAGCACAGCGGCAACGCGCCGAACGAAATGCCCCACGCGAGCACCAGCGCCACGACGCCGATCGTCGAATGCTGAAGCAGTGGCAGCGATACCAGCGCGAACAGCAGCAGCGAAACCATCACGGCTAGCGACACTTTCAGGTTGCGCGTCACCGTCGACGAAACGGCGAAGTTCGAGAAGAAACCGATCATGCCGAAGCCGAGCAGCAGCCACGTGATCGTCGACATGTCCAAATTCGCGTTGTGCAGCAGGAAAGGCGTGATGTACGTGTACGACGAAAAGTGCGCACCGAATACGAGTGCCACCATCAACATGCTTCGGCGCGGATGCGGCCGGCGCAGTAGCGCCACCAGGTCGCGCAGGCGCAACGCGGCCTCAGAAGGCAAAGACGGCACGAAGAAGAACTGCGCGACGAGCGCGATAGCGACCAGCACGCCGGTTGCCATGAACGATTCGCGCCACGACGCGAAACTCGCGATGAACGTGCCGAGCGGCACGCCGATCACGGTTGCGCAGGTGACGCCGGTGAGGATCGTCGCCATGGCTCGCGCCGAATCTCTCGGCTTCACGAGCCGCACCGACGCCGCCGTGGCCAGCGTCCAGAAACCGCCCAATGCAGCGCCGAGCAGCGCGCGCCCGAGCAGCATGACAAGAAAATTCGGCGCAAAAGCCGAAATCAGATTCGAAGCGAGCAGCAAAGCAGTCAGTAAAAGAAATACCCGCCGCCGATCCATACGCCCCGCCACCAGCATCAAGCCCGGTGCTGAGATGGCTGCGATGACGCCGGGCACGGTGACCATCAGGCCGGCCGTGCCGGGCAGTACGCCGAGTTCCGCGGCGACCCGCGGCAACAGTCCGACCGGTAGAAATTCCGTCGTGACGAAAGCAAAAGCGCCGACCGCGACGGCGAGCACGGCAAGCCACGACCGCAGGGACGACGGGGCGCCGTCGTCCAGCGAGGCATTGCTGGACGGGAGAGTATCTTCGATCAACATAGTATTGTTAGCGAGTCTCTAAACAACAGATGGGATTGGAGCGGCCACACCGCGCTAATCCATTCGCGAAGCGCAGGCACGATGAAAAAAGCAGGCCATATTGGCCTGCTTGCCGGCAGCGATGCGAGTGCAGTCTGGAAAAATAGCGAGTGAAAACCCGAATGGAATACACCATAACATCGTATTAAATCGCCCGCTGACGACTCCGGAAAATTGCGGTCACGCGTGGGGTTATTCGTGCGGCGCTTGCGCCTGCAACCCGCGCGAGCATGACGCTTCGATTTCTGGCGAATTCAAATGAGCACGTTTGGGCACAGCGTTTGCTGAAGGCCACGTCAGCGTTTAACGCGCTTTCAACCGCTTATCACAACGAGGACATCGCCCATGGTTAGCACTCGCCCCTGCACCGCCACTTGCGTGATCGACGGCATGCCGGTCACCGTCACCTTTTATCCGGACAACGGCGTGTTGCGCATCGCCAATTCAGCGGGAACGTGCATCAGGGAAACGCGCTGGCATGCGTCGTGGCGCGCACTGCTGGATGAATTCCGCGGTTTCGCCGAACGCGCCACGGTGCAAGGACATGATCTCGACGCGATGATGGGACGTCTACGCGAACGCACCGGTCATTCGCTGCACGGCATGTCGCTCGCTTAATCAATAAGCACAGCGTGATGGGAAGCGACGGGGAAGCGATGAGGAAGTGGCGGGAATGCGATGCCTGCAATGCACACCGCATTCCCAAAGATGAACTCAAAGACGAATCTGTCATTGACCAAAATAGACACTGCATTGCGGCCCGGAAGAAGCGCATCGTTGGCTTTGCCGGCCTCCCGCCTCCGACTGCCCCGCTGCCACGCCTCCATAGGACACGTTCTGCACCGGTTGGGCGCCGGCATCCATGCCCCCTGCCGGTTCGCCGAACGAAATATCGGTCGTGGCCTGCGCCGATTCGTTCGCGTTCCGTTGCATCATTGCGCTGCTCGACAGTCCGGCCGCCTGCGGGCTTTGCATCTCCTGCGCGCTCGCCGTTCGCGGCGCGAGAACGAGCACGGCGCTGGCCGCCGCCATCAATAATCGTAGTTTCATGTCCAGACTCCTTGAATCCGGCGCAGCAGTTCTCGTCCTCCAGACAATCGGTCCGTGAAAAGACGCCCGGCGGCCCGATAGGGCTGGCGGACGAGTCGATGTCGATGCGAACTGCTGCGGCGAGTCATCGAACTAAACGGGTAACACCTTGCCAGACCTGCAACCGAGGTCGGACGCGTTCCCGCCACTGGCCGGAATCAGTCGTCGCAGGCTGGAAGTGCGGATTTTGGCTCCGCTGTTTCTTTATAGCTCGGCCACTCAGGAATTCAATCGCGGAACACCCGGCGTGGTCCAACGCGGCGGGCAAGTTCAAAAGCGTGCTTTTGAAACAAAATCAATCGACCCTGCACGTGCTTTGGCCACACAGTGCGTTATGATGCTGGCATAACGTAAATAATCGGCCCCGCGCGAGGCACCGGCGAGAGACGGAGCGTGGAGATGAAACCGGTCATCCGCAATCAATGCATCGTCAATAACGTTTCCTCCCTTGTGGGCATGAGGCTTATCCAGCCTTATCTGCCGCGCAGCGGAGCTGCTCGAATATCCATTGACTGATAACCTGGTTTGATAGGCGGCGGGTTCGGCCATATGCTGCGCCGCGATATAGGGAACGACGTTTTTTCAGACGCTGCCTTTGGATTTCCTTCAATCGATAACCACACCGCGGGCCGTCCCCATCTATATGGGCTCGATGCTGTCGCGGTTTCCCCTTGCAATCTGTAATTGACAGAACGCTGGACGCTTTAGAAGGACGAATATCTTATGGACGAAAGGAAGCGAGATAGCATGATTGCGTATCTCCGCCACCGCATGGAAGAGTTTGGTATCAAACCAGAAGACCTTGCTGCAGTACTGGCGTCCGAGCCGGCAGCGAAAAAGGGCGAACGCTACCGTAGCGCGACCGGAGATAGCTGGGACGGCCAGGGCGAGATGCCCCAGTGGCTGAAACAGGCCATCAGCGCGGGGCAGTCTATCGATCACTTCGAGTTGTCGGCCGCGCCGGCGCCGGCGCCCGCGCCGCAGCCGAAAAAACGTGTGGACTGGCAAAACGACCCGTTCGCAGGCAGTCCGCTCGCGCGCTCGAACAATCGCTGAACCACCGCTGAATCACCGCACCGTGGGGGCTCATGCTAATGATTGAGCGGCATAACGCCATGAAAGACCTGGCTTCGCGCGCTAACCACATGCAGCAGTTGGCGACCCGCCGACTTCCGCGCAATCCGTGCGGTGACCTTGCGTGACGTTTTGCTTTGGGCGCAGCCGTATCCGCAGCGGCACCGGATAGCGATTACGCGTCGCAAGTGGTGGCGCCGTGCGCCGAAACGATGGGCGCGCAAATCGATGCCGCGTTGACCGTGGCCGATGGCGGCGTTGTGTATTCCGGCAGTTCGATAAACCCACTGACCTGCCGCACGATTTGCCAGAACACCTTGTCGAACAGGCGCACGCGTTCGGACTCGGAGATTTCCACGGCGAGCGGATCGGCGAAATTCCAGATGCACGACGGTGGTGCACCCGGAAACGCGGGCGCATGGCGTGCGTCGACGGAGTCGTCCAGCGCGATGACGAGGTCCATGCGCGGCGCCCATTCCCCGGTGAATTCCAGCCAGCTTTTCGGGCTGAGCACGCCGAGATCCGAGATGCCTGGCCGCAATTGCGCGACCGCGAATGGATGAACCCGGGCGGCCGGCTCCGGTCCCGCGCTGAAAGCGTCGAACCGGTGTCCCGCCAGTTCCCTCAATAAAGCTTCGGCGATGATGCTGCGTGCCGAATTCTCGCGACAGAGAAACAGCACCTTATATTTTCTGGTCACGCTTACCCCGTACCCTGTATTTTTTTGGTTCTATCTGCAATTCTGCCGGCTCAGTCTTGCGCCCTCGTGACACTACGATGATCAAATTTGTTGCGCCACGAGAATTTGTACCAGGGGAGTTTCATTCACGGACACCGTGCGCTGCGCCGGCCCGAAGTGTACCAGCGCACGCGCAAAGCTTTCATTGAGCCTTCATTCGAGAGCAACCGAAACGCGCGCGTTTCAGACGGAAGCGTCGGTCTCGCGCTGACCGGACACGATCCGGTTGGCTGCATCGCTTCCGCCGGCCGCCGGTGCGGGCGGAGTGTCGAACAACATCGCCGCGGGCGGCGTGCTGATCGCCTTCACGCCATTGGCAATACCGGGTGCCGCGACGTAGGGAATAAACGCCGCCACCGCAACGACTACGATGAAAGTGAACATGGCCGTCGTGCCTCTAGGGATCGACTGCGTGGAAATCGAGCGAAGCGGTTCGCGTGGCAATGAGCAGGCATCGCTCTTACTTGCCGTGATCGGACCTCGCACTCCGCGGCCATGTCTTTGATTCTAGAAGCGCAAATTCGGGCGCTAAAGCCCGCTCTCTATATCAATTCGGTCTACCTCTATGGTCTAGCGGCCAAGGCGCTATTCCTCACATGGCTGCGATGCGAGGGCTCCTATATCGGCCCGAAACTCGGCCCGAAACGCGACAGGTTAAAACCGCAATCCATTGAGAAACTGAAACCACAAGCCTTCGAAGACACCAGCCGGATGAGCTTCGGCTGCGGGTTCCGCACGCTTGTCAGGAGCGGTGCGGTTGGCCTGCGCGGCTTGCGTCGCGCCGTCCTGTTTCGCAGACGTGGTTTCGGGCTGCGCGGAGACATCGGCAGTATCGGCAGCCTCGGGCGCATTGACCGTATCGGCCGCCGCGTTCGCTTTTGCCTTCGCAGCTTCACGGCGCGAGATCTGCAGCGCCGACACGCTATCCGCGATCTGCGCGGCTCGCCGCGCCTCGCAGCGACGCCCGAGCAGCACGCCGAACAGCACATCGCGGTTGTGGCCATCATCGGCGAAACGCATGGCTAGCGAGACCATCTCCGCATACGCGGCCTCTTCAGCGGCGCGCGCCGCCGCTTCGCGCTCGACGCGGGCCTGCTGCTGGCGAGCGCGTTGCGCTTCCCAGCCGCGCATCTGCTCGGCGTAGACCGAGTCGTACACCTTGCGTTGCGCGGCGTCGGAGAGGATCGCATACGCGTCCTTGATTTCCTGGAAGGTGGCGCGCGCAACTTCCTCGGCGCCGCCATTTCGGTCGGCATGCCACTTCATCGCGGCCTTCCGGTAGGCCCGCTTGATTTCTTCGTCCGTGGCGTGCGTGGGCACGCCGAGGGTGTCATAAAGGGTTGCCATTGCTTGCTCGACCTCGCGGTGATTCGCTTCGCGGACCATCGTAGCATGCAAAAAACGGCTTTATCGTGAAGCGGTCCGCGCGGGCGCTGCTCGCTCGCAGGATAAAAAAAGGCCCCGCCACTGGCGTGGCGAGGCCGAATCCCATGTCAAGAAGATGTCATGGAGGAGACGATTCGATCATAGCCGCCCGTTGTCGCGCGCCCAACCAATGCTTCGCCATATGCTTATCCGGCGCGGCCTCAAGTGCATTGCAGGGCGTGTTACATGCCCCCGCCGTGCCGGCGGCGGGCGCACCGCCACTGCGCCAACACGCCGCGCGGTTATATCGTTAGAACAAAAAGTCGCTTCGTGCCGCGCCCCGCGCTCATTAAGATGACACTTCAAAGTCCGGTTCGCCCCGGTCCGCTGCGCGCAGCCCCGCGCCGGCGCATCGTGAGCCGCTACCGAAGGAGCATTTCGTTGACCAGTTTCGATCATTCTCGCCGGCCGCTCGTCGTCGGCATTGGCGGCACGACGCGCGCCGCTTCGTCGACCGAGCGCGCACTCGGCTTCGCGTTGCGTGGCGCGCAAGCCGCCGGCGCGAACACCCGCCTGTTCGGCGGCACCTTCCTGCATAGCCTGCCTCACTATGCTCCGGAACAGCCCCACCGCACGGACGAGCAGCTCGAACTGATCGAGGCCGTGCGCCACGCGGACGCGCTGATCATCGCCACGCCCGGCTATCACGGCGGCGTATCCGGTCTCGTCAAGAACGCGCTCGACACGCTGGAAGAACTGCGCGCCGACGAACGCCCGTATCTGGACGGCCGCGCGGTCGGCTGTATCGTCACGGCTTACGGCTGGCAAGCCGCCGGCTCGGTGCTGACGTCGTTGCGCTCGATCGTTCACGCGTTGCGCGGCTGGCCCACGCCGTTCGGCGCCGGCATCAACACGCTGGAAACGCGCTTCGATACCGTCGACACCTGTTCCGACGCGAAGGTCGTCGATCAGCTCGCCACGGTCGGCCAGCAAGCCGCGCAATTCGCGCTGGCGTTCAACGCCCATCGCACGCCGGACGCCGCGCCGATCGGCAGCGCGCTCAAGGACACGCCGTCCGCACGCCTGCTGCACGCGGTTTGATTCCCTCGGTTTAACTCCCTCGGTTTAGTTCCCTTCTCTGCCTACCGTCTCACGACGCCGTGGATCCGCCCGGGCGGCCACGGGGGTCGTCGTCGTTCGTGCAAACCGTGCGGCACATAACAGACCCGCGATCCACAACGCCGGATAGTGTGCTCGAACACAGCGCATATGATCCGATCGGGGCTACTCCTAACCTGCCTGCTGATTTGCTAACGACGATTGATTGGTTCACCCGCTGCGCAGCGCGGCCTAGTCTTTGACCTGCCCGCTGATTTACCGGCCGCGTGACGCTACGGGTTGCGTCCGACGAGCCGGCCTTCTCGCAACGCACGCGGGGACACTGACTGTCAAAAATCATGAACGCACATATTCGCTACAAGGGTTATGAAGTTGCACCGGCCGCACAACAGCTTCCCAATGGCCTGTTCGCCGCCAACCTGACCATCGAGAAAACTTCCGCGAGCCACGCTCAGGCGTATTCATTCGACGCGCTCGATTACTTCTTCGACGAAGAGCACGCTCTTGCCTACGCATTCCGCTGGGGACGCATGTGGATCGATAACCACCAGTAACGCCTCTCGCTTCAAGCGCATCATGCGCGTCGGGAGCGGCGCCGCGAGGCGTGCGCCGCTCGACGTCGGAATTTGAAGGGTTGTGCCAGAATAGGCGACACATCGAGTTCGCCCTCTGTACGCCTGCCATGTCCGACACACTGACAGATGTTGCCGAAGACCGCACCCTGCGCCATTGGACCTTCCACGGCCCCGCCCGCGTGAAGATCGGTTCCGAGGCGCACAAGCAGATGTTTTGCCGCATGCTGCTTGAAACCCACAACCCCTATAAGCCGGCCGTGATCGACTGGCCGGCGTTGCCGCCGGATGCGCTCGAACGGCTGTGCGCGCTGCCGATCTGGGACATCGCGGTGCAGACCGAAGGCCGCGCGTCGATCGCCGTGCATACCTATGCCGCGCAATTGAGCGATCCCCTGCTGCGCGAAGCGATCACCATGGACGGCGACGAAGAAGCACGTCACAAGCACGTGCTCTCGAAGCTGATTGCCGCCTACGGGATCGAGATCGCACCCGAGCCACCCTATCCCGTCCCGCGCGACGCCGAGTGGGAATGGATGCGCACGGGCTATAGCGAGTGCATCGACAGTTTCTTTGCGTTCGGGCTGTTCCGCTCGGCGCAGCAGTCAGGCTTTTTCCCCGAGGCGCTGGTCGAGACTTTCGAGCCCGTGATTCAGGAAGAGGCGCGCCACATTCTGTTTTTCATCAACTGGGTGGCGTGGCATCGCCGCACCATGCCGCTGTGGCGCAGACCGTGGCACGCGTTGCGCGTAGCCGCGATCTGGGTGGTGCTGGTCTGGCAGCGTGTGGCGATCGCGAAAGGTATCGACGCTGAAGGCATGGCGCACGATTCGAATTTTCTTCCCGCGAGCAGCGGCGTGATCGGCGAAGCCATGAACGCGCGCGACCTGTTCGCGTTGTGCCTCGCGGAAAACGACCGGCGCATGAGCGGCTACGATGCAAGACTGTTGCGTCCCAAGCTGGTGCCGACGCTCGCGCGTCTCGCGCTGCGCTTCATGAAACCCTCGCGCCGGACACCGACATAAGACGAAGGAGACACCGGCCATGACATGGACCGTTGATGAACAACTCGCGCTGAGCGCCACGCAAGCCGTTGCCGCGATCCAGTCCGGCCGCCTGAAGGCCGCCGACTATGTGGCCACCCTGCTCGCGCGAGCGGCGGCGCTCTCGAGCCTCAACGCGCTCACCACGCTCGACCTCGACGGCGCGCTCGCCGCCGCGCGGCGCATCGACGCACTGCCCGCGGCCGACAAGGTGCGCTTGCCGCTCGCAGGCCTCGCCATTGTCGTGAAGGACAACATCAACACCGCCGGCTTGCAAACCTCGGCGGGCACCCCGGCGCTCGCGGGCTTCGTGCCGAAGTCCAATGCGCCCTCGGTGCAGCGGCTCATCGACGCGGGCGCGATCATACTAGGCAAAGCCAATATGCACGAACTGGCATTCGGCATTACGAGCACGAACCTCGCCTCGCACGCCGGGCCGGTGCGCAATCCCTACGATCCCACGCTGATTCCGGGCGGCTCGTCCGGCGGCACGGCGGCGGCGATTGCCGCGCGTATCGCGCCGGCGGGCCTCGGCACCGACACGGGCGGCTCGACCCGCATCCCCGCCGCGTTGACGGGCACCGTGGGGTTTCGTCCGTCGGTCGGCAACGGCGGCGCCGAGCGGCGCTATCACGATCCAGACGCCGTGGTGCCGATCAGCCATACGCGCGACACGGTGGGGCCGATGGCGCGCACCGTCGCCGATATCGCGCTGCTCGACGGTGTGATCACCGGCGCCGGCGCGTTGCCGGTCATCGCGCTGAACGGCTTGCGCATCGGCTTGCCCGCGCCGCTGTGGGAAGGGCTCGAGCGGCGTGTGGAGGACGTCGCGCGTGCCGCGTTGAAGAGGCTCGAAGCGGCGGGCGTGGTGTTCGTGCCCGTGGCAATGAGCGAGTTAAACGGTCTGAATGGCATGGTGGGCGGCCCGATTGCGATCCATGAGGCGCGCGACGACGTGCTCGCCTGGCTCGTCGCCAATGATGCGCCGGTCAGAACCGTCGTCGACATGGCGGCCCGCATTGCCAGCCCGGACGTGCGCGCGATCTACGACGGCGTACTCGCCGATGTCCTCGGCGAGCACTACGACGCGGCGCTGAATGACTGGCGGCCGCGCTTGCAGCAATACGTTGCCGCGACCTTCGCCGATGAACGCCTCGACGCGCTGCTGTTTCCGACCACGCGCCTCGCCGCCGTGCCGATCGACGACGTGAACGGCTCTTCGACGGTATCCATAGACGGATCGCCGCCGATCGACACGATGGACGCGTTCCTGCGCAACACCGATCCGGCCAGCACCTCGGGCATTCCGGGACTTTCGCTGCCGGCGGGCATGACGGCGGGCGGCCTGCCGGTTGGACTGGAACTGGATGGGCCACTCGGTGAGGACCGGCGCCTTCTTGCTATCGGCGTCGCCTTCGAGCAGATCCTCGGCTCGCTGCCGGCGCCGTTGCTCTGATACCGAAACAACCTCCGCGACAACTCTAAAAAACTTGACTCTACCGCCGATGAAAACACCAACGCCCGCACACCGCAGACGGGCCCGCTTGCGCTACGGTGCGCGGATCGTGGCCACGTTAGCCGTCGCGCTGGCTGCAAGCGCATGCGCGCGCCTCGCCACAATCGACTCGAATGCGCTGTGGAAAATTGTCGACCTGCGCTGTGTGCCGTCGCAACAGGCCACCGGCACGCCGGGCCAATGCACGGCAGTCGACCTGGACAAACGCTACGCTATCCTGAAGGATATTGTCGGACGGTCACAGTATCTATTTATTCCAACCGACCGCATCACCGGCATTGAAAGCCCACTCGTGCTCGCGCCGCACGCGCAGGACTACTGGGTCGACGCCTGGAACGCGCGGACCTACGTCGAGAAGTCGGTCAAGCGTGATCTGCCGGACAATCAACTCGGCCTCGAGATCAACTCGCAATACCGCCGCTCGCAAAACCAGCTGCATATTCATATCGATTGCATGCGCGGCGATATCAGTGAAGCGCTCGCACGGCACGCGAAAGATGCGCCTGACGAATGGCATTGGGATACGCTCGACGGCAACCGTTACCGCATCATGCGCGTGAGCGCGCTCACTCACGCTGACAATCCGTTTCACATCGTCGCGCGGGACAATCAGGGGGCCGGGACGATGGCCACGCAAACCATCCTCGTGACGGGTGCGGGGCCTTCCGCGGAAAAAGACGGCTGGCTGGTCGTGAACAGCGGGATCGATGTGGAGAACGGCAACGGCTCGGCCGAAGGCCTGCTCGATCACGCGTGCCGCGTGGCGGACGCCCGGTAAGCGCCTGACCAACGAGGCCAGGCGGGCCGCCGCGCGCAAGCTGGCGCCGCTATGCACGTTTTAGCAGATGCATTGCTGAACAAATTGGTTCTGGCAATGCTCGGGGGTCCGTAGGATCGGTCTGAACCTGCATTCCGACCGATCCCTTTCATGGCGATTTACCTCGACGACACGCAACGCAACACACTCGCCCGCCTCGCGACAAGCTGGACATGGCGCACGCAATGGCCGACCTGGGCGCTGATCGTGACGATCTATGGCGGATGGTTCAGCGTGGCGACACATGCGCGCGACCTCGGCTTACCGCTTACTACGCTCCTGCTGGCTGTGCTCGGCACATGGTACATGTCATTGCAGCATGAACTGCTGCACGGCCACCCCACGCGTTCGCCGTTCGTCAACGCGCTGCTCGGTTTCGCGCCGCTCGCCGTGTGCTTTCCGTATGGCATTTACCGCGATTCGCATCTTAAACATCACGACGATCCGCATCTCACGCATCCCGAGCGCGATCCCGAGAGTTACTTCGTCAGCGCTATCGCGTGGCGACGCGCGGGTTGGGCGATTCGCGCGCTGCTGACCTTCCGTAATACGTTTATCGGCCGCCTGCTGGTCGGGCCCGCGTTCGCCATCGCCGCGACCGGTGTCGATGCTCTCCGTCAGATCAGACGTGGTGAATGGCGCGATGTGCCGGTGTGGCTTGCGCACTTCGCCGCACTCGCCGCGCTCACCGCCTGGCTGCAACATGTTTGCGCGGTCCCGGCGTGGGTCTTTATTGTCGGTGTGGGATATGGATCGCTGTCGCTGGGTTCGGTCCGCTCGTTCCAGGAACATCGTACGGCGCACGCGCACGAGCATCGCACCGTCGTCAACGAAGCGGCGTGGTTCTGGCGTCTGCTGTTTCTGAACAATAACTATCACGCAGTACACCATGACCTTCCCCAAGTGCCCTGGTTTGCGCTTCGGAAAGTGTATGAAACGTCCCGCCAGCAATACATCGATCGCTCGGGAGGCTTTCTGGTGCGCGGGTATGGTGAATGGTTCAGACGTTATGCATTCGCTCCGATCGCTCATCCCGTTCACGATGTCACGTCTCTCCCCGTCCATGGCAATCCGCCTGCTTTCACCCCTTCCTCGGCTCGATTGCGGGAAAATTTCATGTCCGTTGCCCGCCTCGCGGAACGCCATGAAACTCACGCACACGCAACGGCTAAGCGCCAGGCCACACACCGGTCCCTATAAGCGCCGCAAGTGCGGCTCAATGTATTGAGTCGCCCGGATCGCTTCCCCGAGGACATGGTTTGAGTCAGATCAAACCCGCTACGGGTTTCGGCACGAACATACACACTGACCGCGGGTATCCAGACGACGTGTTCCGTTGACGCTCAATTCAGCGGCCCCATCAAGGCGATGGCAGGAACAACCGCCGACTCCGCGAAACACTTCACTGGCATATGACTTGCTTGTTGAAGTACCCGCACGACCCCGGCAAAACGAACGGGGCTGACCAGCAGGAGGAGACAATGCGCGATGAGGTCTATCACGCTGTAGCGCCAATGACGGCCCATGAGCCCGGCTGGCTCACACCGTCGATTCAGAAATCCCACGAACGCTCCGAAACTTTCGGCTTGAGCGCGCTGATGCGGCCGGACTACGACGTCCTGCCCGCGGCCGAGCTTTCGTTGAAGCTGGAACAAAGCCGTGTGCTCTGCGCACATGCCACGCCGGTGATGGAAACGCTGCATGAGCAGATCGTCAACACGCAGAGCATGATCGTGCTGACCGACGCCGAAGGCCTGATTCTTCATTCGATCGGCGACGACGACTTTCTGCGGCGCGCCGAGAAAGTCGCGCTGCGCCCGGGCGCCAACTGGGCCGAGGACCGCCAAGGCACGAACGCAATCGGCACGGCGCTCGCCGAGCGATGCCCAACCGCCATCCACGGCGAGCAGCACTATCTGGCGGCCAATCGCTTTCTCACCTGCTCCAGTGTGCCGATCCTCGATCCATACGGCGACCTGATCGGCGTGCTCGATGTCACCGGCGACTATCGCAGCTATCACCAGCACACCATGGCGCTGGCGAAAATGTCCGTGCAGATGATCGAGAATCATCTGTTTACGAGCACCTTTCGCGAAACCTTGCAAATCGCCTTTCACGGCCGCCCTGAATTTCTCGGCACCTTGATGGAAGGCATCGCCGCATTCACCTGCGACGGCCGTTTCCTGTCCGCCAATCGCAGTGCGCAATTCCAGTTGGGCATGCCGCTCGCGGGCTTGCGCGCGCATACGCTGTCGTCGTTATTCGGTCTCACGAGCGCGCAACTACTCGATCACCGGCGAGTCAGCCGGGACCGGCATTTATCGCTGAACCTGCACACTGGCGCGGTGGTCTGCGCGCACGTCGAATTCCGCCGCGACACTCGCACCGAGGCGAGCTCGCTGCCGCAGGAAACCCGCGAGACGCGCACGGCCCAGCGCGCGGAAGCGGCGACGCCAGCCGCGGGTGCGTTGTCGAGACTCAGCTACCTCGACACGGGCGACCCCCAGATCACGGCAGTCATCGGCAAAATCCGCAAGGTGATCGGCAAGGACATACCGATCCTGATCACCGGTGAGACCGGAACCGGCAAGGAACTGCTCGCGCAGGCGATTCACAACGACTCGCCGCGGCGCTCCGGCGCGTTCGTCGCGGTCAACTGCGCGTCGATACCGGAAACGCTGATCGAGTCCGAGTTGTTCGGCTACGAGGAAGGCGCGTTCACAGGCGCGCGGCGCAAAGGCGCCGTCGGCAAACTGCTGCAAGCCAATGGCGGCACGCTGTTCCTCGACGAAATCGGCGACATGCCTTATCCGTTGCAGGTGCGCTTGCTGCGCGTGCTGCAGGAACGGCTTGTCAATCCGCTTGGCTCGTCGAAGTCGATACCGGTCGATATCGCCGTCATCTGCGCGACCCACCGTGACCTGCGTGAGATGATTGCGCAGAACCGGTTTCGCGAGGATTTGTACTACCGCCTGAACGGCATGGTGGTCAAACTGCCGCCGCTGCGCGAGCGCACGGATCTGTCCGCCGTCATCCAGAAGATGCTGCAATGCGCGTCTGCCGAAAGCGCAGAAGGGCAGCGCCTGAGCGTTGCCCCGGACGTGATGGCGCTGTTCGAGCAATGCGCATGGCCGGGCAATTTCAGGCAGTTGGGCAATCTTCTGCGCACGGCGGCGGCCATGGTCGATGCGGACGGCCAGATTCGCCGCGAGCATTTGCCAGACGATTTCTTCGACGGCTTGCGCACGGCTACCGCGCCGGGCACAGCCAGCACAGAGGCCTTACCGCTGCCAAGCGGACGTCTTGAAGACGTCGCCACCAGCGTCATTGCCCAAGCCGTGGCACAACATGGCGGCAATGTGTCGGCGGCCGCTCGCGCGCTCGGCATCTCGCGCAACACGATTTATAGAAAGCTGCCGTTGCAGGGTTTGAGCGACTCGGAAAACGCGGCCTGACTCGTAGGTGTCACAACTGCTCCAATTTGCAACAGTGCTGTAACTGAAATGAACAGGTGTTCCGCGCCCGGTCCGAGCGCGGAACACGCGACGTCACAGCACACATCGATTATTTTTTTGTCCATTCGACATGCTAATCATTCGGCGCATCCTTCACAGCTTCCAACTTGGCTCTATTCTCCCGGCACAGACTTTGCGTTAATCGACACGGCCGCTTCACCTATGCGGTTCTTCAATCACATGTTTTATTCAAGGAGACAGTCATGCAATGGACCACCCCCGCCTATTCCGATCTGCGTTTCGGTTTTGAAATCACGATGTATATCGCCAATCGGTAAAGCAACGATAAAACGCCGCACGCCGCTCGCTTTATGTGAGCGAGCGTGACGGCGCACGGAACATGGCCCATGAAGACTAGGATTGCCGGCTCGGGCTGATGCTCGAAGAGATCTTAAAGGCGTAACCCGTATGAATGCCCCGCACCACGACCATTACGCCAGCCTTCGGCCCTGTTTGCGCACGAAGTTCCGCCTGCAATGGGAAGGCGTTCGGGATACCTACGTGCTGCTCTCTCCAGATGGCACCGTGAATCTCAATCCGAGCGCGGGGGAAATTCTCGTGCGCTGCGACGGGACACGCGAACTGGACGACATTATCGGTGAACTGGAAGATCTGTTCAGAGCGTCCGACCTCGCTGCCGACGTGTACCGTTTCATCGACCATGCGCGGCAACGCGGCTGGCTGGACTGACACGGCTGCGCTGATCGACGCTCCGCTGCCTGTTCGCAGCAGGGACACGTCATGCGTCAGGGGTAATGGATAAAGTGACGGTTACAAGGAAGGCGGCCCAGCGCTCCCCGTGAATGACGGGAAGACTGCCGGGCCGTCGTCGTTGCATGGCGGCCGACGCAGTGAAGAAACTCAGTGAAGAAAGATACCGGGCCTATTGCGATGTGCGCGCGTTGAGCGGCGTGGTCGATGCCTTGGCGCTATCGTCGGTGAGTTTGGTGCTGCTCGCGCTATAGCCATTCGAATACAGCAGGAAAGCCATGATGTCCGCATAATCCTGCGGCTTCATCTTGCCTGGGCGGTCAGCCGGCATATTGTTCGCCATGTATCCGTACACCCCGCCGATCGTCAGCTTCGCATTGGCAGCCGGTGCAAAAGCCGGCCCGCGCAATGCGGGTGCATTGAGTCCCTGCAGATCCGGACCGTGGCATTTCGCACACGAACTCGAGTAAAGCGTCTTGCCGTGCGCGACCTGCGTGCGGTCGAAACTCGGCGCATCGGCGGCTGCGCTCGCATCGACCTTGAGAAACCGACCTTGCTGCGAACCTTGCCCGGATGCCAAAGTCATACGCCACACCGCGCCGCCACGGCCTGGGCCATCGCGATAGGCAAACGCCGGCGCGGCAGAACTGCTCGCCTGAGCCGCTTCGGGGAGAGTCCAGTGGCGGGACAATGCCGCGAGCCGGCCGTCCGATGCCATCTTTTCGAGCGCCGCGTCGATTCGCGGCTGTAACCCCGCGCCGTTCTTCCCGAACGCGAACACCAACTGCCAGTCGGCATACTGCGAGGCGGCATTGACAATCCGGAAGTGCCGCTCAGGATGTTTGATCGTGTAAGCCACCACCGCCGGATACCAGACGATCGCTCGCTGCGCATGCCCGCTCGCCACGGCGTCGACCGTCAGCTCCGCTGTGTTCTCCAGGTCGAGTTTCACGTTCGGCTGCTGCACGGCAATCAGTTGCGCGGGGCTCGCATAAGTTGCCGCAACCACCTCGGCTCCGCCGGCGGGCGTGGACGATTCTCGCGTGGTGATGCTGACGTAGCCGGAGCGCAGATAACCGCGCGAGAAGGTCAGTTTGCTGCCGGAACCATCTGCCACTGTCGAACGCGGAAAGCCGGCTATCACATCGCATTTTCTCGCCAGTGCGGCGTTTAGCTCCTTCAGCGAGACGCCGTCGTCGTCGCCACTGTCGAATCCTCCGGGAGAGAGCGACAGCGCGATACCGGCCGTGCGAAACGCTTCGCGCGCGACCGCTTCGTCGAGCGCGGTCGAGGGACTGCCGGGAAACGTGCACACGCGCACACCTGCGCTGGCGAGTCCCGGTGCCAGTGCGCCGGTCGCCAGCAAGACACCGGCAACGGCGAACCTATTGAGTCGAGTCTTCATGATCCTGTTTCCAGAAAAGGCCTGACCGTCACGACCGGGCGACTGTGTCCATGCGGACGCGGCCGGCTTGTCGTGACAGCCATGTGGACATCAGCCGTGGTTGAGCGCGAACACATACAACGTGCCGCCGCGTGGAACCTTCTCCGCCGCCTTCGCCATCGGGCCGCCCCAGATCGGATTCGCGCCCCCGTAGCCCGCGAGAATGGCGACATACTCCTTGCCGTCGGCCTCGAACACCGAAGGTTGAGCGACGATTCCGCTTGCCAGCTTCGGGCTCTGCCACAACACCTTGCCGGTCGTCACATCGAATGCGTACAGGTGGCCGTCGAGCGAGCCGCTAAACGCAAGACCACCGGCCGTGGTCGCCACGCCGCCGTTCCACGGCATCTTGCTCCAGTGGCTCCAGATTTTCTTGCCCGTGTCGACATTGATCGCCTGCAGCTCGCCATAACCCTTGCTGCCGGGCTCCGGTTTGATTTCGAAGCCTTCGCCGAGGTACGGCAAGCCTTCCATGTAGTTCACCGATTTGCCCGACAGCGACATGCATGCGTGCAAAGCCGGGACGACTGCAATGTGCTTGTCCGGATCGTACGAAACCGACCACCAGTTCTTGCCGCCGAGGAAGCTCGGGCAGGTCTCGATCGTCGTGCCGGCCTTCGGGTACTTCGACGCGTCCTGAATCGGCGCGCCGTCCGCCGAATAGCCCGTTACCGAAGTCGCCGTCACGAACGGCTTCGCATAGATCAGCTTGCCTGTGCCGCGGTCGATCGCATGGAAGAAACCATTGCGGTCCGCGTGAATGATCGCGTCGTACTCCTTGTCCTGATATTTGATCGTCGCCAGCACCGGCGTATTCACGCCGTCGTAGTCCCATGTGTCATGCTTGGTGTACTGGTAATGCCATTTGAGATCGCCGTTCTTCGGATCGAGTGCGAGGAGCGAATCGGAGTAAAGGTTGTCGCCCGGACGCAGATCGGCCAGCCACGGGCCTGGGTTGCCCACGCCCCAGTAGAGCGTCTTCGACGCGGCGTCGTAAGTGCCCGTCAGCCAGGCCGGCGCGCCGCCATGCTCCTGCATGCCGTTCGGCCACGTATCTCCACCCTTCTCGCCAGCCGCGGGCACCGTAAAGCGCTTCCACAGCACATTGCCGTCGTCCGGATTCAACGCCGCGATAAAGCCGCGTGCGCCGTATTCGCCGCCGGCGCTGCCCACCACCAATGCGCCGTCGAGCGCGAGCGGCGCCAGCGAGAATGCATAGCCGAGCCCCGGCTCGAACATCTGCTTGCGCCACGCAACCGCGCCAGTCTGCGCGTCGAGTGCGACCACGTCACCGCTCAGCATCGCGACGTAGACGTTCTTGCCATACAGGGCCACGCCGCGATTGATCACGTCGCAACATGCCGTCTTGAACGACTCCGCACCGAGCTTCGGTTCGAACTTCCACAATTGCTTGCCGGTTACCGCGTCGAATGCATAGACGTTGTCCTTCGGCGTGGTCACGAAGAGAAAGCGTCCGTTGACGATCGGCGTGGCTTCGAATCCCTGCTGCAGGTCCGCCGGAAACTTGTAGCTCCAGACCTGTTTGAGGTTCTTCACGTTCGCAGTGTCGATCTGTTTGAGCGGCGAGTGCGCCTGGCCGTTATAGGTGCGGTAGTACGTGAGCCAGCCGGGATCGCTCTGCGCAGCGGTCAATCGCTCATAGGTGACGGCCGGGTAGTCGCCGGCGGCCATCGCCGATCCGAATAACAGACTGACGGCGGTCGCCACGCTCATTGCAAGCGCCGTGGGCCGCGTCGCCGAAGCTAAACGTGCTTTCATCCTTGTCTCCTGTTGAGTTGTCGACGCGAGGCCGTGCGGCGGCGCCATCGTCTAGTGAACGCAGACTGGCTGCGGGCCATTCAAGGCAAGTCGCGTGCCATTGACGGCAAGTGCGCCTCGGGCCGCGATAGTCGATGAAAGCGCGCCGCAATCGCGTGAAAGAGCGGCTCTTCATGCGTGCCGGCAGTGTTGCGGCGTGGCACATTCGAACGCACATGTGTTGCTAAAAATGACAGTTGCCCGACCGATGAAGCAAAGCGCGCGCGAATGAACCGCGCTCGTCGCTATGCATGCCGCACACTCAGGTCCAATGGCACGCTTCTCGCTGAATGCTCCTCACGATGAAGAGCCGCGGTGATGCGCACACGTCACGCCAAAGCGCGCTTTCTCCGTCGGCATTCAGACAATCATTTGGAGGAGTCAGGCATGAATCACGCAGATATGCAGTTTCTCGATGTCGAATTTCCGTATGCGCGGCAATACGCCAATTTCATCGGCGGCGAGTGGGTCCCTCCGGTGCGTGGCGAGTACTTCGACAATGTGTCGCCGATCACCGGCGAACCCTTTACGTCGATTCCCCGTTCGACGGAAGAAGATATCGAACTCGCTCTGGATGCGGCTCACCGCGCCCGCAAGGCCTGGGCCGATACGTCGCCCGCCTTGCGCGCGAACATCCTGAACCGCATTGCGGACCGCATGGAGCAGAACCTCTCGCGCATCGCATTCGCCGAATCGATCGACAACGGCAAACCAATCCGCGAAACGCTCGCCGCCGACATCCCGCTCGCGATCGATCATTTCCGCTATTTCGCCGGTTGCATTCGCGCACAGGAGGGGACGCTCTCCGAGATCGACGCGGATACCGTGGCCTATCATTTTCATGAGCCACTGGGTGTGGTCGGTCAGATCATTCCGTGGAATTTCCCGATCCTGATGGCCGTGTGGAAAGTCGCGCCGGCGCTCGCCGCGGGAAACTGCATCGTGCTCAAGCCTGCCGAGCAAACACCTGCGTCCATTCTCGTACTGGTCGAACTGATTCAGGACTTGCTGCCGCCGGGTGTGCTGAATGTGGTCAACGGTTTCGGCCTCGAAGCGGGCAAGCCGCTGGCATCGAGCAAGCGCATCGCCAAGATTGCGTTTACCGGAGAGACTTCGACCGGCCGCCTCATCATGCAGTACGCGAGCCAGAACATCATTCCCGTCACGCTCGAACTTGGCGGCAAAAGCCCGAACATTTTCTTCGCCGACGTGATCGATCGTGACGACGGGTTTTTCGACAAGGCTCTCGAAGGCTTCGCGATGTTCGCGCTGAATCAGGGTGAAGTGTGCACGTGTCCGTCACGCGTATTGATCGAAGAAAAGATTTACGACCGCTTCATGGAACGCGCGCTGAAACGCGTCGCCGCCATCACGCAAGGGCATCCGCTCGACACCAGAACGATGATCGGTGCGCAGGCCTCGCAGGAACAGTTGGAGAAGATTCTTTCGTATGTCGATCTGGGCAAACAGGAGGGCGCCGAATGCCTGATCGGCGGTGAGCGCAATGCGCTTGGCGGCGAATTGAGCAAAGGCTACTACGTCAAGCCGACCGTGTTCCGCGGCCACAACAAGATGCGCATCTTCCAGGAAGAGATTTTCGGACCGGTAGTCTCGGTCACGACGTTCAGGAACGAAGAAGAGGCGCTCGAAATTGCCAACGACTCGCTCTACGGCCTCGGCGCCGGCGTGTGGACGCGCGACGGCACACGTGCCTATCGCTTCGGCAGGCAGATTCAGGCGGGCCGCGTGTGGACCAACTGCTACCACGCCTATCCGGCGCATGCGGCGTTCGGCGGCTACAAGCAGTCCGGCATTGGCCGCGAAACGCACAAGATGATGCTCGACCACTATCAGCAAACGAAGAACCTGCTCGTGAGCTATAGCGACAAGCCGTTGGGCTTCTTCTAACGCACGAAGATCTGGAGTGGCGTGGAGCCGCTCCAGATACCTGGCTAGCGTAAGCCTCGAGCTGCCCGGCTTAACTTCCGCTCATGCAGCAATCCGGTGAGCAAGTGCCGCCGGAACTCGAAATCCGCACCGTGATGCAGCGTTTCCGGCACCGTAATGGTGAGTTTTAAGCGAAGACTAAAGAAGTTCTCCAACCGGTCGATACCATGATCAGGGGGTTTTTCCGCCTTCGGACCTGACCCGGGTCCGGCGCTCCCCGCATGGAGAAACGCAGTGAAACGTCTGGCTTATGGCGCACGCGGTGAAAGCTTCGCGGTCGAGCGGCAGCGCCTATGAAACGCAATCTGTTCTTCCGGTTTCTCGCGCGCCTTCGCGTCGGCCGTAAGCTGCTGCTGATCTATCTGCTCGACCTGAGCGCGGTGCTGTACATCAGCGGCATTCTGATCCACGAGAAATACATCGCGATCGACTTCTCCGACAAGGAGCTGGTCGGCAACGCCTACGTCGCGGCCGTACACGACGCGCTCATCGACTTCGCGCTCGCGGGGGCCGGGCAGCCGCGAACGGCGGCCCAGTTGAAACGCACGGCGGACGGGCTTGCCGACGCGGAGCGCCGTTATGGCGCGAACATGCAAAGCGCGGAACTCAATGCGCGTGTGCTCGCGGCGCTGACGGCCAGCGCCGCGCCGCATGCGGGCGCCGCGACAGTGGACGTCGGCCTCGAAGCGACACGCGAGCTGGTCACACGCGTCGGCAACCAGTCGAACCTGATTCTGGACCCGGACCTCGACAGCTACTACTCGATGTCGCTGTCGATCCTGCGCTATCCGGAGCTGCTCGGCGACGTCAACCGGATGGGCCGCCACCTGCACGACGCCGGCGCGCGTCTTCACGCTGCACGGATGAGCCACGACGAGATGCGGACCCGCTACCTCGTACTGGAAGGCCAGCTCGATGCGGTATTGCAGGGACTGCGTTCTGACTATGCGGAGGCCGCGGCCACGAACGGCACGCTGACCACGACGATCGGCCCGCCCCTCACGCGCATGCTCGCCGCGATCGACGCGTATCGGCATGTGGCCGGCGCCGCCGTCGATGCCGGCTCGGATGACGCCACACTCGCCGCGCTCGATGCCGCCCAGCAGCGCGTGGTGATGAGCGTGAGCGACGCATGGAGCGCGACCGGCAATCAGCTCGAACGACTGCTGCACGAGCGCGTGCGCGGCCTATTTGAGCGCATGTGGCTGCATCTCGGCACAGCGCTTTTCCTGCTGTGCGCGATCCTGAGCATGGTGTATTTCGTCGCCCAGCAGATTTCGCGGCCACTGCGCCAGCTCGCGCGCGTGATGGACACGGTGCGACGCACGGGCGACCATTCGCTGCGCGCCCGCTGGCATAGCCAGGACGAAATCGGCCAGCTGGTGCGCGGTTTCAACGACATGCTCGCGCAACTCGATCGCGAGCGCGACGTGCAGAAGGAACTCGCGGCGACCGCACGCGCGTCGGCCGCCCAGTACGCGCTCGTCGAGGCGACCCCGGTGCCGATGGTCGTCACGTCGATCCCGGGGCACGAGGTGTTGCACGCTAACAAGCCCGCGCTTTACTGGCTGAACGGCTGTACGGTCGACCCGTGGGCCGTCGGCCTCGACTCGGAGGTGCGCGCGCGTTTTTTCCAGCAACTCTCCGACCGCGAGGCGGTGGACGAATTCGAGGTGCACTGGAAAGCCGCCAAAGAGTCCACATGGGCCATGCTGTCGGCGCGGCGCCTCGACTTCCAGGGGCGCGACGCCGTGCTGACCGCCTTCACGCCGATCAACCAGATCAAACTGATGGAGCAGCGCCTGGAATTGTGGGGCAAGGTGTTCGAGGCGTCCTCGGAAGCGATCCTTATTCTCGATGCGCAACGGCGGCTCGTGACCGCCAACGCGTCGTTCTATCGAGCAACGGGATATCGCGCCGACGACGTGACAGGCAAGGAGCCCGCGTTCCTCTTCGCCTCGCAGGAACATGACGACATTCTCCCGGCCGTGATCGATTCCGTCGACCGCCTGAGCGCATGGCACGGTGAAGCACACGTGCGCCGGCGCGCGGGCAGTGACTATCCGGCGTGGCTGATGGTGAGCGCGGTGCGCGACCGGCGCGCGAACCTGTCGCACTACATCTGCACGCTGATCGATATCACCGACCGCAAGAAGAGCGAGGCGCGCATCCAGTTCCTCGCTGAGCACGACGTGCTGACGGAGCTGCCGAACCGCGAGCTGTTCGTGAAACGCCTCGGCGTGGTGCTCGGCAACGCGCGGCGCACCGGGCAGCGCGTCGCGGTGTTGTTCATCGATCTCGACCGCTTCAAGAACATTAACGATTCACTGGGTCATCACATTGGCGACAGTCTGCTGCGCTCGGTCTCGCGACGCCTGTTGCAAGCCGTGCGCAGCAACGACACAGTGAGCCGGCTCGGCGGCGATGAGTTCACGGTGATCCTGAACGGCGTCAGCAACGCGGCGGACGTGACGCGTACGATCGAGGATCGTCTGCTGCCGCTCGTGCGCCAGCCGCACGAGGTCGGCGGCGTCACGCTGCAGGTGTCGTGCAGCGTCGGCGTGGCGCTGTTCCCGGACGACGGCGAGGACATCGAAACGCTGATGCAGAACGCCGACGCCGCGATGTACCAGGCGAAGGGTGCGGGGCGCAATCTCGTGAAGTTCTTCGCGCCCGACATTGCCGAACGCACGCGCTACCGGCTGACGCTCGAAGCCTGCCTGCGCACCGCCATCGCGATGCACGAGTTCCGGCTCGAGTACCAGCCGTGCGTCGATGCGCACACGGGCGAACTGCTAGCAGTCGAAGGGCTGCTGCGTTGGAACAGCCCGCAAATCGGCATCGTGTCGCCCGCGCAATTCATTCCGGTCGCGGAAGACACGCGGCTCATCATTCCGATCGGCGCGTGGGTGATCGACGAAGCCTGCCGGCAGATCGCCGAGTGGGACGCGCAAGGCCTGATGCCGCTACGCGTGTCGATCAACCTGTCGGCCATCCAGTTGCGCGATTCGGACCTGATCGGCACGCTCGCGGACAGTCTCGCGCGGCATGGCGTCGAGCCGTCGCGGCTAGAACTCGAGATCACCGAGACCGTGTTGATGGACAACGCGGAAAACTATCTCGCCATGATCAACGCGATCCGCGCGCTCGGAGTCAAACTCGCGCTCGACGATTTCGGCATCGGCTATTCGAGCCTCAGCTATCTGAACCGCTTTCCGCTCGATCGGCTCAAGATCGATCGCGCGTTCGTGCTCGACATGCTCGATGCCCGCGCGGACCTTGCCATCGTCCGCACGATCATCGAACTCGGCCATGAATTGGGTCTGCGGGTGGTCGCCGAGGGTGTCGAGAGCGAGCATCAGGCGCGCATTCTTCGTACGATCGGTTGTGACGAACTGCAGGGCTTTCTGTTTTCGAAGTCGTTGTCACCGGCCGATTTGTGGTCCTGGACCCATGCGCGCATGGTGGCTTGAGCGGCGCGTCCTGTCGCGGTCGTACGGGTGTTCCCGCAGTAACTCGGGCGCTTGAGGGCCACCGGCGAAGCCGCCGCTCGCCGGAGCGGATAAAGTCGCGGCCATTTCACGGCAAATGCCGGTTTTCCCACATACCGCAAGCTTACGACTTGTCATCCTGATGACTCGGGCGTGCGGCGGGAGATGGCCATGTCAGTGTATGTGGATGAAGGGTTCAGGCCCTGTGTGACGGAATGCGCGACGGTCGCGTTCCGGGTGTGCTGCGATGATCGGGCGCAGATCTTCGAGGTCAGCGCCGAAGCACTCGTGACCTATTGCGGCGCGGCGAGCAAGCGCAAGCAGGACCTGCTCGTCGCATTCGAGGATGCGCAACTGGAAATCCTTTCGGTCGCCGCGCAGAAATGGGCGTTCAGACCGTCGGAGCCGGTGCGTCTCGGCCTCGACGAATTCCGAATGGTCAGACATTAAATAGCAGGCATGCCAGAATAGCGTCATGACCTGGATCGCCGCCCTGCCAATGTATAACGTCACACCCGCGCTCGACTTCGAGTGGCGCGAGTGGCTCGCCGACGTGCTGCGCATGGTCAAGCCGGCGTGCCGCATCGTCGAACCGGACGAAGAATTGCACGGCTTCTGGCGGCGCCCCAATCTGCTGATCTCGCAAACGTGCGGCTATCCGTTCATGCATGGCTTGCAGGACCAGGTACAACTGATCGCGACGCCGCGCTTTGACGCGCCGGGTTGCGAGGGCGCGCATTATTCAAGCGTGCTGGTGACGCGCGCGGATGCGCCGTTCGATACATTAGCGGCGTGTCGCGGCGCGCGTGCGGCGTACAACCAGGACGATTCGAATAGCGGCATGAACGTGTTTCGCCACGCCGTGGCGCCGCTCGCGCGCGCTGGTCTATTTTTCAGCGCGGTATTGCGAACCGGCTCGCATCTCGGCTCGTTGCGCGCGGTGGCCGAAAATCACGCGGATGTCGCGGCGATCGATTGCGTGACCTTCGCTTTCGTCTGCGACGAAATGCCGGAACTGGCCCGTCAGGTGCGCCGGATCGGCACGACAGCGCCGTCGCCGGGCCTGCCTTTGATCGCTTCCGACACGGTACCCACGGCCACCGTGGAAGCACTGCGCGAAGCATTGAACGAGGTACTCGTGATCCAGCCCGAGCGTGCGAAACGCCTGCGTTTGCAGGGGTTTTCCGTGTTGCCGCGCTCGGATTACGACCGCATCGAGCAGCTTGAAAGCGAGGCGCGCGCCGTCGGCTATACGCGCCTTGCCTGAGTTGCGCCCTTACTGCTGCACGTCCAGCACCAGAAGCTGCGCGCCGTCGGCAACCTGATCGCCGACTGAATACAGCACCTCCGAAATCGTGCCGGCAGCCGGCGCACCGATGGTGTGCTCCATCTTCATTGCTTCCATCACGATCAGCGGCGTGCCCTTCTCTACCACCGTGCCCGGTTCCACCAGCACCGCGATCACCTTGCCCGGCATCGGCGCGGTCAGACGGCCTTCGCCGCCTTCGGCGTCCGCGGCGTGTGCGAGCAGGTTTTGCCATTCGAACGCGAGCGCTTCGCCGAGGCAAAACACATGGAACGTATCGCCGTCGACGAATACGCGGCCCGTTGCCCGCGCATCGCCGATCGTCGCGCGGAATTCATGCGGGCCGCTGCCGTTCGACCAGCTGAAGTCCTCGCGCACGCCGTCGTGTTCGAGCGTTTGCGTGCTGCCGTCGCGTGCGAACGCGACCGTGAACAGGCTTGCGTGATCGCCGCTGCTGTCCATGTCGCGCCAGCCGAGCGTCTGCGTATAGCCGCCATTCAGCCGCCAGTGCGACAACGCATCCCACGGCGACGCGCCGTGCGCCGTGCCGCCCTCGCGCGTGAGCAGCGCTGCGCAAGCGAGCGCCAGCGCTTCCTTGTATGGCTTCTTGCGCGGCGCGAACAAGGCGTCGTGATGACGCTCGATCAAGCCCGTATCGAGATCGCCGGTTGCAAACGGCTCGCTAGCCACGATGCTTTGCAGGAACTCGATGTTGGTGTGCGGGCCGACCACCTCGCACGCATGCAGCGCGCGGCTCAGACGCGCGAGCGCCTCTTCACGCGTGGCGCCGTGCACGATCAGCTTCGCAATCATCGGATCGTAGAACGGCGTGATGGTGTCGCCCTCACGCACGCCGCTGTCGATACGCACCGGCGCCTTGCGTCCCGGCTCGCCAAGACCTGCCGCATCGATCGCGAACTCCACGCCTTCCGGCATGCGCAAATGCTTGAGCGTGCCTGTAGACGGCAGGAAACCACGCGCCGGGTGCTCTGCGTAGATACGCGCTTCGATGGCGTGACCGTCGATCTTCAACTGTTCCTGCGTGAGCGGCAGCGGTTCGCCGGCGGCGACGCGCAGTTGCCATGCCACGAGGTCCTGACCGGTGACCATTTCCGTGACCGGATGCTCGACCTGCAGGCGCGTATTCATTTCCATGAAATAGAATTCGCCCGTGCTGGTCATGATGAATTCGACCGTGCCCGCACCGACGTAATTCACCGCGCGCGCGGCGGCCACCGCGGCCTCGCCCATTTCGCGCTTGATTTCAGCGGGCAAGCCGGGCGCTGGCGCTTCTTCCAGCACTTTCTGGTGACGCCGCTGCACAGAGCAATCGCGGTCGAACAGATAGACAGCGCCGCCGTGACTGTCCGCGAACACCTGCACTTCCACATGGCGCGGCCGCGTCAGATACTTTTCGATCAGCACGCGATCATTGCCGAAGCTGCTCGCGGCTTCCCGCTTGCACGAAGCCAGCGCCGCCGCGAAATCCTCGCTGCGCTCGACCACGCGCATGCCCTTGCCGCCGCCACCGGCGCTAGCTTTGAGCAGCACCGGATAACCGATCGCATCGGCCTCGCGGTGCAGCAGTTGCGGATCCTGATCGTCGCCGTGATAGCCCGGCACGAGCGGCACGGCGGCCGCGTGCATCAACGCCTTCGCGGCGGCTTTCGAGCCCATCGCCGCAATCGCCTCGACCGGCGGTCCGATGAAGACGATGCCGGCGGCCTCGCACGCATGCGCGAAAGCTTCGTTCTCCGACAGGAAGCCGTAGCCCGGATGCACCGCCTGCGCGCCGGTGGCGCGCGCGGCTTCGATGATGCGTTCGACGCGCAGATAGCTTTCCGCCGCCGTCGAACCGCCGATATGCACCGCCTCGTCACAGGCGGCCACGTGCTTAGCATTGGCGTCCGCAACGGAATAGACGGCCACGCTCGCAATGCCGAGCCGCTTGCAGGTCGCGGCGACGCGGCACGCAATCTCGCCCCGGTTGGCAATCAGGATCTTGTTGAACATGAAGTGTCTCGATGAAGTGTGCCGTTTTATCGGGGCTGTTGTTCTGGTCAAGGCGCTGCCCGCGCCCTGGAATAGATGCGTTAGTTACGCCAGGCGGGCGGGCGTTTTTCGAGGAACGACGCCACGCCCTCACGCCCTTCGGCGCCGGCACGCGTGCGCGCGATGCGCGCCGCCGTGTCTTCGATCATCGCGTCGTTCAACTCGTGGCCCGCGATATCCTGCACGAGTTGCTTGCACGCGCGTACCGCCTGCGGACCGTTGGCGCAGAGCGTCTCGGCAATCTGCCGCACGGTGGCGTCGAGTTGCTCCACGCTGACGGCTTCACTGACCAGTCCGAGGCGCAACGCCGTTGCGCAATCGAACTGCTCGGCGGTGGTGAAATAGCGGCGCGACGCCTGCTCGCCCAGCGCACGAATCACGTACGGTGCGATGGTGGCCGGAATCAGACCGAGGCGCGCTTCCGAAAGGCAGAAGCGCGCGCTTTCGACCGCCACCACAATGTCGCACGCTGAGATCAAACCCATGCCGCCCGCGTACGCGTCGCCGTTCACGCGCGCGATCACCGGCTTGTTGCAGCGATAGATCGACGACAGCATGTTTGCCAGCAGCATTGCATCGGCACGGTTCTCGTCGTCCGAGTAACCGGCCATCTTCTTCATCCAGTTCAGATCGGCGCCCGCGCAGAATGCTTTGCCGTTCGCGGCCAGCACCACCGCGCGCACGTCGTCGCGATCGTTGAGCGCCGTGAAGGCCGAGGTCACTTCGGCGATCATCGTTTCGTTGAATGCGTTGCGCACGTCCGGCCGATTCAATGTGACCGTGGCGATCTGTCCGGCGAATTCGACCGTCAGTGTTTCGTATTGCATCGTCGCAGCTCCCGCGCTTTCTCGCGCATCGTCACATTCTGAACACGCCGAAACGCGTGTCTTCGATCGGTGCGTTCATCGCGGCCGACAGGCCGAGACCGAGCACGTCGCGCGTTTGCGCCGGGTCGATCACGCCGTCGTCCCACAGGCGCGCGCTGGCATAGTACGGGTGGCCCTGATGTTCGTATTGATCGCGGATCGGCTGCTTGAACGCTTCTTCTTCTTCCGCGCTCCACGCACCGCCCTTGCCTTCAATGCCGTCGCGCTTCACCGTGGCCAGTACCGACGCCGCCTGCTCGCCGCCCATCACCGAGATGCGCGCGTTTGGCCACATCCACAGAAAGCGCGGCGAATACGCGCGGCCGCACATGCCGTAATTGCCCGCACCGAACGATCCGCCGATGATCACCGTGAACTTCGGCACCTTGGCCGTGGCCACCGCCGTCACCATCTTCGCGCCGTTGCGCGCAATGCCTTCGTTTTCGTATTTGCGGCCCACCATGAAGCCGGTGATGTTCTGCAGGAACACCAGCGGAATCTTGCGCTGGCAGCACAACTCGATGAAGTGCGCGCCCTTGAGCGCGGACTCCGAAAACAGAATGCCGTTATTCGCGATGATGCCGACCGGATGTCCCCAGATATGCGCGAAACCGCACACGAGTGTGGTGCCGTAGCGTGCCTTGAATTCGTCGAACGCGGAGTCGTCGACGATACGCGCGATCACCTCGCGAATGTCGAACGGCTTGCGCGTATCCACGGGAATCACACCGTACATGCTCTTTACGTCGTAACGCGGCGGCTTCGGCTCCTGCAACGCAACCGGCACCTGCTTGCTGCGATTCAGATTGCCGACGATACTGCGCGCAATCCCGAGCGCATGCGCGTCGTTTTGCGCGAGATGATCGACCACGCCCGACAGACGCGTATGCACGTCGCCGCCGCCGAGATCCTCCGCGCTGACCACTTCGCCGGTGGCCGCTTTCACGAGCGGCGGACCGCCCAGAAAAATCGTCCCCTGATTCTTGACGATGATCGACTCGTCGCTCATGGCCGGCACATACGCACCGCCCGCGGTACAAGACCCCATCACGACGGCGATCTGCGGAATGCCCGCGGCGGACAGATTCGCCTGGTTGTAGAAGATGCGGCCGAAGTGGTCGCGGTCCGGAAACACGTCGTCCTGATTCGGCAGATTGGCGCCGCCCGAGTCGACCAGATACACACAGGGCAAATGATTTTCAGCGGCGATTTCCTGCGCCCGCACGTGCTTTTTGACGGTGACGGGATAGTAGGTACCACCCTTGACCGTCGCATCGTTGCAGACGATCACGCACTCCTGCCCCGCGATCCGGCCAATCCCGGTGATGACACCCGCGCCGGGCGCATCGTTGTGATACATGCCGTAAGCCGCGAGTTGCGAGAACTCGAGAAACGGCGTGCCCGGATCGAGCAGTTGCGCGATGCGATCGCGCGGCAGCAGTTTGCCGCGGCCCGTGTGTTTGTCGCGCGCCGCCTGACCACCGCCCAGCGCGAGTTTTTCGACTTTCGCGCGAAGGTCGGCGACCAGCGCTTCGAGCGCTGCCGCATTGGCGCGGAAGTCATCCGAGCGCGGATTCAGCTTTGATTCGATGATCGGCATGGCGGGCGTCTCCTTCAGACCGTCTCGGCAAACAGTTCGCGGCCGATCAGCATGCGGCGGATTTCGCTCGTGCCCGCGCCGATTTCATAGAGCTTCGCGTCGCGCCACAAACGGCCGACCGGATACTCGTTGATATAGCCGTTGCCGCCGAGAATCTGGATCGCCTCGCCTGCCATCCACGTGGCTTTTTCCGCGGTATAGAGGATCACGCCCGCGCAGTCTTTGCGCACCTGGCGCACATGTTCCTTGCCGAGCGTATCGAGCTGGCGGCCCACTGCGTAGAGATAGGCTCGACATGCCTGCAACGTGGTGTAGAGATCGGCCACCTTGCCTTGAATGAGCTGGAATTCACCGATCGGCTGACCGAACTGCTTGCGGTCGTGAATGTACGGCACGACCGCGTCCATGACCGCGACCATGATGCCCGTCGGGCCGCCCGCGAGCACGGCGCGTTCATAGTCGAGGCCGCTCATCAGCACCTTCGCGCCGCCGTTTAGCTGGCCGAGAATGTTTTCTTCCGGCACTTCAACGTCCTGGAACACCAGTTCGCCGGTATGCGAGCCGCGCATGCCGAGCTTGTCGAGTTTCTGCGCCACCGAGAAACCCTTCATGCCCTTCTCGACGATAAACGCGGTAATACCGCGCGAATTCGCTTCGGGATCGGTTTTGGCGTAGACGACCAGCGTGTCGCAATCCGGGCCGTTGGTGATCCACATTTTCGTGCCGTTGAGCACGTAGTGATCGCCCTTCTTTTCGGCGCGCAGCTTCATGCTGACGACGTCCGACCCCGCGTTCGGCTCGCTCATGGCAAGCGCGCCGATGTGTTCGCCCGACACGAGCTTGGGCAAGTACTTCTGCTTCTGCGCTTCCGTGCCGTTGCGATGAATCTGGTTGACGCACAGATTCGAATGCGCGCCGTACGAGAGACCGACCGAAGCCGACGCGCGCGAGATCTCCTCCATGGCGATCATATGCGCCGTGTAGCCCATGTTCGCGCCGCCGTACTCCTCCGAGACCGTCATGCCGAGCACGCCAAGATCGCCGAACTTGCGCCAGAGGTCCATGGGAAACTGATCCGTGCGATCGATTTCCGCGGCACGCGGAGCGATTTCTTTGGCAGCGAATCCCGCGATGCTGTCGCGCAGCATTTCGATTTCTTCGCCGAGCGGGAATTGCAAACCGGGCAGGTTGCTCATTGCTGTGTCTCCAGGAGTTCGTTGGCGGCCGGCCTTGGGGCGGCGGCTGGTCCGGATGCGGCTCAGCGGACGGTAGCGGACCGGTGGACCCGCCTTTATCGTCCCGCACGAAGCGCAACGTTCAAGCCGCATTTCACGCCAGATTTACGTAAGCGTCAATAGATATTTTTGAGTATCACTCAGAAACCGGCCAAGCCCTCTACAAGGCTAAAATGTCGTGGTAGCATCGGCGTGACGGGGTCAATCGGCAGGCTTTCACGCCGAATTCGACCAACAAATCTGAACTGGACTCATATGACGGTTGCCACGAAGGCCGAGTTACCCGCCTCGCGCCGCCAGCCGGCCGGGCGCAAGTCGCAGCAACGCGTGAAGGAGATCCTTCAGGCGGGGCGCGACGTGTTCTCCGAAAAGGGCTACGAGCGCGCGACAACCGCCGAGATCGCGCAGCGCCTGGGCATTTCCGAGGCGACCGTGTTCAGCTATTTCCGCGGCAAACGCGAATTGTGCGCCCGGGTGATCGGCGACTGGTACGACGAGATCATCGAAGCGATCGAATCCGGCTTGCCGCGCGACGGCAATGTGCGCCAGCAGTTCGCGTTCATTGTTCGCACGCACTTGCGGTTGATGCTCGTAAACGGCACCGATCTGTGCGCGCTGGTGTTGTCCGAAGGACGGGCCCGCCACCATGAATTGAGCGAGGCGCTCACCGAGTTGCAGCGCCGCTATACCGCACCGTTGATGCGCGTGCTCGCGCAAGGTCAGGAGAGCGGCCAGATTCGCGCCGACATGCCCTTGCGCTTGCTGCGCTCGATGGTGTTCGGCCCAATGGAGCACGTGCTGTGGGACGCCACGCTCGCGAACCGGCACATCGATATCGATGCGACCGCGGACCGGCTCATCGACGTGTTGTGGGCCGCGCTCACGCCGCCCGACCTGGCGGTGAACGCGTTGCAGCAGTTCAGGGCGGAAGTGGCGGAAGCGAACCGGCGGTTCGAAGAGGCCGCGCGTCAAGCTGCAGACGCGTCGCGAAGCGGCGAATAGCAGGCGCGCTTCCGGTTCTCCGGACTTACGCGTTACTTGGCGAAAAAGCGGCTAATCTACTGCTTCCCCTGCGAAGCCAGATGGAGAGCCCAAGTGCCGAAAGAACCCGCCGTAAAAACCACAAAAACCGCGAAGGCCACCAAAACGACGAACATCCGCATCGGTATAGGCGGCTGGACCTATGCGCCCTGGCGCGGCACCTTCTACCCCGACGACCTCACGCAAAGCCGCGAACTCGAATACGCGAGCAGGAATCTCACATCGATTGAAATCAACGGCACGTTTTACGGTTTGCAGAAACCGGCGAGCTATGAGAAGTGGTATCAGGAAACGCCGGACGATTTCGTCTTTTCACTGAAGGCGCCGCGTTACGCGACCAACCGAAAAGTCCTCGCGGACGCGGGTGAAACCATCGAACGCTTCTTCGGCAGCGGTGTGCTGCTGCTCAAACAGAAACTCGGCCCGATCAACTGGCAATTCGCACCTACCAAAAAATTCGACAACGAAGACTTCGAAGCCTTTCTGAAGTTGCTGCCCGCCAGCATCGAAGGCCAGAAGCTCAGGCATGCGATCGAAGTGCGCAACGACACCTTCAAGACGCCGGAATTCGTCGCGCTCGCACGCAAACACAAAGTCGCCATCGTCCTCGCTGGCGACAGCGAATACCCGCAGATCGCCGACATCACCGCGCCCTTCGTCTACGCGCGCATCATGGGCACGACGGACAAACAGGCCAACGGTTATTCGACCAAAGCGTTGGAAGCATGGGCGGAACGCGCGCGGCAACTGGCAGCGGGCGCGACACCGGACGATCTGGAAACCTCAGCGGAAGCACCCGCAAAAACAGGCGCACGCGACGTCTATCTCTACGTGATCAGCGGCTTCAAGGAGCGCAATCCGGCCGCCGCCATGGCCTTGATCAAACGCCTTTGACGCGTGCCGTCCCGGCCGCAGCACGCGAGTGTCATAATCCCGGCAGCGAAGACAACCAGCATCGACGCACCCACACTCACGCAGTCAGGCCACGAGGCCACTTCATCATCAAGGTCCGGGAGAACATTTTGAGCGCCATCGACAATCCTTTGCACGATCAGGAAGTCGGCTCGGCCGACGCCACCCAGGACACCACGCGCATCGACGACGTTCGGATCGGCGCGGTACGTCCGTTGATTTCCCCTGCCCTGTTGCAGGACGAATTGCCCACGCCGCCTTCGGTGCAGACGCTGGTCGAGAAGACCCGCGCGGAAATCGCCGACATTCTGCATGGCCGTGACGACCGGCTCGTGATGATCGTCGGACCGTGTTCGATTCACGACCACGACCAGGCGATCGAATACGCGCGCAAGCTGAAGGCCGCCGCCGATACCTACAAGAACGATCTCCTGATCGTGATGCGGGTCTACTTCGAGAAGCCGCGTACTACCGTCGGCTGGAAAGGCTATATCAACGACCCGCGGCTCGACGGCAGTTTCCGCATCAATGAAGGTCTGCGTCTTGCACGGCAACTGCTGCTCGACATCAACGGCCTCGGCTTGTCCACGGCCACCGAATTTCTCGACCTGCTCAGCCCGCAATACATCGCCGATCTCATCGCCTGGGGCGCGATCGGCGCGCGCACGACGGAGAGCCAGAGCCATCGTCAACTGGCTTCGGGACTGAGCTGCCCGATCGGCTTCAAGAATGGCACGGACGGTGGCGCACAGGTCGCCGCGGACGCGATCGTCGCCGCGCGCGCGAGCCACGCGTTCATGGGCATGACGAAAATGGGCATGGCCGCGATCTTCGAAACGCGCGGCAACGACGACGCGCACGTGATCCTGCGCGGCGGCAAGAAAGGGCCGAACTACGACAGCGCGTCGGTGGAAGCCACCTGCGTGGCGCTCAAATCAGCGGGGTTGCGCGAGCAGGTCATGATCGACTGTTCGCATGCGAACTCGGGCAAATCGCATTTGCGTCAGCTGGAGGTCGTGCAGGATATCGCGCAGCAATTGTCGCAGCGCGAGCGCCGCATTATCGGCGTCATGCTGGAAAGTCATCTGGAAGAAGGCCGCCAGGATCTGAAGCCCGGTGTGCCGTTGCGTCGCGGCGTATCCATTACGGATGCCTGCGTCAGTTGGGCGCAGACCGAGCCGGCGCTCGAGACACTCGCCGAGGCCACCCGCAAACGCCGCGCGGGCTGAGTGCGCCGGGGCGCAGGCGCTGCGTCGAGCACGCCCTGCGTCGAACACCCCTGCGGAAAGTCCCGTTGGGGGTCGGCTCAAAAACACACGCGCCGCACCATCCGCCGGTTGATCCATCTGACCGGGGTTGGGCAGCGCGTGATTCCTCACACCCGATGCATCGCTCGCCGCGCGCCACGGCAGCGCGCGTGGATGCTCCGGCGTGAAGCGCGTTGCATTACGACGCGTTGACGGCTTCCTTGAACGCCTTGCCAGCGGTGAACTTCACCGTCTTCGCAGCCGCGATCTGGATCTCTGCACCGGTCGACGGATTGCGGCCGACGCGTGCTGCGCGCGCGCCAGTCGAGAAAGAACCGAAACCGACCAGTTGCACCGTATCGCCACCCACCACGGCCTTGGTCACCGCTTCGACGATCGCGTCGATGGTTTGGCCGGTGGCCGCTTTGCTTTCGCCCGTCGCTGCGGCGACTGCATCAATCAGTTCCTGTTTGTTCATAGCACTTCCCGTATGGTAATCATGGAACCGGCGCCACGTCTGTCGCGCCGGGACCGACACACTAACGCATAGGCGCCGGTTCGCGCAAACCTTGGGTGTAAGGCTTGTATCACCCGCCCACAGGGAATTTGACGATTTTTTCCTGCAAAGTGCCATAAGAATCGCGCGCTTAGGCATTTATCGCGCTCCATGCGTATTCTCCCGCTATCACAATCCGTTGCAATTTCAGTGATTTAGCGCTGCGCAAACCTTGGCCGGCGGCCTTTTTTACTATGTTATGGTGGATTAGAGAGTTTCTAAAATTGTCAGGACGAGAGGTCCGCAATCAAGAATCCGGGAGGAATAAAAAAATGAAATT
The DNA here is from genome assembly GCF_046028015.1 of Paraburkholderia sp. RL17-383-BIF-A. Lineage (NCBI taxonomy): Bacteria > Pseudomonadati > Pseudomonadota > Betaproteobacteria > Burkholderiales > Burkholderiaceae > Paraburkholderia > Paraburkholderia sp. RL17-383-BIF-A. The sequence continues at coordinate 275,899 of NZ_JARESR010000001.1, read as the reverse complement.
TCGCCATATTGCAACATGTGCGCTCCTCGCTGTGACCTCGTGCGCAGCCTTCGCAGCCGGCGACAAAGCCTGCGCCACCCTGGTCGGCGCGGCACATTCCGGGTCGCCGCAGAGCTTTCAGGTCCGTGACGGCGAACCCGTCGACCTGGTGAGCCATGCCGGAACCGTCCACGGCAAGCTGCTGGTTTTCGGCGATGGCGGCACTTTCCGGGCTTATTGGCAACCCGAAAACAGCCCCGAAAAATATGTGCTGGCAAATGCCGGCGTGAATGCCGTACGTCTCGTCTCCACCCCGCCGCAAGGCACGCAGGCTCAAAACGGCCAACCGGGCACAACCCTGGAGCCTCAGCGTGTACTTTCGTGTCCTGCACTTTGATACGCGAACCTGTCATTTGCGCCACCTTCGATTCGGCATAAATGACGGATCGCGCAGCGTTTTACGGTCGAACTTACCGCTCGTTCGCACCGGGATTCGATTTCGTTCAAGGTGTCCTTAAGATCCCACCTGTCCTGCCGATATACCAAGCTGCGAGTGCAGCGCAAACGTTTAAAAAAGGACGGGAATGGTTCTGCTAACCCAATTCAGGGATGCGCTGTCGGTCGCTAAACGCGACCCCGAACTCGTGCGCTCGCAGCTCGACGCATTTGGCCACCAGGTCCCGCTTCTCTACTTCATTCTCCTGGTCAACACGACGACGGTCGCCATTACGCATATAAGTTGCGCGCCTGCGTGGTTGGCGATCTACTTTCCGGCGGCGCTGTGCGCCATCTGCGTCGTCCGATGCATACGATGGTGGCAACTCCGGCACCGCGTTCTGACCGACGACAGAGCGGTGTCCGAACTGCGCAAGCTCACCTGGCTGGCCGGCCTCTTCGCCGTTGCGTTCAGCAGCTGGTCGTTGCTCCTGTTTCCCTACGGCACCGCCTACGAACAGACGCAAGTCGCGTTTTACATGGCGACCACGGTAGTCGGCTGCGTGTTCTGCCTGATGCACCTGCGCGCGGCGGCCATGTTGCTGCTGTCGATCGTCATCCTAAGCTTCTCCACTTTTCTGGTTTTTACCGGCTATCCCGTTTTCATCGCGATGGCTGTCGATATGACACTGGTGGGTGTCGCGCTCGTCTTTATCATTCAACTGTATTGCCGGACATTCGCCGATGTGGTGCACGCACAGCGCGAGTTGCAGGCGAGCCAGCAGAAAACGCAGCGCCTGAGCGACGACAACTTCCGGCTCGCGAGCATCGACAGCCTGACCGACCTGCCCAACCGGCGCAGTTTCTTCGCCTCGCTGCGCGCGTTGTCCGAGCACGCGCTCGGCAGCGGCGGCGGATTCAATGTCGGCCTGATCGATCTTGACGGCTTCAAACAGGTCAACGACATCTACGGCCACGCCAGCGGCGATCTCGTCCTGCAGGAAGTCGGCGCACGCCTGTTGTCGCTCGCCGAACCCGGCATTTTCTTCGCGCGCCTCGGCGGCGATGAGTTCGGCGTGCTCGCACAGCACAAACTGGCGAACGCGACGCTCGTCGAATTGGGCGAGCGTATTTGCGGGGCGCTCAGTCAGCCCTACCGGGTCGCCGGCAACGTTGCCGAACTGTCGGGCACCATCGGCTGGGCCGCGTTCCCCGAAGCCGGCACGACGGTCGCGCAAGTGTTCGAACGCGCCGACGCGGCGCTATACGCGGGCAAGGAAAGCCAGCGCGGCACCCCGGTCATTTTCTCGACCGAACATGAAACGCGCATCCGCCGCTCGAGCCTCGTCACCCAGGAGCTTCGCCATGCGGATCTCGAGTCGGAACTGTTCCTGGAGTTTCAGCCGATCTACGACGTGCTCACGCAGCGCACCATCGGCATGGAAGCGCTCGGCCGCTGGCATAACGCACGGCTCGGCGCCGTCAGACCGGAAGAATTCATTCGGATTGCCGAGCGTACCGAACTGATTCTACGCATCACGGAAGTGCTGCTGCACAAAGCACTCGACGAAGTGGCGCGCTGGCCGTCGGAGCTCTACCTGTCGTTCAATCTGTCGGCGATCGATATCTGCACGTCGGCACGCGCCCGCCGTCTGATCGATATCGTCATGGCAAGCGGCGTGCCGCCGCATCGCGTGTCGTTCGAAATCACCGAAACCGCGGTGACGCGTGATTTCGAACAGGCCCGTTGTTCGCTCACCATGATCAAGAAAGCCGGCTGCCGGGTATCGCTCGACGATTTCGGCACCGGCTATTCAAGCCTCAGCTACGTGCATCGCCTGCCCTTCGATACGATCAAGATCGACCGCAGTTTCATGACGGACGTGGATTCCAACAGCGCTTCGAAAAAGATCGTCAAGTCGGTGCTCGACCTGTGCGGGAACCTCGGCCTCGAATGCATCGTGGAGGGACTCGAGACGGTGTCGCAAGTCGAGGTCGTCAAAGCACTCGGCGCTCGCGCGGTGCAGGGTTATCTGTTCAGCCGGCCGATGCGGGCGAGCGCCATTGCTGCGTATTTGCAGGCGCCGCGTGGGCACGACCATGCAGCGCACATGCTGGAGCAATAGAGCACGTCACGGCGCCCTGCTCTATTGCCCCACGCCGTCCACGCCGCCGAGTTCATGCGGCAGAATCATCTGCTCGGGAATGTCAGCCCTTTTGGCTCGTGCTGCGAAGTAGTACAGCAATGCAGGCGCGGCCAATCCGACGATCCACGAAATGTCGACGCCGCCCAGCGCTTCCACCAACCCGCCGGTATAGAAACTCGTCGCGATGAACGGCATCTGGATCAGAACACCGAATGCGTACACCGCGATGCCCGTCATATTCCAGCGGCCATAGCGGCCTTGCGGATCGAACAGCGCCGGCACGTCGTAGCGCTCCCGGGTCACGAAATAGTAGTCGACCAGATTGATGGCGCTCCACGGCGTGAAGAAGGCGAGTAGAAAGAGCAGAAATGCAGTGAATTCCTTCAGAAACGCGTGATGTCCCGCCAGCGCAAGCCCCGTCGATGCACCCACCATCAGGAAAATGAAGACAAGGCGCGTGCGGCTCGAAATCGACCGTTGGCCGCCGAAGCCGGTCATGATGGTCGCCACCGACATCACACTGCCATAGGCATTGAGCGTGGTGATCGTGAGCTTGCCCAATGCGATCGTGAAGTACAGCACGGCTGCGAGCATGCCGCTCGCGCCCAGTCCGACGATGAACGACACCTCGTGCCCCGCGAAACGATTACCCGCCAGCGCCGCGGCGAAAACACCGAACACCATCGAGACCTGCGCGCCGATCACGGAACCGAGGCCGACCGCCCAGAACGTCTTCAGTGCCGAAGTGGCACGCGGCAGATAGCGCGAATAATCGGCAACGTATGGACCGTATGCGATCTGCCATGAAGCCGACAACGACACGGCGAGCAGAAACGAGCCGAGCGTAAAGTGCCGGTTGTTCAACAGCACGCCGATATCGTGCCCATGCAGCAGACTGGCGAACAGATAGAGAAACGCCAGTACGCCGACGATGCTAGACATACGGCCCATCGCGTGAATGGTGCGATAGCCGAGTGCGGTCAGCAAGACGATCAACCCGGCGAAGATGACGATCGCCGTGGTGTTCTCGACATGCAGCAACTGCCCGATCGCCTGCCCGGCAAGCACGGTACCGCCCGCGGAAAAGCCCACGTACATCACGCACACCAGCGTGAGCGGAATGATCGCGCCATAGACGCCGAACTGCACGCGGCTCGAAATCATCTGCGGCAAACCGAGTTGCGGACCCTGCGCGCCATGCAACGCCATGACCGTGCCGCCGATCATCTGTCCGACGAGCAAGCCGATCAACGACCAGAAGACGTCGCCGCCGAGCACCACCGCGAGCGCGCCGGTCACGACCGCCGTCACCTGCAGGTTCGCGCCGAACCATAGCGTGAACTGGCTAACGAGACTGCCGTGGCGCTCCGCTTCGGGGATATAGTCGATGGAGCGCCGCTCGATCAGCGAAGGCGTCGCTGCGCGCGGAATAGAAGTTGCCATGTGTATCTCCTGACATGTCGCTACGCTGCCTTGCAGCAGCAATGGGAAAGCGGTTTGAGTGACGATCGATGGCTTTCTGTTGTTGTTATTCGATTCGCCAGACTGCGCAGCGCGGAGGGGCGCGCTAGAGCGCAGCCGTGAATTGCGGCACTGCTTCGAATAGATCGCTTACGAGACCGTAATCGGCGACGCTGAAAATCGGCGCTTCTTCGTCCTTGTTGATCGCGACGATCACTTTGCTGTCTTTCATGCCGGCCAGGTGCTGGATCGCTCCCGAGATGCCGACCGCGACATACAGTTGCGGTGCGACGATCTTGCCGGTTTGGCCGACCTGATAGTCGTTCGGCACGAAGCCCGCATCCACTGCTGCGCGCGATGCGCCGAGGGCGGCTTGAAGTTTGTCTGCCAACGGTTCGAGAACCTTGGTGTAGTTTTCGCCGTTGCCCAAACCGCGGCCGCCCGAAACGATGATCTTCGCCGACGTCAGTTCCGGACGGTCCAGCTTCGTCACTTCACGGCTCACGAAGGACGATATGCCGCTGTCTGCTGCCGCTTCGATCTTCTCGACCGTTGCGCTGCCGCCTTCCGCTGCCACAGCGTCGAAACCGGTCGAACGAACTGTGATGACCTTGATCGGGTCAGCCGATTGCACCGTTGCGATTGCGTTGCCTGCGTAGATCGGGCGCTCGAACGTATCGGCGCTGTCCACTGCAGTGATATCGCTGATCTGCGCAACGTCCAGCTTCGCGGCGATACGCGGCGCGATGTTCTTGCCGTATGCCGTTGCCGGCGCGAGGATGTGCGTGTAATCCTTTGCGATGTTCAGCACCGTCGCTCCGACGTTTTCCGCGAGGCCCGCTTCGAGTTGCGGCGCGTCAGCCAGCAAGACCTTGGAAACGCCTGCAATCTTCGCTGCTGCATCCGCTGCGGCCTGCGCGTTGTGGCCCGCGATCAGCACGTGAATATCACCACCAATCTTCTGCGCCGCTGCGATCGTGTTCAGCGTCGCGGCCTTGATCGATGCGTTGTCGTGTTCTGCTATTACCAGATTAACCAGATTCGTCATTTGCTCTGTCTCCCTCACAGCACCTTGGCTTCGGTCTTCAGCTTCTCGACCAGCGTCTTCACATCCGGCACCTTCACACCGGCGGAGCGCTTCGGCGGCTCGACGACTTTCAGCGTCTTCAGGCGCGGCGTGACGTCGACACCCAGGTCTTCCGGCTTGATCGTTTCCAGCGGCTTCTTCTTCGCCTTCATGATGTTCGGCAGCGTCACATAGCGCGGCTCGTTCAGGCGCAGGTCGGTGGTGATCACTGCGGGCAGCTTTAAAGACAGCGTTTCAGCGCCTCCGTCTATTTCACGCGAAACCGTCGCCTTGCCATCGGCGACGACAACCTTCGAGGCGAACGTCGCTTGCGGCAATCCGGCCAAAGCAGCCAGCATCTGGCCGGTCTCGTTCGAATCGTCGTCGATAGCCTGCTTGCCGAGAACGACCAGCGAAGGTTGTTCTTTCCCGACCAGCGCCTTCAGCAGCTTGGCCACCGCCAAGGGTTGTAACTCCTCGGACGACTCGATCAACACAGCGCGATCCGCACCGATCGCCAGCGCCGTACGCAGCGTTTCCTGCGTTTGCGCGATACCGCAAGAAACCGCCACCACCTCGCTAACCACGCCCGCTTCCTTCAACCGCACCGCTTCTTCGACCGCGATCTCATCGAACGGATTCATCGACATCTTCACGTTCGCGATGTCGACGCCCGTGCCGTCCGATTTGACCCGAACCTTCACGTTGTAATCGACCACCCTCTTCACAGCCACCAGCACCTTCATATCGCTCTCCTCTCGCAACCGCTCCATCGATCAGGCCAGCACCATCCGCGCAATCACGGTGCGCTGAATCTCCGACGATCCCTCGTAGATCCGCAGAATTCTCGCGTCGCGCACCAGCCGTTCGAGCGGCATCTCGCGGGTGAATCCGTAACCGCCGTGCATCTGCAAGGCGGTATCCGTGACGAAGCCGACCGTCTCCGATGCATACAGCTTCGCCATCGACGCGTGATCGGTGAACGGCTCGCCCGCCGCGCGCCGCACGGCCGCCTGCAAGGTCAGGAGCCAGGCCGCCTCGAGCCGGGTCTTCATGTCCGCGAACATCCATTGCAAACCTTGCTTGCGCGACAGCGGCTCCCCGCCCACCTGGCGCTGCCTGGCCCACTCCACCGCGCTCGCGAGCGCGGCCTCGGCAATCCCCAGGCTCGTCGCGGCGACATCGAGCCGGCTGTTGTCGAGCACTTTCATCGCCGTGCGAAAACCGGTGCCTTCGGCGCCGAGCCGATTCGCGGCCGGTACGAAACAGTCGAAAGCGATCTCGTGCGCCGGCGCGCCGCGAATGCCCATCAACTTTTCGGCCGGCGCCACGTCCACGCCCGCGCTATACCGGTCGACCACGAACGCGCTGATGCCGCGCGCGCCCGCGTCCGGATCCGTCTTCGCATAGACGACGATGAAGTCCGCCGCCTGAGCGTTCGAGATGAAATGCTTCACGCCGCGAATCCGGTAACCGTCGCCCTCGCGCGTCGCGCGAGTCGCCATGTCGGCGGGATTCGAACCGGCGCGCGGTTCGGTCAGCGCAAACGCGCCGAGCTTCGTGCCCACGGCGGCTTCGGGCAAATAGCGGTCACGCAGACTGTCGTCTCCACCGATCAGAATCGAGTCGGTCGCGAGATAGTGCGCACCGATCATCGACGACGTCGACGCACACGCCTTCGCGATCTCGACCAGCGACAAAATGATCGCCACCGGCGATGCGCCAATGCCGCCCCACCGCTCGGGCAGGTTCATACCCATCACACCTAGTTCGGCGAGTTGCGCGACATAACGCGTGGTGGGAATTTCGTCGCGGTCTACTTCGGCTGCGCGCGGCGCGAGTTCGCTTTGCGCAAAGCGTTCGATCGCGTCGGCGATCTCCAGATCGTTCTGTTCGACGCCCATTCTTTTAAGCACGGTCGCTCTCCTTGGCGAGTTCATCGGAACGCGCGAATTGCGCGCTGTTGGCGGCATCGCCGTTGCGACCGAACACACCTTGCCTACGCAGCTCGGCGATTCGCGCTGCGTCGAGGCCGAACGTATGCAGTATTTCCGCGGTGTGCTGGCCCAATCGCGGCGCGGCGGTGACACGATTGCCGCCGTACGCCGAAAATTTGACGGGCTGTGAAGGCAGACGCAGCGTAGGGCCGGCAAGACCGTTGGCGCGAGGCACCTCGGTGAGCAAGCCACGGAAGGCCGCCTGTTCGCTTTCGAGCGCCTGCTGCACGTTGCGGATCGGCGCGACCGGAATACCGGCGGCGCCGAGAATGCGGTTCACTTCCGCGACCGATCGTTGTGACGACCACGCTTCGACACACGCGCGCAACTCCGCTTCGTGCTCGCAACGCGACGCATCGCTCGCATAGCGCGGGTCGCCCGAAAGTTGCGGCTCGCCGATTGCGTGAGCGAAGGTATCGAACAGCTTGTTGTTGAGCACCGCAACCACATAGAAACCGTCTTGCGCGCGGAAAGCACCGAACGGCGCCGACGACGGGTGACGATTCCCGACGCGCCGCGGCGCGATCCCGGTGGCGGCAAAGCGGGCCACCAGCGTTGCGCTCAGGCTCAGCGTCGCGTCGAACATCGAGACGTCGACGTGCGTGCCTTGACCGGTCTTCTCGCGCGATAACAGCGCGGCAAGCACACCCCACGAGGCGAACAACCCGCTCACCACGTCCGAAACCGATTCGCCGATCAGAGTCGGCGAGCCGTCGGGAGAGCCGGTGGCGTCCATCAGGCCGCACATGGCCTGCAAAATAATGTCGTAAGCAGGGCGATGCGATTCGGGACCGGTTTGGCCGAAGCCCGACACGCTCGCATAGACGAGCGCCGGGTTGCGCTCGGCAAGTTGCGCGTAGCCGATGCCCAGCTTGTCCGCCACGCCCGGCCGGAAATTTTCGACCACCACGTCGGCGCCGGCGCTCAGCGTTTGCGCCAGCTCGCGGCCCTCGGCGGTTTTCAGATCGATCACGATGCTGCGCTTGTTGCGATTCATCGCGGCGAACAAGCCGCTCTCGCCATCCGCAAAGGGACCCACCGCGCGGTAGTCGTCGCCGCCCGGCGGCTCGACCTTGATGACATCCGCGCCCAGATCGCCCAGCAAAGCCGTGCAGAACGGCCCGGCGAGCACACGCGAGAAATCGACGATACGCACGCCGGTGAGCGGCAAAACGGGTAACTCGGGCAATGTCACGGCGAACTCCTGTTGAAGACGATGCACCGATTCTCGTCACCCAGACCTATCAAGTAAAATATGGGAATAAATTAGCTGCTATAGGAATTCCTAATGCGTATCTCACTGCGGCTGTTGCGTTATTTCGCGGCTGCGGCGCAAACCGGCAGCACGACGGCGGCGGCACGTCAGCTCAACGTTTCGCAGCCGTCCATCTCGGTTGCGATCCGCGAACTGGAAGCGCTATTCGAAGAAACCCTGTTCGCGCGCGACGCCGGTTCGAAGATGACGTTGACGCGCTTCGGCGTGCGCAAGCTTGCGGAAGCGCGTCAACTGCTCGCCGCCGCCAACGCCTTCGAACTCGACGACAGCGGCGACGCGGCGTCGGGAGAAGTCCATATCGGCGTGTTCAGCACGCTGGCGCCGGTGTATTTGCCGGTGTTGCTGCGCATTGCGCAAACACGTTTTCCGAACCTGACGGTGCGCTTCGTGGAAGGCAATCTGGTGGAACTGGAGGAATGGCTGAACAGCAGCCATATCGAACTGGCGCTGACCTACGACGTAGGCTTGCCCGCCGAACTCGAACTCGAGCCGCTGGCATCGTTGCGTCCATACGGTCTCGTACCCGCCGACTCGAAGCTCGCCAAAGCGCGCGGCGGCATTTCGCTCTCCGAGCTTGCCAAAGAGCCGTTGACTCTCATCGATCTGCCGCACAGCCGTGAGTTTTTGATGGCGCCGTTCTGGCAATTTGGGCTGACGCCGGAAGTCCGTTATCGCGCGACGTCGATCGAACTGGTGCGGAGCATGGTGGCCAACGGCCTGGGGGTATCGCTGCTGATCACGCAGAGCCCGGCGGCTGCGGTCAGCACAGCGGTCGCCGAGCGGCCGATCCGCGAGGAAACCATCCGCCAGCCGCTCGTGATCGCGCGCTCGAAGCGAGCGACGCGCACCCGAGCCTCGGAGCTAGTAGCGCAGTGCATCCGCGACGCCGTGCGCGAAGCGATGGCCGCGCGCGCGGGCCATCGCCGAAAGACCCGGCCAATCCTCTCTGGACAGGCCGAATAGCGGCCTAAACCGCCGCAGCGCCGTATTCGAGCTTCGGATACCAATCCGTGCCGCGACCGCCGGGCGTCATGTCGAGCACGGTCCAGATCGGCATCACGTCGGGAGCGCCGCGTGGATCCTGCCCGGGGTCCGCCGTCGAGGGCCCCATCTCCTCGGCCCAGAAGTGCCGCACGGTGCCGGCTGAACGCGAGAAAACATTGAACGCGGGATTATCGTCGCCAGCCGGATCTTCCGCCGCGTAATCGTGATTGAAGGTGTTGCCGCCCGACGAATAGAGCCGCAGGTGCCGCCAGCCACGCTCCTTCTTGAACGCAACCAGTTTCTCGATCGGCGAGCGGGCAATCACGGCGAACGCCACGCGCTGCAGGATATCGGGCATTTCGCCGTCGTATGCGCTCAGCAGCGACGTGCACATTGGACACGGCCGGGCACGCTGCGGGCCGAACATCCAGTTGTAGGTGACGAGCGTGTCATGCGCGCCGAACATCTCCGATAGCGTTACCGGCCCCGCTTCGCCCGTGAACAAATAATCCTCGGGCACGACGCCGCCGGGCGGCAGCGCGCGGCGCTGTGCGGCGACGCGCTCAATATGCCGGCGCAATTCGATTTCCTCGGCGAGCAGATCGTTGCGCGCGCGACGATATTCGGCGCTCTCGCCGGGAAACCGGCTCGGCGCGTCGGCCAGCAGCCGGGCCGGCTTCAGGGTCTGGGTGGATGCGTGTGCGTCGGTCATCAGCCATCTCCTCTTACGGAACAAGGATAAAGGGCGTGAGCGCCGCGATGGCGGACGCGTTCCCGTCCCCTATATAGCCACGACGAACCGCGCGGCGAAAAATCGACAGCATCGGTGAAAATATTCTGGCGATGCTCACGCCCCAAGCGCGGCAACCGAAAGCGCGCGGCAAGGTATCCTTGAGCGAAACCGCACGCGCAACAGGCGCGCCGTTCATGGGGATGCCACATGCCGCTTCGTCTGCCACCGCTGCCGGCGCTTCGTTTTTTTGAAGCGGCCGGCAGGCATCAGAGTTTCAAACTCGCCGCCGCGGAACTGAATGTGACGCCGAGCGCCGTGAGCCACGGCATTGTCGGACTGGAACAGGCGCTCGGCGTGGAACTGTTCGCGCGCGAGCCGCGCGGCATTTCGCTCACGGCAGCCGGCGCGGACTATTTGTCCTACGTCTCCGAGGCGTTTTCGCTGCTCGCCATCGGCACGCAGCGCCTGCCGAACCACCGCGCCGACCGCCCGATCGCGCTAAGTTGCGCGCCGACCTTCGCGTCGCGCTGGTTGTTACCGCGCCTCGCCGGCTTTCGCGCGCGCTGGCCGAATGTGAACGTGAGCGTCGACACGTCGCATCGTCAGGTCGGTTTTCCCGTCGACGGTTTCGACTTCGCGATCCGCTTGAGCCGCGCGCCGGTTGCAGGCACCGCCTGGACGCGCCTGTTCGGCGAGCGCTTCGTGCCCGTGTGCAGCCCCGCGTATCTGGAAACGCTGCGCGACGAGAACGGCCACGCCGACCTGCGACGCGCGACGCTCGTTCACGTCAACGCCGCCAGCGAAGACTGGCAAGTGTGGCTGGATGCGACCGGCACGGAAGGCATCGACACGACCAGCGGCTTGCATGTCGACACGATCCAGCTCGCGTTCGAAGCCGCCGCCATGGGCCTCGGCGTCGCGCTCGGCAGAAAGCCGCTGGTGGATTCCGAACTGGTCAGCGGCGTGCTGGTGGAGGCGAGTCCGGCGACCATCGCCTCGACCACGGCCTACTGGCTGGTGAGCGCGGAAAACGCGGATCGTCGGCCGGAGCTTTTCGACTTCAAGCGCTGGCTGGTGAGCGAGGCCGAGCACCTGGCGACGGACGCCGACGCAACCGCCCACGCAGTGCGCAGCGCCGCCAACTAAACCGCCTGCGTGATTCGCACAGGTGAGCCACGCTCACCTGTCGTCGAAATCTTTTCTTTTGCCGCTTCTGATGCTCGCTGCGACCATGGTGTCAAAGGAGATCAGAACCATGTCGACTACCAACGGCAGCAAACGCTTCATCCCCGCATTCAACCAGACGACGCTCGTGATCCTTGCCGGCGCGCTCATTCTGAGCGCCGCGATGGGCATCCGGCAGACCTTTGGTCTCTTCATCGGGCCGTTCTCGTTCGACCGCGGCTTGCCGATCACGCTGATCGCGTTCGCGATCGCGCTGCACAATCTGGTGTGGGGTTTCGCCCAGCCGTTCGCGGGCGCGGCCGCGGACCGTTACGGTTCAGCGCCGGTGGTCGCGTTCGGCGCGACGACGTTCGCGGCCGGGCTCAGTCTCGCGGCCGTGGCGCCGGGCGGCGCCATGCTGATCGTCGGTATGGGATTGCTGGTGGGCATCGGCGTGAGTTGCACGACCTTCGGCGTGGTGTTGCCGGCGGTCGGCCGAATCGCCTCGCCTGAAAAACGCAGCATGGCGATGGGTCTGGTCAGCGCCGGCGGTTCCGCGGGTCAGGTGCTGATGGTGCCGCTCGTGCAGAATATCCGGCTGAGTTCGGGCATCGCCACATCGCTTTTCGTGCTGGCTTTCCTGATGCTGTTGATCGCGCCGCTGGGCATGATGCTCGACCGGCGCGCGCGGGTCGGCACGCCGGTTCAGGAAGCGCCGCTTGAGCCGCTTCGTAAAGTGCTCGCCCAGGCGGCCCGGCATCGCGGCTACCGGCTGCTGACGCTCGGCTTCTTTACGTGTGGCTTCCAGCTTGCGTTCATCGCCACGCATCTGCCCGAATATCTGTCGCTATGTCATATGCCGGTCGGACTCGGCGCCACCGCGCTCGCGCTGATCGGCCTCTTCAATATGGCGGGCAGCTGGGCCTGCGGCTGGCTGGGCGGCCGTTTCCGGCAGCATGTCGTGCTCGGCTGGCTGTACCTGATTCGCAGCGCGACGATCGGCGCGTTCTTTCTGTTGCCGAAAAGCCCGGCTTCGGTCGTGATCTTCGCGGCCGTGATGGGGCTGACCTGGCTCGGCACCGTACCGCTCACGAGCGGGCTCGTCGCCAAAGTGTTCGGCACGCGCCACCTCGGCAGCCTGTTCGGGTTCTGCTTTCTGAGCCATCAGATCGGCTCGTTTCTCGGCGCGTGGCTGGGCGGTTGGGTGTTCGATCTCACCGGCTCGTATTCGCTGCTGTGGGAAGCGACCGTGATAGCCGGCCTCGTTGCCGCGATGCTGCACTTCCCGATCGACGACACCACCGTGAGCACGCCTACGCTGCGCGTTCAGCCGGCGGCGGCGTGAACGTGCGTGTGGGGCCTTGCGGCACTTGCGGCACTTGCGGCACTTGCGGCACTTGCGGCACTTGCGGGCGGAGGCTACAAGCGCAGCCTCCCATGCACTCGCATCGACCCGCGAGAAACATAGCAAAAAGAAAGCTACCAGCAGGCGCCCCCGCTATTTTCGCGGCGTATCCGCAGCAGCTTTCGGCACACGCCCCATCAGATAGAACTCGTCGTTCGGACGCATGGAAATAACGTTGGCCATACGATTCGACAAACCGAAAAACGCCGTAATCGCAGCGATATCCCAGATGTCTTCGTCGGAAAAGCCATGCTCGCGCAGCGTTTGAAAATCGGCGTCGCCGACCGTGCCCGACTCGCTACACACCTTGACCGCGAAATCGAGCATCGCCTTCTGCCGCGGCGTGATATCCGCCTTGCGATGATTCACGGCGACCTGATCCGCCACCAACGGCGCCTTCTCGTAGATGCGCAGAATCGCACCGTGCGCGACCACGCAATACAGGCACTGGTTGATCGCGCTGGTGGCGACCACGATCATTTCGCGCTCGCCTTTGCTGAGGCCACCGTCTTTCAGCATGAGCGCGTCGTGATAGGCGAAGAACGCGCGGAACTCGTCCGGACGGTGCGCGAGCGCCAAAAAGACGTTCGGCACGAAACCGGCTTTCTCCTGCACTTCGAGAATGCGAGCGCGAATGTCGTCCGGCCATGCGTCCGGTTCCGGCACGGGGTAGCGGCTGATCGGTCGGGGATTTGTCATGCAATGTCTCCGTCGTATCTGTATGGGTATGACGACGATTCTAGCAAGCCGCGCCGCCGCAGCACCTCCGCGCTCGACACGGTCCGATATCGACGCCCATATCGTCTAGACTTTGCAGTCAAGGGAACTCGAGACACGCCGCGACGACCCCGCGCGGCCGGATTTCAACAGGAGTCGACCATGTCAGACGTTTTGCGCGACGCGCGAGCGCCCGTCGTCAAGGTGCGCCCCGACCGGGAAATGGCGACGACTCAGCGGCTGCCTTACTTTGTCGGCATCTCGGCCGGCACCGCGGGCACCACGGGTTTGTCGATGTATATGGTCGTGGTGCCGCCCGGCGGCCACGCCGAGCCCCACTTCCACGCCGACTACGAAACCGCGATTTACATGCTCGAAGGCAAGATCGAAACGCGTTATGGGCCTGGCCTACGCGAGTCCGTCATCACCGAAGCGGGCGATTTCCTCTTCATTCCACCCGGCGTGCCGCATCAGCCGTTCAATCTGGACGCCAATACCGCAGCGCGAGCGATCGTGGCGCGCAACCATGCGGACGAGCACGAACGGGTCGTGCCATACGATCCGGCGACGGACGCTTGAACCACCGCGCGACGCGCGGCGAGCCCCGTACCGCTTATAACCGGCCGGCGCTCGCCGCCGCAGCCGGTCACGCATATCTTTGGCCCCGTCATTCCGCGTAAGACCCAAGGGCAACTGGCCGCCTTCAGAGCGCCCTTTTGCCACTTGTGCTTAAATCCGCCTTTCATACCTTTCTTGTACTATGGCGTCCGCTGTCGTACGGGAACGGAACATGCGCTGCCTGCTCGCAACGCGCCACCCGGGCGCGGACATTTCGAATCCCTTCATCGCATTCTGAGGAGCGCGGTTGTGTGGCATTTTCCGGTTGCTATTCCACCCTCGCTGGGCGTGTGGGCCGTGTTCATGAGCGTGCTCGTCACGCAACTCGGCGTGCCGATTCCGGCCGCGCCGATGCTGATCCTCGGTGGAACCATGGCCGCCATGGGGCAAACCTCGTATGCGAGCGTCGTATGCGCCGCGGTCGGCGCCACGCTGATTGCCGACTCGCTCTGGTTCTTCACCGGCCGGGCTTATGGCCGCCGCCTGCTGAATTCTCTGGTGCGCTTCTCCCTCTCGCTCGACACCACGGTCCGTGTCGCGCGCAACACCTATGAGCGCTACGGCGCGCCGATCCTCACCATCGCGAAGTTCCTGCCCGGACTCGGCCTGATTTCCGCGCCGCTGCTCGGCACGACAGCCATCAACGTCGGCGTGTTTCTGCTGTGGGATTTTGTCGGTGCCGTACTGTGGTCCGGCGTGTGGGTGATCGGCGGCGGCGCCCTGCATGACCAGATCGTGCAACTGATGCTCCTCGTACGCCATAACGGCGGCACGATTTTCGACGCGTTCGCAGTGATCTTCGTGGCGGTGCTGCTGTATCGCTGGGTGCGCCGCTGGCAGTTTCGTCGATGGCTCGCGCATACGCGCATTTCGCCGGATCAACTCGACGAGTTGATGAAGTCGAACGAGCCCCCGCTGATTTTCGACGCGCGTCCACGCAGCGTGCGCGAAAAGGAATCGCACCGGATCGCCGGCGCGCGGCCGCTGGATCTCGATTCACCCGAACCGATCGATCCCGAGTTGCTGAAGCGGCCGATCGTCGTCTACTGCGTGTGTCCGAACGAAGCAACGGCAAAGCGGATCGTCAACCAGTTGCATCGCAAGAATATTCACCATATCCGCGCGCTCAAGGGCGGACTCGACGCGTGGGAGAAACGCGGTTATCCCGTGGAGCCGTTGCCGCCCGACTTCCATACGGCAAAGGCTCACATGCTGGAAGACGAAGGCGAGGAAGGCGAATACACGGTGCGGGCGCGGCTGGCGAAATAAGAGCCCATACTGCGAAGCTCGCGGCGCGCGTCTGTCGAAAAACCGCTTGCGCTTCACACCCAATGTGTGCACCATGCATATATGCACGTTGCACACATTGAGGTGTTGCCATGACGCAGCGCACAGAAAATCTGCTGGGCGTGCTAGCCCTGCTTATCACCGACGAAATGAACGCGCAGCCCGCCGTGGAGGCGCTCGCCGGCCCCACCGCCCGCGCCATGCTCAACGCGGTCGGCCAATATCCCGATTCATCCATTGAAGTGCTGCGCGAAGCAGTCGACCTGTCGCATCCGGCCGCCGTGCGCGCCGTGGCGGGACTGGTCGAGGCGGGTCTCGTCGAGAAAAGAACGGGCTCGGACAAACGCGCTGTTGCACTGGCCTTGACCGTGGCCGGCAAACGCGAAGCCAAACGTCTGCAAACGGCGCGCGACAGGATGCTGCAACGCGTTGTCGGACGGCTCGACGGCAGCGAGCGCGAAGTGCTGGAAAGCCTGCTGATCAAGATCTTGTGGCACGAGACGCGCGATCCGGCGCACGCCATGCAGTTGTGCCGCCTCTGCGACGACGGCCCATGCCTGAAAGCCGGCTGTCCGGTCGAATGCCGCGAACAGGGCCTGCCTATGCCAGAGCGGGGCCATTCATGAAAGCCGCCGCGCCGGTACGCTGGCCGGCCATCGCGGCATTGACCGCGGTATCGGCCCTGGCGCAGGTCGGCCAGTTCGGCATCGGCTTCATGGTGCTGCCAGTGTGGCTCGCCCACCGCGGGCTGGATGCGCCGCGCGCCGGTCTCTTTTCCGCCGCGCAATGGACCGGCATGTTGGCCGGCTTGCTGATCGCGCCGTGGCTGGTGGCGCGCATCGGCGCAAAAAGCACGGTGTCGCTGGGCCTGCTGGCCACGCTCGTGGCGTTCGCGGCCATGGGCGCTTTGTCGTGGCCGCTTTGGCTAATTCCCGGACTGCTCACGGGTCTGGGCATCGGCTTGCGCTGGATCGCCAACGAGACCTGGCTCTATAGTCTGGTCCCCGCTGAATCGAGCGGCCGCGTGGTGGGCGTGCATGAAGCGCTGATCGCCACGGCGGGCGTTATCGGCCCCGCGCTTGCGGTGTGGTGCGATGTCGATGGGCGCATGACGTTCGCGGCCGGTGCCGCCTTCACGTTCGCGGCGGCGCTGCCGCTGTGGTTGACCGCATCGGATGAGAAGCGGCCCGCTCTGGACACCGCGCGGCCCGTGCGTAAAACAAGCGATGAACGGCGCTTGCCGATCGGCCCGCTCGTGAGCCTCGGCATGGTGGTCGTCGCGGCGGGCGGTATCGGCGACGGCGCGCTGTACGGCCTCTTCCCACTATTCGCCGACGCGCACGGCCTCAGCGCCACGCAAACCGCCACGTTACTCACGCTGTTCGGCGTGGGCGGCATGGCGCTGCAATTTCCGGTCGGCTGGCTGGCCGATCGCGTGGGGCTCGCCGCCACGGTAATCGTCTGCGCCGCGCTCAGCACGCTGGCCATCTGCGGATTCGCGTTGAACGCGCCCGCCTCGTGGCTCGCGGTCGCGAGCGCACTGTTGCTCGGCGGCATGAACAGTTCGTTCATCACACTCGGCATGTACGCGGCGGCTTGCAGCGACAAGGCCGCGCTCACGCGCAACATGCGGCTGGTGTCGCTCACCTTCACGGCGAGTTCGATCGTTGGGCCGCTTGCCGCGGGCTTCGCCATGAAAGCGCGTGGCAGCGACATGTTGATGTGGCAACTGGCGCTCATGAGCGGCGCACTGGTGATCTATACGCTCGGATTGCGCGAAGGCCGGCGCCAGCCCGAGCGCTCGTCGTCGTTGGGCTGAGCCGGTTCGCGCCGATAGAAACGGATGGTGAGCGCGCCTAAGCCTCGCGATGCGCAACCTTGCGCTGACGCCACAGGCACAACAGATCGCACGCAATGTGCGCGGCGGCAATCGCCGTGATCTCGCCGTGGTCGTATGCGGGCGCGACTTCCACGACATCCGCGCCGACCAGATTCAACGCGCCCAACGCGCGCACGATCGCCAGCCCCTGCGCCGACGACAAACCACCCGCCACGGGTGTGCCCGTGCCCGGTGCGAAAGCCGGATCGAGACAATCGATGTCGAAAGTCAAATAAGCGGGACGCTCACCCACAATCGACGTGATCCGCTCCACCGCTGCCCGCGTGCCATGCTCGTGCACCCAGGCGGCGTCGAGAATATTAATGCCCATAAAATCGTCGTTCCATGTGCGAATGCCGATCTGCACCGAAGTCTTCGGATCGATCAGACCGTCTTTCACCGCTTTGTAGAACATCGAGCCGTGGTTCAGGCTGTCGGGACTGTCATCGGCCCAGGTATCGCAATGGGCGTCGAAATGAATCAGCGAAAGCGGCTTGCCGTACTTTTCCGCGTGCGCGATCAACAAGGGATAGGTGATGTAGTGATCGCCGCCGAGCGTCAGCATCTTCGCGTCCGAGCGCAGAATCGTGCGCGCATGCTCGACGATGGACGCCTTGATGGTGAGCGGATTGTGCGCGTCGAACCAGCAATCGCCATAGTCGGTCACGGCGAGGTCGTCGAACGGATTGAACCCCCACGGGTACGGATGCAACTCCGACAACTGCACACTGGCCGCGCGCACCGCGGCGGGGCCAAGACGCGCGCCCGAACGGAACGTAGTGGCCAGATCGAGCGGCACGCCGGAAACAACCACGTCGACACCGTCGAGTTCACGCGTGTACTTGCGGCGCATGAACGACAGCACGCCCGCATAGGTGTTTTCGATCGACGAGCCATAAAGCGACGTGCGGCGGATCGCGCCGTCGCCATAGACGAGTTCAGTCATGGATGACCTGATACCTGTAGACAGTCCAGCGTTGCGCGTGAAGCTCCTGGGTGGCACGCGCAACGCCGGCACCGGATTCATTGGGAACGCGACGGCGCGCCTCATGCACGCCGCCGCGCTGGCTTCGCGAATCCTTTAGCGCAGCCGCACCAGCGTGGACTTCAGCTCGGTGTATTTTTCCAGCGCGTGCAGCGACTTGTCGCGGCCGTTGCCGGATTGCTTGTAGCCGCCGAACGGGAAGTTCATGTCCCCGCCTTCGTCGTAGCAATTGACCCATACCGTGCCGGCGCGGAGCTTGCGCGACACTTCGTGCGCGGTGGTCAGGTTCGAGGTCCAGACAGCGGCGGCGAGACCGTACTCGCTGTCGTTAGCGATCCTGATCGCCTCTTCAACGGTATCGAAAGTGATCACCGACAACACCGGCCCGAAGATCTCCTCGCGCGCAACCTTCGCACCTGAAGCCGGAATCTCGAAGATGGTCGGCTCGATATAGAAGCCGCCCGTTTCTTCTTTCACGCGCGCGCCGCCCAGCAGCAGCTTTGCTTCTGAACGGCCTGCCTCGATATAGCCGAGCACGCGTTCGAGCTGCACCTTGTCGACGATCGCGCCCATCGACGTCTTCGGGTCGAGCGGGTTGCCCGGCGTATAGCTGCGCGCCGCGGCGATCAACTTATCGAGAAACGCATCTTTGATGTCGCGATGAACGAGCAGGCGCGAACCCGCCGTGCACATTTCACCCATGTTGTAGAAGATCGCACCGGCCGCCGCGTTCGCCGCTCGGTCCATATCCGAGCAATCCGGCATCACGATGTTCGGCGACTTGCCGCCGAGTTCGAGCCACACGCGTTTCAGGTTCGACTGGCCGGCGTACTGCATGATCAGCTTGCCGACGTTGGTCGAGCCGGTAAACGCAAGGCAGTCCACGTCCTGATGCAGCGCCAGCAGCTTGCCTGGCTCGCCCGCGCCCGGCACGACGTTGAACACGCCGGCGGGAATGCCGGCCTCCAGTGCGAGCTGCGCGAGGCGGCTCGCGGTGAGCGGCGACTTTTCCGAAGGCTTGAGCACGACGCTATTGCCCGCGGCCAGAGCCGGGCCGAATTTCCACGACGCCATCAGGATCGGGAAATTCCACGGCACCACTGCCGCCACCACGCCGATCGGCTCGCGCGTGACGAGTCCAACCAGATGATGATCGGCCGGCGCGACTTCGCCGCCGACCTTGTCGATGGCTTCGGCAAACCACTCGACGCAATATGCCGCGCCCGGCACGTCCACGCTGGTGGTGTCGGCGATCGGCTTGCCGGCGTCGAGCGTTTCGAGCAGCGCGAGCTCGTCCATGTGCTCGCGGATCGACGCGGCCCAGCGCAACAGAACCGCTTTGCGCTGACGCGGGTTGAGGCCCGACCACACACCGGAATCGAAGGCACGGCGCGCAGCTGCAACAGCCGCGTCGACGTCAGCCGCGCCACTGTCGGCGACCTTGGCGAGCAGCTTGCCGTCGATCGGGCTCAGGCAATCGAACGTGCGGCCGCCGTCGGCGTCACGGTATTCGCCGTCGATAAACGCCCGGCCCTCAATAGTCAGCGTAGCGGCTTTGTCTTGCCAGAAAGCGAGAGATTTCTTGTCCATCAGGATGCCTCAATGTTATGCGCTCGACGCAAAGCTGCATCGACTTCATGCGGCACTGAACTGCGGCGCTGAGTTGTGTCGAGGCGCGTTGGCGCGGAGTCTTCAGAAGGTGGGCGGCGAATTGGCCGACACGATCTCGCAGAGATGCTCCGCGCTGGGATTGCGAAAACGGTGCGGAAGGCGGCTTTCGAAGTAGTAGCTGTCACCGGGGTCGAGCAGCCATGTGATGCCGTCCACCGTCAGTTCGATCTGACCGCTGACCACCACCCCGCCCTCGTGCCCCTCATGCTCCAACATTTCCGGACCGGTGTCCGACAGCGGCTGGTAGACCTCGCGCAAAATCCCCATGTTGCGGTCTTTCACGCTCGACCCCGCAAGATAGAACTCGATCGACTCATTGCCGAGGTTCGGCATATCCGCCCGGCGCGACACGACCGAACGCTCCACCTCGACTTCGAAGGTGAAGAATTCGGCGAGGCTCATGGGAATGCATTCGAGCAGTTTCTTCAACGAGCCGACCGACGGGCTCACGCGATTCTGTTCGATCAGCGAGATGGTGCCGTTCGTCACTCCCGCCCGTTTCGCCAGTTCACGCTGTGACAAGCCGTGCTTCTTGCGGATGTATTGCAGACGGGTGGCTACTTCTATGGACATCGCTAGGTTCTCTGACATGGAAGACGATCGGGCACTGAGTGACGACATGACTCGGGCAACGAAGTGGCCCTGCGAGTGTTGAATATTCTAATCACTTTAATCGTTGCGCCGCTGGGGAAAACCCTGAAAGGATTCCGAAATGTGTTTCTCGCAACGAACGTTCCCACGCGGCGGGATTCTAGCCGGACCCTCGGGAAAGCCCTGATAAATGTTTTATCAAAAAGCATTTGACGGCTTTATTGGCTCGTATATGCTGATTCACAGGCGATCGTCATACCGGCGTCCGGAAGCACCAAAGTGTGTTTTTGCGGCGCAGCAAACCCGGTTCGCATCGGTTCGAGGCGATCATCCCAGCGTCCTGTTTCTTTAAACGCCCCGTGCGGATTTCGAGCAGGCCGTTCAATACTTTCAACGTCGCTAGTCGAGTGTAATCGTGAGAGTCCGAGGCCCTTTGGTGAGATGGAATCGTAGTCAGGCGAGTTGTCCTCGCGCTGACGGCGCCATCGCCGACGGCAGCAACGGCAGCCTTGCGTTCCGCCGCTTTCTGTCCGTCTTCACGATCCTGTCCCGCCGTTCAGTTCGACGTCACAACTCCATCTCCGCGCGCGCCTTCATTGCCGTTCGCACGGACGAAGTCGCCTCGCTGCTGCCGTAGCGCCTCTCTCCTTTTCGCTGTTCGATTCATCCGTTTGCGTGAGCGCGCTCCTTCGAGCCGTGCGTTCCTGCATGTGCGGTGCCGTCTGCCGCCCGCGCGTTTCATGCACATCGGCTCAGTTGCGCACCGCAGCGGATCGAATCGAACAGCCCATCTGATAACCACGCGCGGCGCGTTTCCATTGACGACGACCGCCCGCACCATCCGGTGGCCTCGCGCTCGGCGCACGGCTGCGGAATCGTGCCGCGCAGTGTTTAACGTTGTTCATGCCGCGTCCCGCGGGGAACACACACGTCTATTCGTTATGCGAAACAAACCCCTCGTCGGCATCAGCGCCGACAGAACGATGATGGGAGTCCACCCGTCGCACGTGGTCGGCGAGAAATATATCGCCGCGATCGTGGACGGTTCACAGGCGCTGGCCATGCTGCTACCGGCGCTCGGCGAGCGTCAGTCCGCCGCGGACGTGCTGGCGACTGTCGACGGCCTGCTGTTTACCGGCAGCTATTCGAATGTCGAACCGCACCGCTACGGCGGCCGGCCCAGCACGCCGGGCACGCTGCACGACGCCGCACGCGATGCGACGACGTTGCCGCTCATGCGTGCGGCGATCGAAGCTGGTGTGCCGGTACTGGCCGTATGCCGGGGCTTCCAGGAAATGAACGTGGTTTTTGGCGGGACGTTGCATCAAAGCGTTCACGCGGTGGCCGGCCTGAACGACCATCGCGAGAACAAGGAAGACGACCTCGACGTGCAATACGCACCGTCGCATTCGATCACGCTGACGCAAGGCGGCTTGTTGCAGCGTCTCGCGGGCGGCACGGATGAAGCGCGTGTGAATTCATTGCACGGTCAGGGCGTCGAGCGGCTGGGCGTGGGCCTCACGGCCGAAGCCACCGCGCCGGACGGCCTGATTGAAGCGGTAAGCGTGAAAGATGCGCGTGCCTTCGCGCTGGGTGTGCAGTGGCACCCGGAGTGGAAGCATGCCACCGACGCGCTTTCCACCGCGATCTTTCGGGCGTTCGGCGACGCCTGCCGCGATCGAATGCGCACCAAGGCCGGCTATGGCGCGGCATCCGCCGCTGCCACGCACGCCTGAGCCGGTCGCGCACCAAAACAGAGAGAATAATCATGCATGACATCGACGAATTTCTGAAGAAGAACCGTGTCACCGAAATCGAAGCGATCATTCCGGATATGGCCGGGATCGCGCGCGGCAAGATCATTCCGCGCAGCAAATTCGAGTCCGGCGAGTCCATGCGCTTGCCGCAGGCGGTGATGATCCAGACCGTCACAGGGGACTATCCGGAAGACGGCACGCTTACCGGCGTCACCGATCCGGACATGGTTTGCGTGCCCGACCCCAGCACCATCCGCATGATTCCGTGGGCCGTCGATCCGACTGCCCAGGTGATCCACGATTGCGTTCACTTCGACGGCACGCCGGTCGCGATCTCGCCGCGCCGCGTACTGCGCCGTGTGCTCGAACTCTACAAGGCCAAAGGCTGGAAGCCGGTCATCGCGCCCGAGCTGGAGTTCTACCTGGTCGACATGAACAAGGATCCGGACCTGCCGCTGCAACCGCCTATCGGCCGTACCGGGCGTCCGGAAACCGGTCGTCAGGCGTATTCGATCGAAGCGGTCAACGAATTCGATCCGCTTTTCGAAGACATCTACGAGTACTGCGAGGTGCAGGAACTGGAAGTCGACACGCTGATTCACGAAGTCGGCGCCGCGCAGATGGAAATCAATTTCATGCACGGCGATCCGCTCAAGCTCGCCGACAGCGTATTCCTGTTCAAGCGCACGGTGCGTGAAGCCGCACTGCGCCACAAGATGTACGCGACGTTCATGGCCAAGCCGATGGAAGGCGAACCGGGCTCGGCAATGCACATGCATCAAAGTCTCGTCGACGAAGAGACCGGCCACAATCTCTTCACCGGTGCGGACGGCAAGCCGACCTCGCTGTTCACGAGCTATATCGCCGGTTTGCAGAAGTACACGCCCGCGCTGATGCCGATTTTCGCGCCGTATATCAACTCGTATCGCCGTCTGTCGCGCTTCATGGCCGCGCCGATCAACGTGGCATGGGGCTACGACAATCGCACAGTGGGTTTCCGGATTCCGCATTCGGGGCCGGCCGCGCGCCGCATCGAAAACCGCATTCCGGGCGTGGACTGCAACCCGTATCTCGCGATTGCAGCGACGCTCGCCGCCGGCTATCTCGGCATGACGCAGAACCTCGAAGCCACCGAGCCGCTGCTCAGCGACGGTTATGAATTGCCGTACCAGCTGCCGCGCAATCTCGAAGAGGGTCTGACGTTGATGGGCGCCTGCGAACCGATCGCCGAAGTACTCGGCGAAAAATTCGTCAAAGCGTACCTCGCCCTGAAAGAAACCGAATACGAAGCGTTCTTCCGCGTGATCAGTTCGTGGGAACGCCGGCATTTGCTGCTGCACGTGTAAGGCAAACGCAAAAAATTGGAGGCAGTATGAGCTACAGAACAGAAGAAGTCGCTTACGTGCAACCGGCGCAGCCTGCCGCGAACGCACAAGCCGCGCAACAGCAACGCACCACCGCAGAATATCGCGCGCTCGACGCCGCGCACCACATTCACCCGTTTTCGGATATGGGTGCGCTCAATCGCACCGGCAGCCGCGTGATCGTCAAGGCGCAAGGCGTGTACTTGTGGGACTCGGACGGCAACAAGGTGATCGACGGCATGGCCGGGCTGTGGTGCGTGAACGTCGGTTATGGCCGCAAGGAACTGGCCGACGCCGCGTACAAGCAGATGCTGGAGTTGCCCTTCTACAACACCTTCTTCAAGACGACGCACCCGCCGGTGATCGAACTGTCGGCCCTGCTCGCGGAGCTCGCGCCGGAACCGTTCAATCACTTCTTCTACTGCAACAGCGGTTCGGAAGGCAACGACACGGTGCTGCGTATCGTCCACCACTACTGGGCGACGCAAGGCAAGCATTCGAAGAAATTCGTCATCTCGCGCAAGAACGGTTATCACGGGTCGACGATCGCGGGCGGCACGCTCGGCGGCATGGGCTATATGCACGAACAGATGCCCTCGAAAGTCGAGAACATCGTGCATATCGACCAGCCGTACTTCTTCGGCGAAGCAGAAGGCAACCTGACGCCGGAAGAATTCGCACTGGCTCGCGCGCAGCAACTGGAAGCGAAGATTCTCGAAATCGGCGCGGACAATGTAGCCGCTTTCATTGGTGAGCCTTTCCAGGGAGCAGGCGGCGTGATCTTCCCGGCATCGACCTACTGGCCGGAAATCCAGCGCATCTGCCGCAAGTACGACATTCTGCTCGTCGCCGATGAAGTGATCGGCGGTTTCGGCCGCACCGGCGAATGGTTCGCTCATCAGCACTTCGGTTTCGAGCCGGATCTGATCACGATGGCAAAGGGCTTGACGAGCGGCTACGTGCCGATGGGCGCGGTCGGCCTGCATGACCGCGTTGCGAAGGCGATCATCGAAAACGGCGACTTCAACCATGGTCTCACGTACTCGGGTCATCCGGTCGCCGCCGCCGTCGCGGTCGCGAACCTCAAACTGCTACGCGACGAGAAGATCGTCGAACGCGTCAAGACCGACACCGGTCCGTACTTTCAACAGAAGCTGCGCGACACGTTCGCCAACCATCCGATCATCGGCGAAATCTCCGGTGCGGGTCTGGTGGCCGGCCTGCAACTCGCAGAAGACCCGAAAGCACGCAAGCGTTTCGCCAATGGCGGTGATGTCGGCACGATCTGCCGCGACTTCTGCTTCAACGGCAATCTGATCATGCGCGCCACCGGCGACCGCATGCTGCTGTCGCCACCGCTGGTCATCAACAAGCTCGAAATCGACGAAATCGTCTCGAAGGCCAAAAAAGCCATCGACGCAACGGCACAACAACTCGGCATTTCGTAACGGCAGTCCGTTCCGGCATGGGCACACCCACACATCACGCTCATGCCGGTCCTTCACATCAAGGAAAAAAACCATGAGCGTTAGTCATCTTCGTCATGCGGTCGCGGGGGCCGCGCTTCTCGCCTTCACCGGTTTTGCGGCGCTGTCGGTGACGCCGGCCCTTGCGGCCGACACGGAACTGAATGTGTATAACTGGTCGGACTACATCGCGAAGGACACGATTCCGAACTTCGAGAAGCAGGACGGCATCAAGGTCAAATACGACAACTACGATAGCGACGACACCTTGCAGGCCAAGCTGCTCGCAGGCAGTTCCGGCTACGACATCGTGGTGCCGACGTCGAACTACATGGCCAAGCAGATTCAGGCCGGCGTGTACCAGAAGCTCGACAAGTCGAAGTTGCCGAACCTCGCCAATCTCGACCCCGTGCTGATGAAGATGATTGCCGACGCGGACCCGGGCAACCAGTACGGCGTGCCTTGGGCATACGGTACGGACGGCATCGGTTACAACGTGCAGGCCGTGCAGAAAGCGCTTGGCGCCAATGCGCCGGTGGATAGCTGGGCCCTCGTGTTCGATCCGGCCAATATTTCCAAGCTGAAAGGCTGCGGTGTGTCGATTCTCGACCAGGCCGTCGATGTCTTCGCCGCCACGCTGCAATACATGCACAAGGATCCGAACAGCACGAATCCCGCCGACTACCAGGCCGCATTCGAAGTGCTGAAGAAGATTCGCCCGTATATCACCCAATTCAACTCGTCGGGCTACATCAACGACCTAGCCAACAACGACGTGTGCGTGGTGCTGGGCTGGTCTGGCGACGTCGGCATTGCCAGCCGCCGTACCGAAGAAGCCAAGCGTTCGTACCAGATCAAGTTCTCGAACGTGAAGGAAGGCGGTCTGCTGTGGTTCGACGTGATGGTGATCCCGAAAGACGCGCCGCATCCTGAAGCCGCGTTGAAATGGATCAACTACATCTCGGACCCGAAGGTCAACGCCGCGATCACCAATGAAGTGTTCTATCCGACCGCGAACAAGGCCGCGCGCCAGTTCGTGACGCCGGCTGTCGCACAGGACAAGACCGTTTATCCGGGCGATGAAGTGTTGAGCAAGATGACGCTGATGAAGCCGATGCCGACCGACATTCTGCGCCTTGAAAACCGTCTTTGGGCACAGCTCAAAACCGGACATTAATCAGGCGACGATATCAAGCATAGATCCCGCGCTCAGGGATCGCTCGAACCCTGAGCGCATGAATAGCAGTAACCGTAGTCAGCCTGCGCGCTTTTAGTGTCCCACCTGCGCGCAGTCCCATGTTTTCCGATCGCAGCGCACGTTGCGAGACGCTTCCCGCGCCTCGTATGGAGACACTTGCGCCCGCGATCCGCAAGGAATGGTTACATCATGAACTCGACGACCTTAAATAGCGCCGCCGGCGCCACCCAGATGGCCCGCCCCGCAGCGACGGCAAAATCGAAATCGGACGAATTCGTTCGCATCGAAAATGTCGTGAAGAAATTCGGCGACAGCACCGCTGTCGACAATGTCAACCTGAGCATCGCCAAGAACGAGTTGTTCGCGCTGCTCGGCAGTTCCGGCTGCGGCAAGTCCACGCTCCTGCGCATGCTCGCGGGGCTCGAGACGGTCACGTCCGGGCGCATTTTCGTCGACGGCGAAGATCTCGCCGCGATGCCGCCGTACAAGCGGCCGGTCAACATGATGTTCCAGTCGTACGCCCTCTTCCCGCACATGAGCGTCGAGGCGAACATCGCCTTCGGTCTGAAGCAGGAAGGCACGCCGAAAAACGAAATCAGGGAACGCGTGGCCGATGCGCTCAATCTCGTGCAGATGAGCAAGTACGCGCAACGCAAGCCGCATCAACTGTCAGGCGGCCAGCAGCAGCGTGTGGCGCTCGCCCGTTCGCTCGTGAAGCGCCCCAAGCTGCTGCTGCTCGACGAGCCGATGTCGGCGCTCGATAAAAAGATCCGCCAGAAGACCCAGCTCGAACTCGTGAACATTATCGAAAAGGTCGACGTGACCTGCGTGATGGTCACGCACGATCAGGAAGAAGCGATGACCATGGCCGGACGCCTTGCCGTGATGAGCGAAGGCCGCATCGTGCAGATCGGCTCGCCGAGCCAGGTCTACGAGTTTCCGAATAGCCGCTTCTCCGCCGAATTCATCGGCTCGACCAACCTGTTCGAAGGCACCGTGGTCGCGGATGAGCCAGACCACATCTTTGTGGAAAGCGAAGACCTCGAATCGCGCATTTACGTGAGCCACGGCATTACCGGGCCACTCGGCATGCCGGTCGGCATCTCCGTGCGTCCGGAACGCATCAAGGTCTCGCTCGACAAACCGTCCACTCCGCACAACTGGGCGCGCGGCGTAGTCTCGGACGTCGCGTACATGGGCAGCTATTCGCTGTATCACGTGCGTCTGCCGAGCGGCAAGACCGTCGTGTCGAATCTCTCCAGCTCGCATCTGATGGCCGAAGGTGCGCCCTCCTATAACGACGACGTGTTCGTCTACTGGTCGCCGGCTAGCGGCGTGGTGCTGACGCAATGAGCAATCCCACTACCTCTCCCGCGGCGCTCGGCGCGCCGTCCGGCAGCCGTTTGCTCGGCTCGCTGAAAAAACGCCTGTCGACG
Organism: Paraburkholderia sp. RL17-383-BIF-A; assembly: GCF_046028015.1. Taxonomy (NCBI): domain Bacteria; kingdom Pseudomonadati; phylum Pseudomonadota; class Betaproteobacteria; order Burkholderiales; family Burkholderiaceae; genus Paraburkholderia; species Paraburkholderia sp. RL17-383-BIF-A. The sequence continues at coordinate 248,283 of NZ_JARESR010000001.1, read as the reverse complement.
CTGGTGCCGTCGGGCCGCACGACCGTGATCGGCGTGCCGTTCCTCTGGCTCACGGTGTTCTTCGCGTTGCCGTTCGTGCTGGTGCTGAAGATCAGTTTCGCCGATCTGCGTCTGGGCATTCCGCCTTACACGGATCTCGTGACGGTCAAGGACGGCATGGTGCATTTCGCCATGCAGCTCAGTCACTACGCGTTCCTGCTGCAAGACGATCTGTATGTCGCCACGTATATCAGCTCGCTGAAGATGGCCGCGGTCTCGACCTTCTTCTGCCTGCTGATCGGCTATCCGATTGCGTACTACATCGCCCGCTCTGAACCGACCAAGCGCAACCTGCTGATGATGGGCGTGATGCTGCCTTTCTGGACCTCGTTCCTGATTCGCGTCTACGCATGGATCGGCATTCTGAAAGACGACGGCCTGCTCAATCACACGCTAATGGCGATCGGCATGATTCATTCGCCGTTGCGCCTCTACCACACGGATATTGGCGTTTATATCGGCATGGTCTATTCGTACCTGCCCTTCATGGTGATGCCGCTGTATGCGCACCTTGTGAAGATGGATCTGACGCTGCTCGAAGCGGCCTACGACCTCGGTTGCAAGCCATGGACGGCCTTCACGCGCATCACCTTGCCGCTGTCGAAGAACGGCATTATCGCCGGCAGTCTGCTGGTGTTCATTCCGGCGGTCGGCGAATACGTGATTCCGGAACTGCTCGGCGGCGCCGACACGCTGATGATCGGCCGCGTGATGTGGGATGAATTCTTCAACGATATGGACTGGCCGATGGCATCCGCCGTCACCGTCGCCATGGTTCTACTGCTGCTCGTGCCGATGGCCGTGTTCCAGTACTACCAGGTCAAGGAACTGGAGGGCGCGAAATGATCAAGCCTAATAAGACGCTGTCCAATAGCGTACTGACTTTCGGATTTCTGTTTCTCTACATTCCGATCATCAGCCTGGTGGTGTATTCGTTCAACGAATCGAAGCTCGTCACGGTGTGGTCCGGCTTCTCGCTCAAATGGTACGGCGCGCTGTTGCACGACGGCGAACTGCTGAATGCCGCCTGGCTTTCGCTGAAGATCGGTCTGTTGACCGCGTGCGCCTCCGTTGTGATCGGCACATGGGCCGGATTCGTGCTCGCGCGCTTCGGACGCTTTCGCGGCTTCACGCTGTTCGCCGGCATGATCAACGCGCCGCTCGTGATTCCTGAAGTGATTCAGGGTATCTCGCTGCTGTTGCTGTTCGTCGCGCTCGAACAGATGCTCGGTTGGCCGAAGGGCCGCGGGCTCTTCACGATCTGGATCGGCCACGTCATGCTGTGCGTGTCGTATGTGGCGATCATCGTGCAATCGCGTGTGAAAGAGCTCAACAAGTCGCTCGAAGAAGCCGCGCTCGACCTCGGCGCCACGCCTTTCAAGGTGTTCTTCCTGATCACCCTGCCGCTTATCTCGCAGGCGCTGATGTCGGGCTGGCTGCTGTCGTTCACGCTTTCTTTCGACGACCTCGTGCTCTCCGCGTTCCTGTCCGGTCCCGGCTCGACCACGCTGCCGCTCGTCGTGTTCTCGCGTGTGCGCCTCGGCCTGAATCCGGAAATGAATGCACTCGCCACGATCTTTATCACCACCGTGACAATCGGCGTGATTGCCGTGAACCGCTGGATGCAGTTGCGCGAGCGCAAACGCAACCGCGACATGCAAATGGCTTTCGCCCTCGCCGAAGCAGCCGATCCCTTGCCCTCCGCTCCACAACAAGCCGCCGTACGGAAGTCGCTCGATACGGCACGTGCATAAGCAGTGATTTTGCAGTACGACCAATAAGGAGAATTTGAATGAGAAAGAAACTCATCTGTCTGTTGGTGGCGGGGAGTCTGCCTGGCATTGCCATGGCGGATGCCACCAGCGACCAGATCAAGGCGCTGCAGGCCCAACTGAATGCACTGCAAAAGGAAGTCAAACAGTTGCGCGCTGAAGTCGCCACCAAACCGAAGGCTGCCACGGCGGCGACCGCGGCCCCTGCCCCGGCGGTGGTGGCCGCGCCGGTGGATATCTCGTCGCCGGATTACGGCAAGGCTCAGGCGACGCTCACCAACGACGACGTGACGGCGATGAAGCAACAGATCGCCAATCAGCAGTTGAAGGTCGATTCGCTCGAAGACGCTGCGCAGACCGGGCCGATCGCCGGTCTGTCGGTGACGGGCTATATCGACCCGACCTACATCTATAACCGCGCGCAGAGCAGTTCGTCGTTCCTGTTCGCGAACCACGAAAGCAGCTACAACTACTTCAACAGCACGTTCGGCGATCTGTACCTCGACATCAAGAAGACCTTCGGTGTCGGCCCGATGGCGCCGTCGGCGGAAATTACGTTGATGCCGAATCGCGGCAACGGCATTACGCTGTTGCAGAATTCGCACGGCGATATCGGCAACAACATCCTGAACACGGCAGTGGTCAACGTGCCGCTGACGGCGAGCACGACACTCGTGGCCGGTTTGATTCCGAGCTTCGGAGGCTATGAAGTGCAGCAGTCGAATCAGATGCTCACGCTCACGCACAACCTGCTGTACGACTTCTCGGATCCGGGCAGCTACGTCGGGATCGGCGCGAACTACACGGCGGGCAACTGGGCATGGAAGTTCTTCCTCGGCAACGAGCAGTACCGCACGTATGGCGCGACGACGCAGATCGGCACCAACGCGCTGGGCGATCCGATCACGACCAGCAACAAGATCCCGACTTTCACCGCACGCACCGACTACACATGGTCGAGCGCGCTGGATATCGGCGGCTCGTTCAATATCGGGCGTCAGACCTTGCCTAGCTCGATCGACGATACCGGCGCGGTCCACTACGGCGTAGGCGGCCAGGCGCCGAGTTCGGGCGGCACGTTCTTCTTCACCGAAGCCGACCTGACCTACACGCTCGCCGACGTGCAGTACAACGCCGAGATCGACTACGGTCAGCAGCAGAACGCCGCGTACAACGGCGGCCAGGCACAATGGTATGGCCTCTCGCTGCTCGCACACCGCAAGTTCAATCTGCCGGTGGTGGGCCGCATGGGCGCGACCGTGCGCTATGACCTGCTGGTCGACAGCAAGAACGGCGGCGGCGGCGGTGGCATCGCGTTGAACGGCAACGGCATGGACACGGCGAACGGCTTCGGTATCGGCGCGGACTGTCTCGCCAATTCGCAGGCGAACGGCGGCCTTGGCTTCGAATGCAAGGGCGCGACCCGCCAGGATGTTTCGCTCGACCTGCTGTTCTATCCGACCCAGCAGATCACGGTCAAGGTGGAATACCGCCACGACTGGGCCAACAAACAGGTGTTCCTGAAGAACGACGGTTCGTATGGCAAGTCCAACGACCTGCTCGCGACACAGTTCATCTACTCGTTCTAATCCGACCTGCCGGCGCGTGGCCTTGCTGCAGGAAAGGCCACGCGCACAGGCACTTTGCGCATGCTCTGCCTATGCTCCGATTCTCGAACCAGCCTCACGTCGCCTCGTATTACGCTGCCACTGCCAACGACACCACCCGCCATCCCGCACTCGAAGAAACGATCAACGTCGATGTTTGCGTGATCGGCGCCGGCCTCACCGGCATCTCCACTGCGTTGAATCTCGCCGAGCGCGGCCATTCGGTCGCGGTGCTCGAAGCATCGAAAGTTGGATGGGCGGCGAGCGGCCGCAATGGTGGCCAGTTGATCGGCGGCTTTGCGTGCGATATCGATACGTTCGCGAAGTACATGCCCGCGGACGACGTGAAGCGCGTTTGGGACATGGGGATCGAAACCCTCGACATCGTCAAGGAACGGGTGGCGAAGCATCGAATCGATTGCGATCTGACCATTGGCTATCTGACCGCCGCCAATAAACCGCGCGATACCGATGCGTTGCAGAAATGGCGTGACGAAGCGCAGCGGCGCTTCGGCTACGAACGCTTCAGTTATGTCGACGCCGACGGCGTGGGCAATTACGTTCAGTCGCAACGCTACCTCGGCGGCCTGTTCGACGCGGATAGCGGCCATCTGCATCCTCTGAATTACACGTTGGGTCTGGCGCGCGCGGCACGCGAGGCCGGCGTGCAGATTTATGAAGACAGTTGCGTTACGGCCTTGCGTGAAGAAAACGGCCGACATGTCGCGCAAACCGAGCGCGGCAAAGTGCGGGCGCGCTTCGTCGTGCTTGCCTGCAATACCTATCTCGGCAAGCTCGCGCCGGAGGTGGCCAACAAGATCATGCCGGTCGGCACTTACGTGATCGCCACCGAACCGCTCGACCCCGATCGCGCCGAAGCGCTGATGCCCGCCAAAGCCGCCGTATGCGACAGCCGCTTCGTACTCGACTACTTCCGGCCCGCGCCCGATAACCGCTTGCTTTGGGGCGGCAAGGTGAGCTATTCGACGTTCGCGCCGCGTAACCTCGGCGAAGCGATGCGCCGCGATATGCTCAAAACCTTCCCGCAACTCGACGATGTCAAAATCGACTATGCGTGGGGTGGTTTCGTCGACATCACCATGAATCGCGCGCCGCATTTCGGCCGGCTTTCGCCCACCATCTATTTCGCGCAGGGCTTCTCGGGGCACGGCGTGAATACTACCGGCCTCGCGGGTAAGCTGATCGCCGAAGCGATCCACGGTCAGGCGTCGCGCTTCGATCTGTTCGGCAAGATTCGTCACCGCGACTTTCCTGGCGGCGCTACACTGCGCACCCCTGCCCTCGTACTCGCCATGGCCTGGTATCGAATGAAGGACCTGCTTTGATGAATGCCCCCACGCCCGGCTTCAACACACTCGACCTGCGCGCCGACGCGCTGATCGCCAACTCCTATTACGAAGCGAGCGCCACCCGCCCGCTGACCGACGACCCCACGCTCGACGGCACGCTCGAAGCCGACGTGTGCGTGATCGGCGCGGGCTTCTCCGGTTTATCGGTAGCACTGGAGTGTCGCGCCCGTGGCCTATCGGTGGTCGTGCTCGATGCTCACCGTCCCGGCTGGGGCGCGTCGGGCCGCAACGGCGGACAGACACTGGTAGGTTTCGCGAAAGACGAGATCATGGAGCGCCAACTCGGTCTGGAAGGCGCGCGCGCCGCGTGGGCGATGTCGGTGGAAGGCGTGGCGCTCGTGCGCGAGCGCATCGAGTGCTACGGCATCGACTGCGATTTCACGTCCGGCTATCTGACTGTCGCAACCAAACCGAAACGCGTGCCCGATCTGCGTTCGTGGATGGAGTCGGCTTCGCAACGCTGGGGTTATACGAAACTCTCGTGGCTCGATACCGACGAAGTCCGTTCGCGGGTCGCGTCGCGACGCTATCTGGCCGGTGTGTACGATCCGTTCTCCGGCCATCTGCATCCGCTCAAGTACTGTCTCGGTCTCGCCGATGCGGCGCGCCGAGAGGGCGCGCAATTGTTCGCGCATTCGCCGGTCATCGAGGTCGTGCGCGGTGCGCGGCCGGTCGTGCGCACCGCTCGCGGCGAAGTGCGCTGCCGCTTCGTCGCGGCATGTGGCAACGCCACGCTCGGCAACGTGCTGCCTGCGCCGATCGCCGCGCGCATCGCACCGATCGCGTCGTATATCGTCGCCACCGAATCGCTCGGCAAGGAGCGCGCGGATGCATTGATCAAAGGACGCGAGGCGATTTGCGACAACAACTTCTTTCTCGACTATTTCCGTTTGTCGGCGGACCATCGCGTGCTGTTCGGCGGACGGGCGAGTTCGACCGGAGCGTCGCCCGTGCAACTCGGTGAAGAGATTCGCCAACGCATGATCGCCGTGTTCCCGCAACTCGCCGATGTGAAAATCGACTATGCGTGGGGCGGTTTTGTCGATGTGACGCGAAATCGCGCGCCCGATTTCGGCTCGATCGATCCGAATTACTTTTACGTGCAGGGGTTTTCCGGGCACGGCGTCGCGTTGACCGGCATTGCCGGGCGCGCGGTGGCCCAGGCAATGGCGGGTGAGACCGCTGCCTTCGATCTGTTCGCGCAGTTGCGCCATGCGCGCTTTCCAGGCGGCCCGGCGTTGCGCGGGCCGGCGCTCGAACTCGGGATGATGTATCACCGGATTCTCGAGCTGTTCTAGTCGTCGTCACTTCTTGAAACGGCACAGCGCAAGCGCCGCTGTGCCGTCTTAGCCGTCTCTGCGGTATTCGCGCTTTCGGCACCCATGGCGCGCCACGTTCGCGGCGCGTAACGCCAGATCCGCCTCTCTCGCTCCCTCTGCCCGAACACCCCCTCTTCTAGGCGTTTACCCGCAATACATAATTCGTCGACTATTTATCGATAAATTATCGTGTTAGATTTCTTCGCCCACGAGCCATTGCAACCCGGCGCAACCTGTCAGCGCTTACGTGCAACCGCCCTCGCCAGCACCAGGCAACGCCTCCAGCAGCACACAACAACGACACACCAGCGAAGTAGCAAGGAGAACAGCATGTGGGTTTTAATCGGCGTGCCGATCGTCGTACTCGGCTTCGCATTGCGCTTCAATGCGCTATTGGTCGTGACGATCGCGGGGATCGCTACGGGCGTCGCCGGCGGCTTGCAACCGGTCGAGATCGTCAGCGCATTCGGTAAGGCATTCGCGGATAACCGCTATATGGGTCTGATCTGGCTGACGCTGCCGGTCATCGCACTATTGGAGCGCAACGGTCTGAAAGAGCAGGCCAAACACCTGATTTCACGTCTGCACGCCGCCACCACCGGCCGCGTGCTGATGCTGTACTTCGTGATCCGCCAGGTCACCGCCGCACTCGGTCTGACGTCACTGGGTGGGCACGCGCAGATGGTGCGTCCGCTCATCGCGCCGATGGCCGAGGCCGCCGCCGCGAACCGCTACGGCGACTTACCCGATGCGGTACGCCAGCAGATCCGCGCGAATGCATCGGCGGTGGACAACATCGCCGTGTTTTTCGGCGAAGACATTTTCATTGCGATCCAGTCCATCCTGCTGATCAAGGGCTTCCTCGAACAGAACGGCATCTCGGTCGAACCGCTGCAAGTGTCAGTTTGGGCGATTCCCACGGCCGTGGCGGCACTCGTGATTCATGTCGTGCGCCTGATCCTGCTGGACAGTAATCTCTCGCATAAGATGACCGCGTACGGCCGAGGTATCGCGCGATGATGATCAAACTCGAATCGCTCTACGTGCTGGCCGGTTTGATGTTCGCCGCGTTCGCCCTCTTCAATCTGCAAGACCGTTCGAATCCGCGCCGCATTGCCAATTTTCTGTTCTGGGGAATCTACGCGCTCACCTTCATGTTCGGCGGAGAACTGCCGCACTTCGTAACCGGCTGCCTCGCCATCGCACTCGCCGTGATCGCCGGCTCCGGCAAGCTCGGCAAAGGCAAGACGGACAACAGTACCGAAGCCGCCGCCGCGCGCCGCGAAGCGAATGCGCAACGCTTCGGCAACAAGCTGTTCATTCCGGCGCTGCTGATTCCGTTCATCACGTTGCTCGGCACCTTGACGCTGAAACACGCGCCGTTCGTCGAAGCGAAGAACGTCACGTTGATTTCGCTCGTATTGGGCACGCTGGTTGCGTTCGGCGCGGCGCTCTTCATGTTGCGCGACTCGCCGGTGCATGCTTTGAAAGACGCGCGGCACACCATGGATACCGTCGGCTGGGCCGCCATTCTGCCGCAGATGCTGGCGGCCCTCGGCGCACTGTTCGCCGTCGCGGGCGTGGGCCACGTGGTGTCGGATCTGGTGAAAACGTGGATTCCGCTCGATTCCGCCTTCGCGGTGGTGGCGGCTTACACGTTCGGCATGGCGATCTTCACGATGATCATGGGCAACGCATTCGCCGCGTTTCCCGTCATGACGGCAGGTATCGGCTTGCCACTGATCGTGCATCAATTCCACGGCAACCCCGCCATTCTGGGTGCGATCGGCATGCTGTGCGGCTTTTGCGGCACTTTGATGACCCCAATGGCGGCCAACTTCAATATCGTGCCAGCAGCGCTGCTGGAGCTGAAAGATCAGAACGGCGTGATCAAGGCGCAGTGGCCGACCGCTTTGCTATTGTTGATCGTCAACACCATACTGTTATATCTGTTCGTATTCCGCTTTTGAGGAGGCGCCAATGACTACCCAACTCACTCGCGAATTCGCATCGAAATTCGCCAATCTCGCACTCGCCCACCTCACGCGCGAATACCCGAACAAGCTGACGCACTCCCTCGCCGGACCGCAGGACGTGCAAGGTCCGCGCGCGCTGCATCCGATTTTTTACGGCAGCTACGACTGGCATTCGTGCGTGCACGGCTACTGGTTGATTCTGCATCTGCTTGAACGCTTTCCCGATCTGCCGGAAGCGGCGCACATTGTCGCGGTGGTCGACGAGCATTTCACCGCGGAGAACGTGGCCGGTGAAATTGCCTATCTCGATCTGCCGCACAACCGTGGTTTCGAGCGGCCTTATGGTTGGGCATGGTTGCTCGCGCTCAGCGCGCAACTCGAATCGCTAAAGCTCTCGGAGGCCGCGCGCTGGTCGAAAACTTTTGCGCCGCTTACCAGGGTGTTTGTCGAACGCTTCGAGGAGTTTTTGCCGAAAGCGACCTACCCGCTGCGCGTGGGCACGCACTTCAACATGGCCTTCGCATTGGCGTTGACACTGGATTTCGCGCGGCAAACGTCGCGTGAATCGCTGGAAGCACTGGTCGTGAATACCGCGGAACGCTGGTTTGTCGACGACGTAGCATGTCAGGCATGGGAGCCCGCTGGCGACGAATTCCTCTCGCCTTCGCTCATGGAAGCGGAACTCATGCGCCGCGTGTTGCCGCCCGCGCAATTCGTCGACTGGTTCGGCCGCTTTCTGCCGAACCTCGGCGTGAAAAAGCCCGCCACACTGTTCGAGCCCGTCACCGTGACGGATCGCACCGACGGCAAGATCGCTCACCTCGACGGTCTGAATCTGAGCCGCGCATGGTGCCAACGCTCGCTGGCGCGCGCATTGCCGGCAGGCGATATTCGCCGTACGGTCCTGTTCGATGCTGCCGAGCGCCACCTGCAAAGCGCGCTGCCGCACGTGGCCGGCGACTATATGGGCGAGCATTGGCTCGGCACGTTCGCGACGCTCGCGCTGGAGGCTTGATTTAAGGCCTGATTCAAGGCCTCGAATCCAATTGCCACTAGCGGCCTCGTCCGCTGAAAAAACGAAAGCGGCGCTGCATGCGCGAAACGGTTTCTCTCATCAACCGTTTCGCGCTGCGAGCGCCGCTTTTTCATGATCGAGTACACGCGAGCCGCTTCTTGCGGCTCAGCCGGCGAACACGCCGGCTTTCTGCATTACTGGCCCGTCAGCTTTTTCGGCTTCGGCGGCGCTTGAACCTTGTTGTACTGGAACGCGGGAGTTGCCTTCAACGCGTCTTTGGTGGCACCGGCCAGATAGAAATTACCCTGACGGATATCGAGCGCCGCGATGGGCACCGCAACGTCGTGCGACGCCACGCCGAGGAACCCGCCGGCGGAGACGATTGCAGCGGACAGCGAGCCATCTGGCGCCACCACCAGATCACGAACCGTACCGATCTTCTCGTTCTGGTCGTTGTACACCGTTTTGCCGAGAATGCTCTTCTTCACACTCCAGCCGCTCAGCAGCGCATTCGACTGCTCGACGGTGATGCTCAGCGGTTGCGTGCCGGCGACTTGCGCGTGCGCACTCAGACTGGTTGCAGCTACTGCGACCACAACAACAAGTTTACCCAAAGTCATATCGTTCACTCCGTATTTAAAGACTTGACTGGCACATGGGCTGTGCCAGAAGGAATCGCTGCAGCACGATCATACAGATTGCGCCGCGCGGCTGCATCCAGCGTGGCGGAAGGCCACACACGGCCAACATCAGGTGGCAGGTCGAGCCTCCCCGGCAACGCTCGGGAATGACGCAACGGCTCGAAGCGCATGGCGGTAAAATCGTGCCAGGCGATCACGCCTGCTTTAGAGGTGGAAGTTTGACTGAGCTTGAACAGGGTTTCATTTTGACCCGACATTGGCGGGATACGCCCGCCGGCACGGAAGTCGAATTCTGGCTGGCAACGGACAGCGGGCCCCGTCACATCCGTTTGCGTCCTCAACCTTCGGTTGCGTTTATTCCCGTTGAGCACTGCGAGCGAGCGGAAACGATCCTGCGCCGCGAGGCGCCACTCGATCTGCGTCCGCTCGATCTCCGCGACTTTCAGCATCGGCCGGTCATGGGACTTTACTGTCAGCAGTACCGGCAATTGACCGGTTTCGAAAAACGCCTGAAGCAAGGCGGCGTCGACGTCTACGAAGCCGACATATTCCCGCCGGAGCGATACATGATGGAGCGTTTCATCACCGCGCCGGTGTGGTTCGGCGGCGAGGCGCGGAGCAGCGACCATCACGGCCCGCTTCTGAACAGCGAACTCAAGCCGGCCACCGGTTATCGCCCGCCCCTGAAACTGGTTTCGCTCGACATCGAAACCAGCGCCCACGCCGAGTTGTATTCGATCGCGCTGGAAGGTTGCGGACAGCGCCAGGTGTATATGCTGGGGCCGTCCAATGGCGACGCGAGCACGCTCGACTTCGACCTCGAATACTGCGAAACCCGCGCACAGTTGCTGGAAAAACTGAATGCATGGCTGGAACGGCATGATCCCGATGCGATCATCGGATGGAATCTGGTGCAGTTCGACCTGCGTGTGCTGCAGCAGCACGCCGAACAATATCGCATACCGCTGCGGCTCGGCCGCGGTGGTGCAGTCATGGAATGGCGCGAGCACGGACTCAAACAGAACCACTTCTTCGCCGGCGCCGCGGGGCGGCTGATTATCGACGGCATCGAGGCGCTGCGCTCCGCGACGTGGAGTTTCCCTTCGTTCAGTCTCGAACATGTCGCGCGTTCCGTGCTGGGCGAAGGCAAGTCGATCGACAATCCGTATCAGCGCATGGATGAAATCCAGCGCCGCTTCGACGAGGACAAACCCGCGCTCGCTCAGTACAACCTCAAGGACTGCGAGCTCGTCACACGCATCTTCGCGAAGACGGACTTGCTGCCGTTCCTGCTGGAGCGCGCGAGCGTCACCGGACTGCCGGCGGATCGCAGCGGCGGATCGGTGGCGGCGTTCACGCATCTGTACATGCCGCGCATGCATCGGCAAGGCTATGTCGCGCCCAATCTCGGCGACGTGGCCGGAGCCGCGAGCCCCGGTGGCTTCGTGATGGATTCGCGCCCCGGGCTTTACGACTCCGTGCTGGTGCTGGACTATAAGAGCCTGTATCCGTCGATTATCCGCACGTTTCTGATCGACCCGGTCGGTCTGGTGGAAGGCATGCTGAATCCCGCCGACGATCAATCCGTGCCCGGTTTTCTCAACGCGCGCTTTTCACGCACGCGCCATTGCTTGCCGTCGATCGTTGGGCAGGTCTGGCAAGGCCGGGAAACCGCCAAACGCGAGAACAACAAGCCGCTTTCGCAGGCATTGAAGATCATCATGAACGCCTTTTACGGCGTACTGGGATCGACCGGCTGCCGCTTCTTCGATCCGCGTCTCGCCTCGTCGATCACCATGCGCGGCCACGAAATCATGCATGCCACGCGCGAACTGATTCAAGGCGAAGGCTACGAAGTCATTTATGGCGACACGGATTCGACCTTCGTCTGGCTCAAGCACGCACACAGCGAGGAAGACGCGAGCCGCATCGGCCGCGCGCTAGTCGAGCATATCAACGGATGGTGGCGGCAGAATCTGCAGCAGCGCTTCGGACTCGACAGTGCGCTCGAATTGCAATTCGAGCGGCATTACCGGCGCTTCTTCATGCCGACCATTCGCGGTGCCGAGGAAGGCAGCAAGAAACGCTACGCAGGCCTCACGGTGTTGCCGGACGGCAGCGAGGACATCGTCTATAAAGGGCTTGAAACGGTCCGCACGGACTGGACACCGCTCGCGCAACAGTTTCAGCAGGAACTCTACCGGCGCATCTTCACGCAGCAGCCTTATCAGGACTACGTGCGCGACTATGTGCGCGACACGCTCGAAGGTAAGCTCGACGATCAGCTCGTGTATCGCAAGCGTGTGCGCCGGCCGCTCGGCGAATATGAGCGCAATGTGCCGCCGCATGTGCGGGCGGCGCGGGTGGCGGACGAGTTCAATCGGCGGCAAGGGCGTCCGCTGCAATACCAGAACGGCGGCTGGATCAGCTATGTGATGACGGTGGCCGGCCCCGAGCCGCTGGAAACGCTGCGCTCGGCCATCGATTACGAACACTATCTGACGCGGCAATTGCAGCCTGTAGCCGACGCGATCCTGCCGCTGCTGCGTGATGATTTCACCACCTTGATGTCAGGGCAAAGGGCGTTGTTTTAAGGCGGTGCCAGCATCGGGCGAATCGGCGATGATCGCGTCTCAGGCGCTCATTACTGACCCGCCCACGCAGCCGGCCTGCGCGCCCGCGTTCCACTGCCGAGCGCCTCGACCAGATAGTCGACGAACGACGCGATCCGTGATGAAATCGCCGTATTCCGGTAATAGACGGCTTGAATCGGCTGCCGCACGTCTTGCGTGTGGCGCGTAAGGACTTGCATGAGCCGCCCGGCTTCACGGTCCTGCGTGGTCATGAAATCCGACAGGCAGACGATCCCGTTGCCTTCGAGCGCGAGTTGTCTCAGCGTCTCGCCGCTCGACGAACTCACCGTGGGCTCGATGTGCCCCGGATAACGAGGTGCCGCTCGAGACGTTCATGACAGCGCTTGCCGACGTGCAAGCAAAAGGCCTGACGCGGCAGATCGGTATCTCGAACTTCAATATCGAACTGACGAAGCAGGCGATCGCCGCGGTCGGCAAGGACGCGATCGCAACCAATCAGATCGAGTTGAGCCCGTATTTGCAGAGCCGCAAGCTGGTCGAATACCTGCGCAGCATGACGCTGCCGAACCGCATCGTGATGCAGCCCATGACGCGCTGGCGCGCCAGCCAACCCGGCGACGAAGCCAACGACCTGATGGCCGCCTATTATGCGCAACGCGCGGGCGCGGGCCTCATCGTCAGCGAAGGCACCTATATTTCGCCACTCGGCAAGGGCTACGCATGGACGCCCGGCATTCACACGCCCGCGCAGGTCGCCGGATTGCGCAAGGTGACCCACGCCGTGCACGCCGCCGTGCAGCCGCATCTTCGCGCAGCTCTGGCACGTTGGACGGCTGAGCCACACGAGCCTGCTCGGCGGCCGGCAGCCCGTGTCGTCGTCGCCGATCCAGGCCGAGGGCGTGAACGTGTTCATTGCCGGCGACGACGGCAGCACACCCGGATTCGTGCAGGCGTCCGCGCCGTGCGCGATTGCCGACGACGAAGCGCTCGCCACCTTCTAAGCAGCGTGGCAAAGTGGACTCGTTACGATCATCGACGCTTTGCCCTCGTCCATTCGCAGCCGGGCTACCGGGAGGATCAGAAAAACGTCCTGAATTACGGCTGAAAACTACTGATCGAATCTGCGCTGAAGGCGCCATGAGACTTACGGCGTGTCAGCCACCGACACCGTCGGAGCCACCTTCACCAACGACTTGCGCACTTTGCCCACCTGGCGCTCGGTCGCTGTGCCGCCCCGGTTGCCCCAACTGGTTTGCACGAAAGTCACTACGTCCGCTATCTGTCGATCGCTCAGAATGGCTGCATACGGACCCATCGTGATGGCCGAGGGCGCAGTGCGTGTCGCCGGCATCGAGCCGCCCGACAGAACGATGTGAATCGCCGACGTCGGATCGTCGGTCTGCAATACCGGATTGCCCGCCAGCGCCGGGAATGCCTTGCCGTTCCCCGTGCCGTCAGAGCGATGACAACCGGCGCAACGGTCGAGATAGATCTGCGCGCCGGCACTGGGCACCTGTCCGTGATAAAGCGCGGTCGCAACCGTTGCGTCGTAGCGATACGGCTGCGCCGCGTCCTTGTGCGGCGACAGCGACTTCAGATAAGCCGCAATGCCCGTCAGGTCGGCTTCATTCAGATGCTGCATCGAATTCACGACCACGTCGTTCATCGCGCCGAATGAGGCGATATGTGCGTTGCGCCCGCTTTTCAGAAACGCCACGATGTCCTCAGTCGACATGGCCGCAAGACCGTCTCCATGTTCGTTGCGCAGCGACGGTGCAATCCAGCCGTCTATCGATGCCCCGCCCGCGAGGTAGACCGGATCGGCATCGTCGCCTAGCGACAACTCCTGAAGCCCGACGCCTCGCGGTGTATGACAGCTTCCACAATGTCCGAGGCCCCGCACCAGATAGGCGCCACGCGCGACTTCCACCGGTGTGCCCGCCGGTGCGACGTACGGTTTCGGTCCGGGTCCGAAGACCCAGCCCCAAACCGTCAGCGGCCAGCGCATCGACAATGGCCATGGAATGTCGTTATCGCGGTTCGCCTGCCTGACGGGCGCTACGCCGTACATGAAGTAGGCATAGAGCGCATGCATGTCCGCATCGTCGATATGCGCATACGATGGATACGGCATGGCCGGATAAACCGCATACCCGCTCTTCGTTCTTCCCCGGCGCATCAACGTCGCGAAGTCGTCGTAGGTCCAGGCGCCGATGCCGCTTGTCTTGTCCGGAGTGATATTCGTCGAGTACACCTTGCCGAGCGGTGTGCCGAGCGGATAGCCACCTGCGAATGGCTTGCCGTTCTTCGCCGTGTGACAGGCAATGCAGTCGCCTGCACGCGCGAGGTATGCGCCGCGCTCGACCTGCGCCGCGTCCGCAGCCGGCGCGGCGTCCGCGCCCGAGGGAAGCACCAGCATGCAGACGGCCGCCATCGCGCCGCAGCGCAGGCTATCGATATATTTCATCACGCATCCACCAGTGGCCGCGGGTCTTTCAGGTACTGCGTCCTGATCGCTTTCGCCGACCAGTAAGCCAGCGCGGCGACCGCGCCCGTGGGGTTATAGCCGAGGCCCACCGGAAACACGTTGGAGCCGATCGCAAAGACGTTATGCACGTCCCAGCTTTGCAGATAGCGGTTCAACGCACTCGTCTTCGGATGCTCGCCCATGATCAGGCCGCCGGCCCAATGCGTGGTCTGATACGGCCGCACGTCGAAGTGATCGCCGAAGTTCTTTTGCGTGACCGTATAGTCCTTCGGCCCCATTGCCTTTGCGACCTGGACCAGCTTGTCGGTCACGAAACGGGTCATGCGAATGTCGTTGTCTTTCCAGTCGAACGTAAAACGCAACAGCGGTTGCCCGTATTTGTTCTGATATGTCGGATCGAGATCGAGATAACAATCGCGATAGGCCATGTTAGTGCCGTTCGAGTCGATCGACACCGTGTTCACGTAGTTATCTTTGACTGCTTTCTTCCACGTGCTCCCCCATTTAGGGGTTCCCGCCGGCACCGCTATGCCCGAAATCGGCTTGGCTCCCGCCGGGTTGCACCACAGCGCCGCACCGCCGACAAAGCCGTGGGGGCCATGGTCGAAGTTATCTGCGTTGAAATCGTCGAACGCGACGCTGTTGCCGCCGGCGCCGATAAATGGATTGCTATTCGTCCCCGGTTCGAAAAAAACCTGGATATTCGAAAGCATCTGATACGACACGTTCTTGCCGACAGTACCCTCACCGCTCACCGGGTCGTATTGCTGGCCGATTCCCGACAGCATGAAAAGATGTGCGTTGTTATAGGCGAAGGTGCTCGCTATGACAATCCTGGCGGGTTGTGCGACAACTTTACCTGCGGCATCGACATACTCGACACCGGTGGCGACCTTGCGCGTCCTGTCGAGCGTAATTCGCAACACCGTGCAGTTGGGCCGGAGTTCGAAGTTCGGCAAACCGCGCAATGCCGGTAGGATATTCACATTGGGCGACGCTTTCGAATAGTTGTAGCACGCGTAGCCCGAACAATACCCGCAGAAGTTGCACGGTCCCATCTGGCAACCATACGGATTCGTATAGGCTGCCGACACCGTGGCCGACGGCGCGCGAAATGGATGGAAACCCAATTCGCGCGCCGCTTTCATGAAAATATGAGGACCATAGGGTACTTTCTGCGCGGGCAGCGGAAAAGCACCCGAGCGGTCTGCTTCGAACGGATTGCCATCTCCCACAACCTGGCCGTTCACTCGGTACGCCTGCCCCGACGTGCCGAATACTTTTTCGGCGAAGTCGAAATGCGGTTCCAGCTCTTCATAAGACACACCAAAATCCTGCAGTGTCATGTTCTTCGGAATGAACTTTGCACCGTAACGCTCAACGTAGTGCGAGCGCAGCCTGAGCTCCTCCGGATAAATCCGCCAGTGCTGGCCTGCCCAATGGAGACCCGCGCCGCCAACCCCTTCACCCGGTTTGAATGCGCCTATCTGCCGATACGGCAACGCCGTATCGTTCATGTTGTGACGGAAGGTGAACGTACTTCGCGCCATATTCTGAAACAGCTTGAAACGCTGCAGATAGGTCAGTTCGTCCAGCGTGGTCGGATACGCACCGTCCGGATACGTATCGCGGTATTGCCCACGTTCCAGCGCGAGCACCTGCAAGCCGGCTTCGGTCAACTCCTTCGCCATGATGGCGCCGGCCCAGCCAAAGCCGACGATCACCACGTCGACGCCTTTCATCGTTTGGTCTGTCATTGAATTATCCTGGTGGGACCGCGTTGATTCCCGCGCACCTCGCGCCTGCAACGGCATTGATCGACATGGAAGATGAGGCGCTCAGGCGCTGGATACCGGCGCAAGCGGGTAGCGCTTCCCATACTGTTCGACCCAGTCGATATAGTCGGCTCTTGCCCCAGGGAAATTGATCATCTTCCACGCCGCCATATCGCGATTGCCTCCGTGCTTCGGATCGCAGAAATAGCCTTCGTGCGTGTTCTGCAACAGTTGCGCAAAGAAGTCCACTGCGGGCACGTCGCCGATACCCAGCTTGCCCGATTCCAATTCGCCAATCATGCTGTCGCGCGTACTGGCGTCGAGCTCATCGAAGCGTTTCGAAAACCGCTTGCGCACCTGTTCGTCCAGTCCGGCCAACGCACTTCGGTACAGCGCCCGGGGGCTGAATTCGAGCTGATAGCCGAGCGTCGCGGGCCCTGCAACGAAGGGCCCGTGCATGTACCAAAGGGCGCCATAGCCGTAGGGCGTGTTCATCTGGCTGTCGATGAATTCCGGCACGCCCGCCTCAATCGCACCTGGCCCTTCGCTGTCCGCAGGGATCAGGCGATCGACCAGCGCGACAAGCACGCTCCATTCGTCGGGCGTAAAGTAGCTGGGCGTCCAGTTCGGTGTGTTGCCTGCTGTCGAACTCGCCGCAACGCCGGCCACGCCGGCGCCGATTGCCACGGCGGCCGGTCCCGCGCTCGCGACACTACGCAGAAACGCGCGGCGCCCCGGAGAAATTCCAACCCGTTTCATACAAACGCTCCGATATGGATTGCGGGATGGCCATAGCGGACATTCTGAAATCCAGTATTGTGATCATACGGCCGAGCAAGCCACGTCCTCTATCCAATCGGCGCGAACATATTGCGCTGGACGCTAGTTGCAAGTCATCCTACCCAGCGATTCTGCTAATGAAATTAGGCCGGACTGAATAGTTATTAAAAATTACGCCACCTCGTCTGAAGCGCCACGTGACGCCGAAGCTCAACGCTGATCTTCCCCGGCCAACTCTTGGGCTTGGAACCTCGATAGATTCGTCTGTCCGCCACAAACCTATCCTTCGAAGTCCTGCAGGTTTTCGATGCAATCGATCGAACCGGCTGTCGCGCGACCGTCATACATCTGGGGGCGTGTGGTCGCCGAGGAAGGACAGAGCCCCAAAAAGCCGGCAAATGGCGTGCGTGAAAGAAACTTAACGTACAGCTCAAAAAAATCTGTATCACGCGTTCGCTTGAATCGATCTCGTACATCCGGCACCGTTAATAATGCTTCATGTTTTCCTAAAGACTTAATGCGCGCCGATCAATAGACTTCGTTGCCGCAATAGAGGTGGCCTCCGTCGATTACGACATTCAACGGCGCCCGACGTGGACGCCATCACACGGGCAACGACAGATGATTCACGAGACAGCTTACGCGCTAGTGCCGTTCTTCTTTTCTATGGCGACAGGCTATCTGGCGGGCAAGCTCGCTCGGGGCAGCATGCCGTTATCTTCGATCAATACCATGCTGGTCGACTACGCGCTGCCGTTCGCGCTGTTCCTGTACACAGCCAAGATGCAGCGCACCAGCCTCGACAGCCACCTCGTGCTGATCCTCCTGCTGATAGCGGTAATGCTGGTGCCGTACGTCGCGTCGCTTGCGTTGTCGCGTTTTCTTTTCAAGGTGGCGCCGTCGAATGCGGCCGTCCGCGCGGTCACTATTGGTATGCCGAACTTTGCCGCGGTCGGCCTTCCGCTTTTGCATAGCGTCTACGGTGAAGCAAGCGACTTGACCGTCGCGCTTGCGATCACGACCGCCTCGGTTGTGATGTCGCCAGCCGGGTTGATCCTGCTCGAACGTGCAAAGACTCGCGAGAACGACGGCGCGCACTCGAATCTGCTGGCAAAGGCGTTGATCACGACATTCGTCAAGCCGATCGTGATCGCACCGCTTCTCGGTGTGCTGGTTTCGCTTGCGGGTTGGCAGTTGCCGGGGCTCATGGTGCAGTCACTCAATATCATCGGCAGCACGACAGCGGGCCTGGCGTTGTTTTCGACCGGGTTGATACTGGCGTCACAACCTTTCCGGCTGGATAAGGAAGTATGGGTTGGCGTGGCGCTCAGCAACGTGATCCAACCGCTGATCGCCTATTTGCTGGTCGTGGTGTTCGCGCTGCCGAAGCCGATTGCCGGTCAAGCCATTTTGCTCTCGGCGATTCCATGTGGTTCGTTCGGCATTCTGTTCGGCTTGTCGTACGGCGTACAGGACACGCCATCGGGCACGACGCTGGTCGCCTCGAGCGTCTTGTCGATTTTCACCCTGACCGCAACAATCTTCCTGCTCGGCTATCTTTGACTCGCGCCGCGAGTGTTTTGCGCATGCGGTCGGGTTTGGCCATGCATCATGCTTCTGCCGGTCAACCGGCCGCGGATTACGCCCCGCGGCCGGGCACTTCAGCTATCGTGCGGCTGGTAGCCGCGGAGCGTCCGACGGCCAATCAATTCCCAGTCCAGCCCCGCAGGAAATCCACCAGCAATTCGTTGACCCGTTCCGGCTGTTCCTCCTGGGGCAAATGCCCGCAATGCGAGATCGGTTCGGCACGGAGGTTGTTTGCCATGCCTTCCCAGACAGCCTTCATGTCGAACATGCCGCCCACCGCATAGAAGTCTTCACCCCACAGCGCCATAGTCGGGCACGCAATTTTCACGTCCGCGTCGACCAGATCCTGAGCGACGTCCTCGGAATTCGCGCGATAGTCCGACATTGCGCCTCGCACCGCGCCCGGCCGCTTGTACGCTTTCACGTACGTATCGAAGTCCGCGCCTTCGATCGTGTGCGGGTTGTAGCACCAGTCGGCGAAAAAGTGATGCAGCCACGCGTCTTCCTTCCCCGCGATCAGCGTTTCCGGTAGGTCCGCGACCAGATGGAACAGAAAGAACCAGTACGCACGCGCTGTTTGTGGATTCATGTTTTGTGCGACCACCCGCGTCGGCACGTTATCCATCACGACGAGCCGATCGACCCGTTCAGGATGATCCTTCGTCAGCCGAGTGGCCACGCGCGCGCCGCGATCGTGCCCGACGAGCGCGACCTTGCCGATCCCCAGTTCGTCGAGCAGACTAATGATGTCCATGGCCATGTTCCGCTTGTCGTAGCCGGAACCGGGTTTGTCGGTTTCGCCATAGCCCCGCAGGTCCGGCGCGATGACCCGATAGTGCTGGGCCAGCACGGGAATCTGATGACGCCACGCAAAGCTCGTCTCGGGGAAACCGTGCAGGAGCACGACAACCGGGCCGCTACCGGCATCGAGGAAATGCTGCCGGATGCCGTTCGCACGCAGCGTGTGGTGAGTGACTGCCGTCGCTTCAGTTGCCATTTTTCGTTTTCCGAAAGTGATGAAAGACAAGGTAGGCGCCCGGGTCATCGACCGGGCGCGGCTTCGTAATTGACCGGCAGCCAGTCATATACGCAAAAAAAGCATCGCGTCCACGCGTTCGACGCAGTTGCGAATTTTTATTGAAGATCGCGCGGCTCATGCCGCCCTTCACCGCCTGATCGATATCGGTGACCAGATGGCCGGTTCGCGACAAGCTAACCGCTTGCCTTCGGCATCGCCCTTCTCTTCCAGGCAAGAAATAACAAAATGGCCACTGGGAATGTAATCGCGAGAAAAGAAAATTCGACGTAGGTCAATGCGCCGCCAACCGCGCCGACAGCAAAGCCGCACATCGCCGCCAACGTCGATTGGAGGCGCCCTCGAACCGGCTGCCCATGCCCGCCCGCGGCGCCCCCCGGTGTATCAGCTCGATCACGTCGAGCACGATCTGCGTCACGTTTCCGGTCATCACCGTGTTCGGCAGCCCCGTGACCATCAGCAACCTGCCACGCGCGTTCTGCACGCCCATCGCCATGGTTCCCAGTACGCCGCACGCCAGCACCATTGATGCATTCGATGCCTTGATTGGCGTCGCGATCAAGCCTGTCACAAGGAATGAAACGAGCAGCATTGCCTGAAACAGGTACAAAGCGCTCGCAGCATCCGCCGGATGATTGCGCTCCAGAAACTTGAAAATAACGCTGCTCAGCGCAATGCCGACTATAAAAGACGGAAACGCCAGCAGCTTCAGCAGCACACCTTGCCCCCCGCCTGCGAACTCCGCGCCGATCAGTACGAAGTTGCCCGTGACATGCGCGGTGAAGAGTCCGAACAACGCAACGAACCCGACGGTGTCAACGTAGCCCGCTATCAGCGCAAGAATCGTGTCTTCGTGTTTATTCATGAACGATTCCCCGGAAAGCGGAAGGCCGGCTCCGGCGCGGACGTATTGAAAGTCATGGCGATCCTGATAGGGGGCGCGCCGTTTTTCACGCACGGGGCTATTCGTGTAAAGCGGGCGCTCGCCGCGACTTATTATTTCTTTGCCGGCACCGGCGCCAGAACCTCGTGCGTCCCCGCCGCGCGCTGGGCAGCCTTGTGCACCATGGTGTAGGCATAGTCCACGCCCATCCCGTACGCGCCCGAATGCTCTTTGGCAATCGCCATGACTTCGTTGTAAGTCTCCTTGTGTGCCCAATCGCGTTGCCACTCGAGCAGTACCTGTTGCCAGGTCATCGGAACCACGCCGGCCTGGATCATTCGCTGCATTGCATAGTCATGCGCGTCCTTCGAGGTGCCGCCCGACGCGTCGGCGACCATATAGATTTCGTAGTCACCTTCGGCCATGGCGCACAGCGCAAACGTGTTGTTGCAAACCTCGGTCCACAAACCTGCCACCACTACCTTTTTTCGGCCATTCGCAGCAAGCGAGTCACGAACCTTCTGGTCGTCCCACGAATTCATGGACGAGCGTTCGAGCACCTTGTGCTCCGGAAATACGTCCAGCAACTCCGGGTACGTATAGCCAGAAAAACTTTCGGATTCCACCGTCGTAATAGTGGTGGGAATGTTAAACACCCGCGCTGCCTTCGCAAGTCCTACTACGTTGTTCTTAAGTACCTGACGGTCGATAGACTGGACCCCAAAGGCCATTTGCGGCTGTTGGTCGATGAAGATGATCTGCGAGTTTGCAGGCGTGAGGACTTCCAGTTTCGGATTTGCCATGGCGTTGTACGTCCTAGAAGTTGAGTGAACATGAGAAGACAGGCCGCACTCGCGAGAAGTGCGAGGAAGACTGAAGCCCAGTCTATCCAGAGCTTTTCACCCAGTCCTTGGCAGAGCCCTTAATAGTTCTTAATAGAACGCACGGGAAGATATCAGCGACCGATCGGGACACAGAATACAGTCGCCACGAATTCGACAAGCTTCTGCTCGACCGTCAAGGCGCCGCGCACCCGCTTGCAGTTGATCCGATCGCCAGAACATCCGGTCCGCACCATGCCTGTTCTGCGTCCGCGGTTGAGGCCTGGTGCAATGAGTTCAGTCAGGAAACCGGACAGAATCTCTCCGGTTTCACAAAAATTCAGCGCGGCATCAGGATTTTCTTTGCCGTCGGCGATACGCTGCTCGGTACTGTCACCCATTCGCACCATGTTCAATCGCTCGCAAAAGGAACGACCATGTCACCTCTTCCCGCCGCCAGGTGCATGCCGCCTGTGACAGGTGGGTGAATCACTCGAACGCCTGAACAGTTGATAGCGGGAAGCGTAGTCACGCTGGCCGATCTGCGTGACATGCCTTTGGGCGGCGACAGTCTGCGCCGGCAAATAGACGTATGGAGGATCGACATGGCATCGCCAACAGCATGAAAATTGCAATCGCGGGTGGTTCAATCGCAGGGCTCGCATGCGCATTGACGCTGACATGCACGGGCCACGACGTGCACGTCTACGAGCGCTCTGCAGGACCGCTGCGGGGTCGTGGTGGTGGAGTCGTGGTGCTGCGGCAGATGCTGCGGTTTCTCGAACAGCACGGCCATCGAACCCGCGCGATGCTTGCGGTGCCGACGCACCGACGGCGCTGGATCGATATCGACGGCAATGTGACGCGCGACGATCCCGAGCTGCTCCCGTTTTCATCGTGGGACGCCGTCTACCGGTCGCTGTGCAGCATGTTGCCGCCCGCTTCGCTTCACTACGGGCGCAATGTAGCGAGTGTTGCCGAAGACGCGGACGGCGTCGAAATCCGTTTCGACGACGGCGCGGCGCCGGTTCGCGCAGACATTTTGATCGCCGCGGACGGCACCGGCTCGCGGCTTCGTTCCGCGCTGTTTCCCGGTAACGCCTCGTCGTACGCAGGTTACATCGCGTGGCGCGGGGTGGTGAGTGAAAACGCTTTCAACCGCGTGGAGGTGGTGGATCTGATCGAGAACATGACGCTCTACCGTTCAGATGCCGAACTATTCATGACATTCCTCATTCCCGCGCTGAATGGCTCGCTCGACACAGGCATGCGCCGGTTCAATTGGCTCTGGTACAGAAACGAACCCGACGAGTCATCAATCGGCGCGTTCCTGACCGGACGCGACGGTCATCGGCACCACGCATCAGTCCCGCCTGGGGAGCTGTCGGAACAGTCGCTTGCCTATCTGCATCGGGCGGCGCTCGATGGGCTGCCTCGCGCGTTATCGCAACTGGTGGCCGCGACGCACGCGCCATTCCTGCAAGCCATCTCCGACGCCCTGAGCCCCTCGTTCGCCAAAGGGCGTATCGCTCTAGTGGGCGACGCAGCCTGCACGCTACGACCTCACACTGGCTCGGGCACCTCCAAGTCCGCCGACGACGCCGTGAGCCTCGCCGAAGCGCTGGCAACCACATCTGGCAAGGACGTCGTGCAGGTACTCGACCGTTGGGCCGCCATGCGGCGCGGTGCCGTCGCCCCGTTGCTTCTGAAAGGCCCCCGGTTGGCGCAGTCGTTCGGACTTGGCTATCCGTCAACCTGATCGCGATCAGCAGAACGTCATTGAAACTCGTTAGCCGAAGTGGCCGCGTGACCGCCACATGCATTTCGAGTTAATAAGAATTAAGGATTATGAAGTTCAAACAAACTACCGAATCCGTACTATCGGAGCCTGAGATGTCTCGTCATGCGTTACCACTACGACACATCCACCAACAACACAAGACTGGAGAAAAATGGCTAATCAATCGGGAATTGCATCGGCGAATCGAAGGCAGGTGCTTGTAGCGGGCGCGGGCGCAGCCGGCGCGGCGATCGCCGCCATGGCCGCACCGACCGTCGCGATGGCCGCTGGATCCGCCAGCGGAAATGCACATGCGGGCAATTCACCCCACCCACAACATGGAGAGCGCCATACGATGAATACGGTAACGACTAAAGACGGTACACGCATCTTCTTCAAGGATTGGGGCAGCGGCAAGCCGGTCGTCTTCTCGCACGGCTGGCCGCTCGATGCCGACGCGTGGGATCCACAAATGCTGTTCCTGGTGCAGAAAGGCTACCGGGTCATCGCCCACGACCGCCGCGGCCATGGCCGCTCCGATCAGCCGTCCCACGGCAACGACATGGACACCTACGCAGACGATCTGGCTGCGGTGATCAACGCGCTCGACCTGAAGGGCGCCATGCTCGTTGGCCATTCGACTGGCGGCGGCGAGATTGCACATTACATCGGCCGCCATGGCACCTCGCGTGTGGCCAAGGTCGTGCTGATCGGCGCAGTGCCGCCGATCATGGTCAAGACCGAAAGCAATCCGAACGGCCTGCCAATGTCGGTATTCGACGGCATTCGTGCGAGTGTCGCGAGCAACCGCTCGCAGTTCTACAAAGATCTCGCTGTGCCGTTCTTCGGTTTCAATCGGCCCAACGCGAAAATCTCGCAGGGCACGATCGACGAGTTCTGGCGCGAAGGTATGCTCGGCTCGGTCCAAGGCCAGTACGAATGTATCAAGCAGTTCTCGGAGGTCGACTACACGGCAGATCTGAAGAAGATCGACGTGCCGACGCTGGTCCTTCACGGCGACGACGATCAGATCGTCCCGATCGACCAGGCGGGTCGCCTGTCAGCGAAGATCGTGAAAAATGCCACACTGAAGGTCTATCCAGGTGCGCCCCATGGCATGTGCACGACCGAGGCGGATAAAGTGAACGCCGATCTGCTGGAGTTCCTGCAGAGCTAACGCGCATTCGAGTGTTGCGCTTGCATCGTTAAACGCAGCGCTCCTTGTCGATGCGCGGGCCCTGGCTGTTTAGCGCAGCCGGGGCCCGCAAACGCGCGATCCTGCTTCCCAATGCAGGACGGGTTCGATTTTCTTCTGGTTTCCCGCGGCCCACCATTTACTGGCCACCGCCTTCTTCCTCAACGATCACACGGTTGTCGACGGCCGCCACATGCGGAACACGTTTGGCAACATTGCGCCACCTGAATCTGTGCTGCATCGGGCACCGTACCCACCAGAGAAACGGTTCCGTTTTTGACGAGCACCGCAATGTTGCTGGCGTTCAACCCTTTGGTCGAATACAGCGCGTGACGAACAGCCTTCGACAATTGTCGGTTCTGCAAACGGATCGACGCCTTTGTCATTCCTGCACCGGCGTGGGATGCCACGGCGTCATTATTCGATTGGGCAATGGCAGCGGTTGAGACGAGCGCGACGACGGCAGCGCAAGCCACGACGAGTGCGGAAATTCGCATGATGTTTTCCTGTTGATTGGAGTGAATTGAGATCGGCCGAAAAGGCCATGTCAGCGTGGGCGAGTTCGCTCCCCATGCAACGATTTCATCTTAATCAGCTCCGCTTCCAGCGGGTCAGTGAAACGTTGTTAAAACTCGTTAACCGAACTGGTTGGGTAAGCGGCACATGAGTTTCGACCTGATAGGGGTCACGCATTCTGAAGTTCAAGACAACTATCGAATCCGTATGAATGGAACCTGTGATGTTTCATCGCGAATCGCCACGAAAACATATCTACAAGTATCGCTGGCCGCTTGCGACACTGATACCCATAACTCGAATTAAGGACGTTTTAATCAGGCTTAAGGACGAGCCAAACACGCGGACCTAGCATGGTGACGATACCGACATGCGCCGAGGGAGAGCTTCGATTAACTATCCTCCGGGAACGGCCGCATTTTTCCTTTTGCGGCCCTTTGAAGACACGCTTTGAACCGGCAGCCATTGCAGCGGGGGCATCGATCTGGCCATTCTCGGACAGCGCGTCTGCCACAGGCGACAGATCGCAGTCTACGCATGCATTCGCCATATCCGGATAACACGTTTGCTTGAAGAACCTGGAGAACCTCATGATGAAAGTTGCAGGTGAAATGTCGATCGGCCGCGCATCGCGCTTTGGAACGGCGGACACTATCAAGGCTTTCGACCCACGCCTCGGCACCGAGATTGAACCCTCCTTCGGCGTCGCGACACTGAAGGATGTAGATGACGCCTGCACGCTCGCGTTGCAGGCCTTCGAGTCATATCGGCACACTTCACCCGAAACTCGCGGCGCGTTCCTGATACGCGCGGCCGACAATCTGCTTGCACTCGGCGATGTACTGTACGAACGTGCAGCAAGTGAAACGGGTTTAACCGTTGAGCGTATCAAGGGCGAGACGGCGCGCACGGCTGCGCAGATGAAAATGTTCGCCGACGTGGTACGCCACGGACGCTGGCGTCACGCGACGATCGATTCCGCCGATCCCGCGCGTCGACCGGTGCCTAAAGCCGATTTACGCATGCAGAAGATACCAATCGGCCCCGTCGCCGTATTCGGTGCGAGCAATTTTCCGATCCTCTATTCGGTGGCGGGAGGCGACACGGCCTCTGCGCTCGCGGCGGGCTGCCCCGTCGTTGTGAAAGCACACGGCTCGCACCTCGGCACATCGGAACTGGTCGGCAAGGCGATACAGGCTGCCGTCGAGGAATGCAAGCTGCACGAAGGCGTGTTCTCACTGCTGATCGGACACGGCAATGCGGTAGGCGAAGCACTTGTGGATCATCCGGCCATTCGGGCCGTTGGCTTCACCGGCTCGGAAGGCGGCGGCATGGCACTCGTTCGCCGAGGTGCGGCGCGTGCGGTGCCGATTCCCGTCTTCGCTGAAATGACAAGTGTGAATCCCAACTTCGTTCTGCCAGCGGCATTGCGGACCCGCGCGCCAGACATTGCTGCGCACTTCGTAGAACGCATGACAGCCGGTGTTGGCCAGATGTGTCTGAAGCCAGGCATGATCGTCGCGATTGATGGCGCGGGCTTCGAGGACTTGCGTGTGGCACTGGCGGAAGCACTGTCGGCGGTACGAGCGGAACCGATGCTCAGCCCCGGAATCTACGACAATTTCAACCGTGAAGCGAAACGTAGTCGAGAAGGTAGGTCGAGTCTCAGCATCGCGAAAGGAACTGCGCCCAAAGGCCGTTTAGAAGGGCAGTCCGAAATTTTCGAGGTTGACGCCGCTGAAGTACTCGCCGCGCCCCAGCTTGCCGGCGAGATGTTCGGCCCAGCGGCCGTCCTCATCCGCTGCGAGAGCGAGAATGAGTTGATCGAACTGACAACCAGTCTGCGCGGCCAACTGACCATGGCCTTGCATATGGAATCAACCGATCTCGACTTAGCCCGACACCTGATCCCCGTGCTCGAAAGCAAGACAAACCGTATCCTCGTGAACAAATTCTCGAATACGGTCGAGATTGGTTATGCGACGGTACACGGCGGACCGTATCCGGCGACCTCCGACAGTCGGTTTACGTCTGTCGGAGCAACCGCGATCGATCGCTTCTTGCGGCCGATCTGCTACGAAAATCTACCGCCGGAATTGCTACCGCCTGCGCTACAGGACAGCAATCCGTTGTCTCTATGGCGCGTGCGCGATGGCGAATTGGAGCGGCGTTAGCGTTCAATTCACCAAAAAAACGAAACGCCCGCATCAGACGGGCGGCTCGCTACTTCGAGATCTTCTCCAGCTCGAGCCCCTTCGTGCGCGGCCCGATCAATCCAATCGCCAGCATTACGATCAGCATCGCCCCGGCGATGAACACAAACACGCCCGTGGTGCCAAACTCCTTCAACACCGCCGCGATCAGAAACGCCGTGAAAATAGCCGAAAACCGGCTCCACGAATAAACGAAGCCCACCGCCCTTGCCCGAATGCTGGTCGGAAAAAGCTCAGTCTGATACGCGTGATAGCTATACGAAATGATGTTGCCGGCAAGCGTCAGACAGACTCCTAATGTCACCAGCAGCACGGCGCCGGAGGCCTGACTGAACCACAGCCCGCAGACGATGTTCACACCCGCCATCACCACGATCACTGTCTTGCGCTCGAAGCGGTCGCCAATGAAGAGCCCAATCACCGGCCCAAGCGGCGCGGCCAGCGCGATCACACTCGAATACATCAGGCTCGTGGTGATCGTAATGCCCTGCTTGATCAGCAGCGTCGGCACCCAATTCGCAAAGCCGTAAAAGCCCACCGTCTGAAAGATGTTGAAGATCGTCATCATCAGCGTGCGGCTGCGATACGGCGGCACCCACATATCGCGGAAGCTGCCGCGCGGCGCCACCGGCACCGACGCTGCGGGCGGCGGCAACTCACGACCGTATTCGTGGCGCACTTTCGCTTCGAGCTCGCTCATCACGCGATCGGCTTCGGCAAGACGTCCTTGTTGTGCGAGCCAACGCGGGCTTTCCGGCAACGCGCGGCGAATCCACCACACGAACAATGCGCCATGTGCGCCAATCAGCACGACCCAGCGCCAGCCGTCGAGGCCGAGCAGTGTGCGCGGCACCAGCAGATACGAGAGAAACGCCACCACCGGCACCGCCGTAAAACCGACTGCCTGCTCGCACGCGAATGCGCGGCCGCGAATCTGCTTGGGCACCAGTTCGGAAATGTACGTGCCGATCGTCACCAGTTCGACGCCGATGCCGACGCCCGCCACGAAGCGCCAGAAGTTCAGCCCGGTAGCCGTTTCCTGAAACGCCATCACGACATTGGCCGCCGTGTACCAGAGCAGCGAATAGGTGAACACCGTGCGGCGTCCGAAGCGATCCGCCAGAAAGCCGCACGCGATCGTGCCGATAAAAAGGCCGCTGAACAGCGCGGCAATGAAACTCGCAACGCCGGTCGTGCCGAACAGGCCATGCGTGGTCGCGCTCAGCAGGCCGCTTTTGACGAGACCCGGCGCGACATAACCCGAGTACAACAGATCGTAGAGTTCGAAGAAGAAGCCGAGGCTTAACAGCACCACGAGCTTCCAGACAGAACGTGTGGCGGGCAGCCGGTCGAGGCGCGCGGAAATGCTGCCGGCGTCGAGCGGCGTGGCCGCGGCTGCAGCCGCACGGGTCGCCGCGATATCGGAATACGCCGCGCCGCCGCTCTTCGCGACGGAACCGGCATGATCTGGGGATGCCATGTTGTTTGTCTCCTCTGTCGACCGCAAAAGTCTATAGCTCACGGGGCCGGTCTCGTGCCGGCCTCTCGTACTTTCGTGCGTCATACGCGCGATGAAGATGCCGGACCCGAGGTCCGGCCAGCATTCTAGCCGTGCACGCGCTTCAATTGCTCGAAGGTGGTGATTTTTCCGGCCAACGCGCTCGCCGCCACCGTATACGGACTCGCGAGCCACACATTGCCCGGCCCCGAACGGCCCGGGAAATTGCGGTTGATCGCGCTGATCGTCACCTCGTTCGCCTCGGCCGATTGGCCCGGCCCGCAATTCGCGCACGACCCGCAGCCCGGCATGACGAGCGTCACACCCGCGCGCTCGAAGACCTGCAAATAGCCCTGTTCCTCGCAATACGCGCGCACCGCCATGGTGCCGAACTGCAGAAATAGACGCGTGCCCTCAGGTACACGGAGGCCCTGCTCGACGCCCCAGCGCAACACCTCGTGATAGAAGTCGAAATCCTCGCGCTTGCCTGCGGTGCATGAGCCACCGTAAGCGATATCGATAGCGACGTCCTGTTCCAGTTGCGGCGCCGGCACCCCGTTGCCGGGATCGCCGGGACGCGCGAGCATGGGCTCGATCGCGCTTGCATCGATCTGAATCGTGTCGCGATAGATCGCGCCCGCATCGCTTTTCATCCAGCTTTCAAGGCTGAAATCCACGCCGCGCCGCTCTTTCAGAAACGCCACCGTGCGTTCGTCCGGTTCGACGATACCGGTGAAGCCGCCCAGTTCCGCGACCATGTTGGTCAAGGTCGCGCGCTCGTCGATCGACATGGCGCGCACGGCCGCGCCGCCGTATTCGAACACCAGACCGATCGCGCCACCCGAGCGGATCGCGTCCATTTGCAAAAGATGCAGCACCACGTCTTTCGCGGTCACGCCGTCGCGCAATTGCCCGCTGATTTCGATGCGCAACGTCTCCGGCACTTTGCAGCGCACGTAACCCGTCACCCAGCTATTGGCGATTTCCGTTGCGCCCGCACCGAATGCGAGGCAGCCGAGCGCGCCCGAATGCGGCGTATGCGAATCGGTGCCGCACGCCACTTGCCCCGGCAATGCGTATTGCTCGGCCATCAGCGCATGACAGATACCTTCGGAGCCCGGCATGCCATCGAGCGCGCCGTGCGAGCGAACCGGATAATCACGCGAGAACGACGTATGGCCTTCCATCAGATTGGCGACGCCCGGCAGCAAACCGTCACGCACGTGCGGAATGCTCTGCGAAGCGAGCACCAGATGATCCTGGAACGCGATGATGTGATCCGGCGCATGCAGCGGCGCCGGCTTGCCGAACGCGCGGTGCATGAGGTGCGCGCACATGCCGGTGAAGTAATCGTGACTGAAGCGCCAGTCCGCCGCAATGAAGACGCCGTCACCGCGCTGCGCCCCTAAGCTGCCCGGATGCAGATGCCGTTCGATGATCTTCTCGACCAGCGTCTTCGGCTCCGTTGGCTGCGCAATCTCCGCGTCATCGGCTGCGCGCGGCGCGGGCCAGTCGGCGAACTTGCTGTACGCGAGCAGGCCGCCGCTGCGAATGATCTGCTGCGTGAGCGCGTCGCGGCCTTTGAGAAACTCGTCGATGGGCACCGCTTCTCCCGCGCTCAAGCGATCGAGCACGGAGAAATCGGTCGTGGTGAGAATGCCGATGTTGTCGCAATTCTGCTGATAGATGCGCTCGAAACTCTCCGCGACGATCAGCCGGATACCGGCCGAGAGTTCAGCCAACGGACTCGATTCACGCGACGAACCCTTGCCGTAGCGCTTGCCCGCCACCGTCACCTGAAAGCCGCCGTTCTTTACCGCATTGCGGCCGATCGGCATGCGCTCGCCGGCTTTGAAACCGACGTACGGATACTGGCCGAGGCGTTCGTCATACGTGAGCATGACGGTGACCGGCGTGATCTCGTCGGTGGAAACGTTGTCGCGCAACAGGCCCGCCGCGGCGCGCGTGAAATTTTCGCCGGCGAGTTGGGCTTCGATCACCGCGGGGTCTTGAGACAGGTACAGCACGCGGCCGTCCAGACGAATCGTATCGCGCATGAGCATTCTCCTTGCGCTCACTATACGGCGCGCGCGGGCAATGCCGAAGTGCCGGTGCGGCAACGCAGACCTCTCGTTTGGCGATGATCGGCGTTGGCTGGCGCGATTACTTCCGACATGAGCCAGGCTTCGACGCATCGTTCGCAGAGGACATATCGGCAAAGACATGCCTCCGCCAATTCGCGGCCGCCGCAGCGATCAAACGCCCTTGCCGAGAAACCCGACCAGCGCCGCCGCGCTCGCGCTCAACTGGTCGCGCGCCTTGAAGATCATGATGAGGCGTCGCACTGCCCACTCATCGCTCAGCGAGAGTAGGCGCACGTCGAGCGCATTCACATAGAGCAGCCCAACCTGCTCGGGCACGATCGCGATGCCGAGCCCAGCGTGCACCATCCGGCACAGCGCGTCGAGGCTGCTCACGCGGATCTTCACGTCGAGTTGCCTCCCCGCACTGGCCGCCTGCTGCGTGAGCAGTTGCGTCAGCGCGCTCTCGCTGCGCAGGCCGACGAAACTGTCGTCGAGCAGTTCGTCGAACCTCACGCGCAGCGCGCCGGCAAGCCGATGGCCGCCCGGCACCAGCACCGCCAGCCGGTCCTGCCGGTACGGCACCTGCTCGAACGCTTCGCTGCCGGCCACCGGATTGCAGATGCCGAAGTCCGCGCCATGCTCCCCGACTATGCGCAGCACGTCGGTGCTGTTCTCCTCTTCCAGTTCGATCGACACTTCGGGAAACGCGCGTTCGAACGCGGCCACGTCTTCCGGCAGGAACTGCACGATCGAGGACAGATTCGCCACCAACCGCACGCGCCCCTTTGCGCCCGACGAGAAGCGCGACAGTTCCGCGCTCATCTGTTCGATATTGCCGATGATCGCCAGCGCGTAGCGCAACACGGTCTCGCCGACCGGCGTCACGGCAATGCCGCGCGACTGACGCTGGATCACGGGCAAGCCGATCACCGCTTCGATCTCGGCGATGCGCCGGCTCACGGCCGACGACGCAATGAACTCCCGCTCCGCCGCGCGCGCGATATTGCGCTCCTGGCAGACAGCGACGAACAGGCGCAACGAAGTCAGATCGAGCTTCTTGAGAAGGTTTTCCATTGTTGTTCCTTCATGTCCCGCGCGGTCGAAGAACGCAATAGCGAACCCGGCATCAGGATGAAGGGACGCGGCAAACAAGATGGGCAAGTGTAACGCAGACGAATGCGCGCACCGCCAGCGTCCACGAGCCGCGCCTGCGGCTTCTTCCTCGAAGCAGACGCTCCCGGTCGTCCATTCGCCGCCTGTTGCGCACGCGCCGCAACCGAGTCGCGAAACCCACGCTCCGCACTCGCCACCACCCTGCCTTACGCCAAAAACACCTTTGATTCCAAAGGAAGTTTTATAAAAACCCAGCATTTCATCACTTCATGAAACAACTTATTGTAAAAAAGTTAAAAGACTTTGGAACCGGTTCCATTTAAGATACCGCCGGCATTCCGATGACTGCCCGGGGGCGCAATGGCGCGCTCCGATCTGGTGACTACAACAACATGCCTTCATCCCCTCTCAGCTCGCGCCGCGGCTTTTTGCGCACGGCTATTGCCCTCGTTCCGGCCGGCACGCTCGCCGGCTGCGACGTCAAGCCGTCCGCGACCAACGCCGCGACCGGTTCGAGCGCCAACGCGTCCGCAAACCCCACATCCGGCCCCGACTACAAGCCGCATTTCTTCGATGCGAAGGAATGGGCGTTCATTCACGCTGCGGTCGACCGTCTGATTCCGGCGGATAGCCAAGGCCCCGGCGCCGTCGAAGCCGGCGTGCCCGAATTCATCGACCGGCAGATGGATACGCCGTACGCGCATGGCGCGCTCTGGTACATGCAGGGTCCGTTCGCGCAAGGCGTGCCGGAACTCGGCTACCAGTTGAAGCTGGTGCCGCGCGATCTCTACCGGCTCGGTATTGCGGCGGTCAATGCGTATTGCGCGAAGACCTACGCGCATTCATTCGACGCCCTCGACGCCGCCACGCGCGACACCGTGCTCGCCGCGCTCGAGAAAGGCAAGATCGATCTCGCCGACGTGCCGGCCGCCACTTTCTTCGGCCAACTCCTGCAGAACACACGCGAAGGCTACTTCTGCGATCCGATCCACGGCGGCAATCGCGACATGGCCGGCTGGAAGATGATCGGCTTCCCCGGCGCGCGCGCCGATTTCATGGACTTCGTCAATCAGAACGGCGCGGCCTATCCGTATGGCCCGGTGTCGATCGAAGGAAAGCGCAGCTGATGTCTACTCAAACCAAACCTCATGTCGACGCGGTGATCGTCGGCTTCGGCTGGACCGGCGCGATTCTCGCGAAGGAACTCACCGAAGCGGGACTGAACGTGCTCGCGCTCGAACGCGGCGAGTATCGCGACACCTACCCGGACGGCGCGTATCCGAACACGATCGACGAACTGACTTACAACGTCCGCAAGAAGCTGTTCCTCGACCTCTCGAAGACCACCGTGTCGATCCGTCATAACGTCGGCGATACGGCGATGCCGTACCGGCAACTCGCGGCGTTTCTGCCGGGAGAAGGCGTGGGCGGCGCGGGGCTGCACTGGTCGGGCGTGCATTTCCGCATCACGCCGGAAGAACTGCGTCTGAAGAGTCACTACGAAGAACGCTATGGCAAGCGCTTCATTCCCGAAGGCATGACGATTCAGGATTACGGCGTCAGCTATGAAGAACTCGAACCGCATTTCGACTTCGCCGAAAAAGTGTTCGGCACCTCAGGCCAGGCGTACAAGGTCAACGGCAAAGTGGTCGGCGACGGCAACATTTACGAAGCGCCACGCAGCGACAACTTTCCGCTCGCCGCGCAACTGAACACCTATTCCGCCGAACGCTTCGGCAAGGCCGCGCGCGAACTCGGGTTGAATCCGTATCGTTTGCCTTCGGCGAATACGTCGGGGCCCCACACGAACCCGTACGGCGTGCAGATGGGTCCCTGCAATTTCTGCGGATTCTGCAGCGGCTACGCCTGCTACATGTATTCGAAGGCGTCGCCGAACCTGAATATCCTGCCCGCGCTAAAGCAATCGCCGAACTTCGAGTTGCGCTCGCGCTGCCACGTGCTGCGGGTCGACCTCGACGACACGAAAAAGCGCGCCAAAGGCGTGACGTATGTCGATCCGGCGGGCAACGAAGTGTTTCAGCCGGCCGATCTGGTGATCGTCGCGGCGTTCCAGTATCACAACGTGCATCTGCTTCTGCTGTCCGGCATCGGCAAGCCGTATGACCCGATCTCGGGCGAAGGCGTGGTCGGCCGCAACTTCGCCTATCAGAACCTCTCGACCATCACCGCGTTCTTCGACAAGGACACTTTCACCAATCCGTTCATCGGCGCGGGTGGCAACGGCATTGCGGTCGACGACTTCAACGCCGACAACTTCGATCACGGCCCGCTCGGTTTTGTAGGCGGTTCGCCGCTGTGGGTGAACCAGGCGGGCACCAAGCCGATCAGCGGCATCGCGACGCCGGCGGGCACGCCCAACTGGGGCGTCGACTGGAAGAAGTCGGTGAAGGACCACTACGCGCACACCATTTCAATGGACGCGCACGGCACCAACATGTCGTACCGCGACGTGTTCCTCGATCTCGATCCGACCTACCGCGATTCGTACGGCCAGCCGCTGCTGCGCATGACCTTCGACTGGAAGGACAACGACATCAAGATGGCCCGCTACGTGACCGGCCAGATGCAGAAGATCGCGCAGCAAATGGGTCCGAAATCGATCAACGTCTACACGCGCGAATTCGGCGCGCACTTCGACTCGCGCCGCTATCAGACCACTCACCTGGTGGGCGGCGCGGTGATGGGCACCGATCCGAAGACGAGCGTACTGAACCGCTACCTGCAAAGCTGGGACGTGCATAACGTGTTCGTGATGGGCGCGTCTGCTTTCCCGCAAGGTATCGGCTATAACCCGACCGGCCTTGCCGCGGCGCTCGCTTACTGGTCGGCGCGCGCCATCCGCACGCAGTATCTGAAGAACCCCGGGCCGCTGGTGAGCGTATGAAGAAGAAAAACAATTTCAAACGCCTCACGCAGGCAATCCGGCGCGTGAGCGCGGCGTCGTGGTTCGCAGCCGCCGCGTTGAGCGCCATGACATTCGCCGCGCACGCGGCAGCGCCTCAGAACCCGGGCAACGCGACGTTGATTGCGCGTGGCGAGTACCTCGCGCGCGCCGGCGATTGTATTGCGTGTCACTCGGCGAGCGCGGGCAAGCCATTTGCCGGCGGCCTGAAGTTCGACACGCCGATCGGCGCGATCTACTCGACCAATATCACGCCGGACCGCAACAGCGGCATCGGTGCGTGGACGTTCGCGCAGTTCGACCGCGCGGTGCGCGCGGGGGTGAAGCCGAACGGCGATACGTTGTATCCGGCCATGCCGTACCCTTCGTATGCACGCCTGAGCGAAGACGACATGCACGCGCTGTACGCATACTTCACCCAAGGCGTCGCGGCGGTCAACCAGAAGAACCGTCCGGTCGATATCGTCTGGCCGCTGTCGATGCGCTGGCCGCTCGGCATCTGGCGCCATCTGTTCGCGCCCGAGCCGGTTTCATTCGACGCGACGCACTACGCCGATCCGGTCGTCGCTCGCGGCGCCTATCTCGTGCAAGGTCTCGGCCATTGCGGCGCCTGTCATACACCGCGCGCGGCGACGATGCAGGAACGCGCGTTGAGCGACCTCGACGGTCCGGCGTTCCTCGCGGGCGGCGCGACGATCGACGGCTGGATTCCGTCGAGTCTGCGCGGCAATCCGCGCACCGGCATCGGCGCGTGGAGCGAAGCCGATCTCGTGCAATTCCTGAAGACCGGACGCACGCAGCACAGCGCGGCTTTCGGCGGCATGACGGATGTCGTGCAGCACAGCATGCAGCACATGAACGACGCAGATCTCACCGCAATGGCGCGTTATCTGAAGACGCTGCCGTCGAGCGATCCGAAGGAAACGCCGTACGTGTACGACGACAAGGCCGCGCGCGCGCTGCGCTCGGGCGACGCCACCGCGCCGGGCGCTGCCGTCTATCGCGACAACTGCACCGCTTGCCATCGCAGCGATGGTCGCGGCTACAACCGCGTGTTTCCGGCGCTGAGCGGCAATCCGGTCGTGCAGGGCAAGGACGCGACCTCGCTGATTCATGTGCTGCTCACCGGCAGTACGCTCGAAGGCACGAAGACCGCGCCCTCCTCGTTCACCATGCCCGCGTTCGGCTGGCGCTTGAACGATCAGGAAGTCGCCGACGTGACCAACTTCGTGCGCAACAGTTGGGGCAACACCGGCACGACGGTCAGTGCGACGGACGTCGCCAAAGTCCGCAAGACAGTGACTGTGCACGCCCCCGGGTTGCCGCCCGGCGCTGCGTTGAGCCACTGACCACAGGCTGCCTCGCATGGCGCGTCCCGTATTGGGACGCGCCACCCGGGGCGCGCGGTGGTGAGTACCCGTTCCTGTTACCCCTTCCCCCGCTTCACGCAGTCCGCTCCGTTGGTCAGGAGCGGGTTCTGCCGTGCGCGGAAAAAAGAGAGATCGCCATTCAGGCGACTTGAGATAGACGTTCCAACCAGGACTGAAAACAACGATGAAAAAGCAATGGATTGCCGCACCCCTCTTGATGTCTTTTGCCGGCATTGCGTGCGCGCAGAGTTCTGTCGTGCTGTACGGCATCGTCGATGCGGGCATCTCGTACCGCAGTAACGAGCGCACCGGCACCACCGGCAACTATAGCGGCCACTCGAACGTCGCCCTGACGAGCGGCAACCTGTCCGGCAGCCGCTGGGGCATCAAGGGGCAGGAGGACCTCGGCGGCGGTTGGAACGCGCTATTTCAGCTCGAGGACGGCTTCGACATCACGAACGGCAAGACCGGGCAGAACGGTGGTTTGTTCGGTCGTCAGGCCTATGTGGGCATCGGCAGCCGGCAATACGGCACGATCACGCTGGGCCGTCAGTACACTTCGCTGAACGATTTCGTCGCGCCTGTCGCACCGGTCGCGATGGTCGGCGGCTACGGCGCGCATCCGGGCGACATCGACGATCTCGATCAGACCGCGCGCGTGAACAACTCGATCAAGTACACGAGCGCGAACTATTCGGGCTTCACATTCGGCGCGCTGTACGGTTTCGGCGGCCAGCCCGGCAGTCTTAAGCAGCAGAACACCTGGAGCGTGGGCGCTGCTTACGGCAACGGACCGCTGCATGTGGGCGTCGGCTACGAGCGCTCCGACAACAGCAAGAGCGGTCCGCTGGACACGACCCACGGCAAGTGGAGCGGCACGGACGACGGCCTGTTCAATTCATCGATCAATGAGGGCTACGCGAGCGCGCAATCGCAGCAGATCATCGCGACGGGCGCAACCTACGCGTTCGGCCCGGCGATTGTGGGTGTGAATTACAGCAACGTGCAATACCGCTCCGGCGCCGACTCGCTATTCAAGGGACATGCCACGTTCAATGTCGCGGGCGTATTCGGACAATGGACGATCCGTCCGGCCGTGCAACTGTTCGCGGGCTACAGCTACACGCGCGGTGGTGAAGTGGACGGCGTGGATGAGCGTGCGCAATATCACAACGTGACGCTCGGTGCGCAATACGCGCTCTCAAAGCGTTCGACGGCCTATCTGATGGGCGGCTATCAGCACGCGTCGGGCGGCACGCTGGATGCGCTCGGCAATCCGGTCGCGGCCACCGCG
The DNA here is from genome assembly GCF_046028015.1 of Paraburkholderia sp. RL17-383-BIF-A. Taxonomy (NCBI): domain Bacteria; kingdom Pseudomonadati; phylum Pseudomonadota; class Betaproteobacteria; order Burkholderiales; family Burkholderiaceae; genus Paraburkholderia; species Paraburkholderia sp. RL17-383-BIF-A. The sequence continues at coordinate 210,594 of NZ_JARESR010000001.1, read as the reverse complement.
TCGGTCAGCGACAAGGGCAACGGCCACTCGTCGTCCGCGCAATCCCAGGCGATTGTCAGTATCGGCTTGCGGCACAGGTTCTGATGCTCGGGTGCGGCGCTGGGAAGCGCCGCCAGCTTTCAGCAGCGGTTGCGCCAACCCCTTGCGGACGGGGTTAGCGCGGCGCCTGTGGCGCCGCGTCGAACATCTCCAGATGACGCGCTTCCGTTTCTTCATCGGCGGGGAACATGCATTCGAGGCGTAGTTCCTGCGCCGCGATTGTCTGTGGCGTGCCCACGCTCGCGACGATCGAGAAGTACTTCAGGACGTGGCCGTCCCTGACGAAGCCGATCGGTATGACAGGCATGGCCGCCGTCGAAGCATCCGCCGCCGGCGGATGGCCTCGCCCGAAGCTGGTTTGCACGGCCGGATAGGCACGCAGTTCGTCCAGCAACTCCCGCGTCCGTTCGTCGATCACACGCCCCACCGACTCCCGGTAGACCCGTTGGATCAGGCTGTCCGCCACGATTTGCCAGTCCGCCACGAACGGGCGCATGCCGCGCGGATCGAAAATCAGATGCAGCATATTGCGCGGCCCTTTGCGCGCCGCCATATCGATGAAGCAATTGAAAAAGCGCGGCGCCGCGTCGTTGGTCATCAGCACGTTCCAGTAGCGGTCCATGACCATCGCCGGAAACGGCTCATGCTGATGCAACATGCGGCCGAGCGCCTTCGTGACGCTCTGCATTTCCTGGGCGTTCCACGCGCCGTCCGCATACATGGGCGCATAGCCCGCCGCCAACAGCAGCGTATTGCGGTCGCGAAGCGGTATGTCGAGGGTTTGCGCGATATCCATCAGCATCTGACGGCTCGGCACACTGCGTCCGCTTTCAATAAAGCTGATATGACGTTGCGAGACGCCGGCCCTGAACGACAGGTCGAGCTGGCTGATGCCGCGCACGTCTCGCCAGTGACGCAACAGCACGCCGAGATCGTTCGGCGCCGCTTTCTTCAATGGATTCGCAGGATTCGTCATTCTCTCGCTCGCAAGTCGATTCAGACACTTGAGCGAGCGGGGAGCGTCCCGCTTCATGACGCGCCGCCCCCGCCACTCGAGCGTGGCTCGCCGGTCAGCATACTCGCTGGCGCGGCACATTACGTCGCTCGCGCGCTCAAGCCTGCCAGGCGTGAATCTGGAATTGCGCTTCCAGCGGTGGCTGCGTGATGCTGCCCACGTAGTTCGTGATCGTCGACGCCGCCGCGACCGCGAGCACTTCGAACACCTGATCGCGACGGAAGCCGGCTTCGAAGAAAGCGCTAATGTCGTGCCCGTCGAGATGTCCGCGCTTCTCGATCGCGGTTTTCGTCAGTGCTGAAAGCGCGGCATGCTGACCGTCCGCGGGCGCGCAGCCTTTGCGAATCGCATCGACGTCGGCGGCGGCGAGCCCCTCCTGCAGCGCCAATGCGGTGTGAAACGCCACCGCCCACGCACATGCGTTGGTCACGGCGTTGGTCAACAGCAGCGTCTGGATCTGCGCTTCCGTGAAAGTGCCTGCGTGGACTCTCTGGAACAGGTTGATGAAGGCGCCGATCAGCACGGGCGATTCCGCCATCGCCCCCGCGATGTTGGGAATGAAGCCGAAAGTCTCCTGAAGTTGCCGCAATACGGGCCTGGAGTGATCCGGCGCGGAGTCGATGGTGTGAATCTGAAACGTCGACATGATATGTCCTCGATTGGAGCAAGCGGCTCGGGATGAACCGCGCGACAACCGAAGATTAGGCGTGTGGTCGAGACTCGCCAATTACCTCGTATGTAATAGAAATGGTGGGGTGGTTTGGTGAGCCTATGCGGTCATAGTTAGTGGATCTCTGGAATTTGGGAAATTTCGCACACCATGACAGGTATATTTTGCGGCACACTAATCCATATGTATTCCTATACAGATTATAAAATCATGAGAGACATTCTAAATAACTCCATCGCATGTGATTCACCGCCAGCCTTTCTTCTAAATTCGAGCGGCGACGGTGTAGCACTGCCCGTCAACCAGACTCCTTGCTTTGATCTCCCGGTTGCAGATCTTCTGCGAGCCGCCCTGATAGAGTGCGTTCCACCGGCGCTGACCGCAGCAGTCTTCTCCCATCACTGTTTTGCGCAGGCATGCGCGTCCGCGGATGAAGATCTCAACGCCCTTCTCTCGAAAGATCCGGCGCAACGCGGGTCGACAATGGCCGCTCTCATGGGGTCTACGTCATACAAAGCGATTCTGCATTACCGTCTCGCGCATGCGCTGATGACTATGGCCGATGTCAGCGCATTCCCGCGCCATGAACTGGAAGCCTATGCATCACTCGTCTCGGCTCGCGGCAAGCTCCTGTCCGGCGCAGAAATACATCCCGGATGTCAAATCGGCCGGTGCTTTGTTCTCGATCATGGCTGGGGTTCGGTCATTGGCGAGACCTGCGTTATCGGAGACGATTGCTACCTGCTAGGCGGCGTCACCTTAGGCGCCGCGGGTATCGCAAACAATCCGTCGTCCAGGCGTCACCCAACGCTCGGCGATCGCGTGCAGATCGGAGCATTCGCGCGCGTCTTCGGCAACATTCAGATCGGCAACGACGTATTCATCGGCACGCATTGCTGTGTCACACAAGACATCGAATCGAATTCCATTGTCACGCTTCGGTCCGAGACGCAAATCGTTCGGGGTGGCACTGCCACGGCTCGCGTCACCGGATCGCAAGAATCGAGGTCAATCCACTCATGATTTCAATCGCAAGGTGCACCAACAAGCTCTACTATTCGGATAACTCTTTATTTCGAGTTAAAGCAATCGTTTCAAAGATCGGCAATGACTATGTCGAATTGGACGCCACGGTCGCCTATCCCGAAGGAGGCGGTCAGGAGTCGGATATCGGTACGCTAACGCTGCTGGATGGCAATGCAATCCGGTTCATTCACGCGCGCAAGATGTACGGACAACGCGCCAACATTCCCGACTTTCCGGACATCCAGACAGGAGGTGTCGTCGAGCATGTGATTCATGCCGAGGACGTCCACCATCTCGCGACGCTGACGAAGGGCGACGAAATACAGGTCAGCATCGATACGCTGCGCAGGGCTCGACTATCCTTGAGCCACACGGCGTCGCATCTGGTGTATCTGGGCGTCGGCAGGATTAGACTCGATGCCGTTGCATGGACGCTGGGATGCCATATCCGGCCTGACGGAGCGCGCTTCGATTTCGCCGTCAACAACCGTTTTACGCCGGAGGAAGTGCTTGCTATCGAACACATCGCCAACGACTTTGTCGCTCGCGGCAGCGCAGTTCACACCTATGCGCATCCGAACCATGTCGACGCGCGTTATTGGCAATGTGAAGACAATGTCATGCCCTGCGGCGGCACGCACATCGGCAGCACAGCGCCCATAGGGCGTATCCGTGTTCGTCGCAAGAGCATGGGATCCGGGAAGGAACGCCTGTCATGCCAATTCGACAATGCGCGCTTCGACACCGCCGTGTTCCATGACGGGAAGTGTCACAACACTTTGGCGGGAATGCTGCCATGAAGGGCATTGACGCCACGTCGCGGTTGAGCCAAGCCAACCAAGGCAAGCTGCCCGGCATGACTTATCTTCTCGCGCTGTGCCAGGCCATTAACCTCACGGCGGCAGTGGTGTCCGTCACCATCGCCGCGCTGGCAGGCGACATGCTCGCGCCCAATCACGCTTGGGCTACGGTCCCATATGGCGTCCAGTTCGCGGCGGTCGCTGTCTTTACTTATCCGGCCGCAAGTTTCATGCGTCGCCATGGTCGAAAAAAAGCGTTTCTGCTCGGCGCAATGTTTCTGATTGCAGCAGGCGTTATCGGCTATGACGCGACCACGCGGCACGGCTTTTTGCAACTGATCGCCGCGCACGGAATGCTCGGCATCTATGTCGCTTTCGCGAACTTCTATCGCTTTGCCGCCGTTGACGGGCTTGCACAACCCATGCGCCCGAAGGCCGTATCGCTAGTGGTAGCCGGTGGCCTCGTTGCCGCGATTAGTGGCCCTCTGCTGTCGATCGGACTGAAGGATGTCGGAGGTTTTGCAACGTTCTCTCTCTGCTATGCGTCTTTTGTTCTGCTGGGGCTCATCACCATTGCGTTAGTCGTGTTCTGGCGTCCAATTGACTCTCCCCCAACCGCTATTCAATCGGTTGACTCACCCAATGTCGCCACATCCCGCATTGCACCCGCGATAGTCGCCTCTGCGTCGAGCTACCTGATTATGAATCTGCTGATGGTTCAGGCGTCGCTTCTCATGGAATCGATGTGCGTCTCGTTCAATGCCAGTTCGCTTGCCATTCAGGGTCACGTTATCGCAATGTTCGCACCATCTTTCGTGACCGGCGCGATCCTGGTCCGGGTCGGCCACCGTAACTGTCTTCTCGCCGGCTACCTTTTGCTGGCGTGTGCGGCGGCGCTGGGTATCTGGGCCGTGAGTCTTTGGGCGATGGTCGCGGGGCTGATCTTACTCGGCGTGGGATGGAATTTCGGCTACGTCGGCGGCGGCGCCCTGTTGGCCTGCACTGTGACTGACCGCAACCGACACCGGATGCAGGGCATCAACGATTCCATCATCGCAATCTGCGCAACCGCTGGCGCTTTTCTCCCAGCCGTACTGCAAACATTGATCGGCTGGCGAAACACAAACCTGCTCTGCCTCGCTCTTTGCGCGATTGCCGGCGCCTTTACGTGGGTGTGCATGCGAGAAGCCCCGGCGCGAAATGCGGAGGCGCTTCCGTCATGACGGTCAACCTGGTTCATACGCGCGCTAACGCCGACATTGCCATCAGCAACGACGTTCGGGTCACACCGCTTCGCGAGATTCAACCCGGACTTCTTCTCAAGTTCGAATGCGACAATCCCGGCGGCAGCCACAAAGTACGCGCGGCTCGCTATATTGTTCGCAGTGCAGTCGAAACCGGCGACATTGTCCCGGGACAAACCACCGTGATTGAAAAAACCGGTGGCAACTTTGGCTTCGGACTCACGCTCGCATGTCAGGCGTATGGCGTGCCTGTCGAACTTGCAGTTGGGCTGGGCTTCAGTGCTGTCAAACGCCGCTGTCTCGAACTGTACGGCGCCCGGCTTATCGGACTCGACATGCTCGAACGTGGTGCGACACCGCGTGAGGTAGTGCAATGGCATTTAGAGCACGAGGCAGAAAATGAGCGCAGCTACTTCTATACCGACCAATTTCGCAACCCTGCCAGTGTCGCCGCTCACGAATTCGAGACCGGGCCCGAGATCGCAGCGCAACTTAAAGCGTGGCCTCTGGTAGAAAGACTGACCTTTGTGTCGTGCGCCGGCACGGGTGCCAGCCTCGTCGGAATTGCCAAAGCACTGACACTGGCGGGGTATTCGGTCACTGTCGTCCTGGTGGAGCCGAAAGGATGCGACTCGCGGAACGGCATATTTTCGGATCACAAACTCGAGGGAATGTCGGTAGGCGTCGTGCCGCCCTTTCTCGATTGGGATCTGATCAGTGAGATCAGGACCGTCTCGCACGACGAGGTCTTGAACACACGCAAATCCTTTGCACGCACGTCCGGCTTTCTTGCGGGCAACACGGCTGCCGCATGCCTGACCGTAGCGAGCAGTCTGGCGCGAGACGCCACCGCCGATCACAAGATCCTGTCTGTCTTTTACGACCACGGCCTATGGTACGTCCGCTAGGTTCCCGGTTTGAGGGTATCGAGCCGACTCGATGCTGACGGGTCCCTGGTGCGACAACGCCCGCGCGTGGATAAGGAGTGCGTATTCGTAACACCCTACGCCGCAATCTGCCTGACAATAGAGACCGCGACGATCTGCCCCCTCACGTCGCCCCACTCATTGTCCGGAGACCACGCAAATGAACAAGCGCCAGTTTCTAAGCAGCGCGGCTCTACTGAGCGCGGCTGCCGCGCCCGCATTCGGCGGCCAGCCTGCCCGCAAGCAAGCCTGCGCGGCATCGCCCGTCATTCTCACGATCAGCGGCGCGATCAGGCGTCACAATCGCGGCGCGCTCGATCCCGCGTTCGACCAGTTGCTCGCCAAGCATCAGGTGAAGTTTTCCGAAGCCTATGGCGTCGATTCGGCATTGATCGCCAGCATGCCGGCCGTGACGATCAAGCCCACCACGGAATACGATTCCCGCCAGCACACCTTGAGCGGCCCATTGCTCACTCACGTGCTGGAGCATGTCGGCGCCCCGAGCGCTGGCAACACGCAAATCGTCATGCACGCAGTAGATGGCTACGCAGTGGCGACGACACTCGACAAGGTGCGCGCCTACCAATTCATCGTGGCGACCCAGATGGACGGCAAGCCGCTGCCGCTTGGCGGCGTCGGCCCGCTATGGGCAACCTACGACGCGGACAATATCCCCGAGTTGTCGAACAAACCGCTCAAGGACCGCTTCGAGCTGTCACCCTGGGGGCTCTATCACCTCCAGGTCACAGCGGCGTAACGGCAAGCCGCCGTCCGCGACTCAGCGCTTGCCCGGCGGCAAAAACTCCATCTGCTCTTCGACATACAGCGCGTAGATCAGCTTCAGCATCGCGCTGATGTCCTCCGATTCGTCGAGCATGCGCGTACTCATTATGATGGGCGAAACGAGGTTCGGGTCGTCCAGATTCATGTAGCTCACGTCATCGCGCTTCAGGCCATACACGCTGCTCGGCACGATCGCGACGCCTTCCCCGGCGGCCACGAGGCCGAGCGCAATCTGCAATTCACGCGTTTCGTACAGCCGATGCGGTTTGAGCGAGCGGTCATGGAACGCCGCGAGCACCTGATCCGCAAAGCTCGGGCGCGGCGCCTTCGGGAAAATGATCAGCGTCTCGCCGAGCAGGTCGTGCAGCGACAACTCGGGCTTCGACGCCGTGAGCGGATGACCCACCGGCAGCGCCACGATCATGCGCTCCTCGCGCAGCACGACCCGGCGCACGCTCGGATCCTCGTGACGAATACGGCCGAAGCCGACATCGATACGCCCTTCTTTGAGCGCCTTGATCTGATCCATGGTGGACAGTTCGTGGAGGCTCAACTCCACCGCGCTGTTTTCGTCGCGAAAGCGGCGGATGATTTTCGGCAGCATGCCGTACAGCGTCGAGCCGACGAAACCCACCGACAGGCTGCGCTCGATCTTGCCCACACGCTTTGTCATCGATTCCAGTTCGGCGGTTTGCGCGAGCAACTGCACCGCATGCGAATAAAAGAAGCGCCCGGTGTCGCTGAGATTGAGCGGACGTGAGCCGCGCTCGAACAGCAGCACGCCAAGCGACTCCTCCAGTTGCTGGATCTGCCGGCTGAGCGGTGGCTGCGCAATGTGCAGACGTTCGGCAGCGCGGGTGAAATTGCGCTCCTCGGCAACCGCAACGAAATAGCGCAAATGGCGCAATTCCATGACCATACCTTTTAGATATGAACCCGATACTAAAACGGTGTTGGACGCATTAAACGCACGCCAACTATCCTGCACTTACCCCTGAATTCCACACAGATTATACCTTTCAGGCATTGCATTGCATGACGGCAGCGACAGCGTTTCGCGGCGCCGTTCGACAAGCGGACTTCTGTCAGGAGACAACCATGATTCCGATTTACCCCGATCGCGCGCCGCGCCTTACCGGCATCGACGACTTTCTGGTCGAAGACGCGGAGCGCGGCGACTATCGCCTGCATCGCAGCGCCTTCACGGACCCGGCCCTGTTCGAACTCGAAATGCGGCACATCTTCGAGGGCAACTGGATCTATCTGGCGCACGAAAGCCAGATCCCGAACAACAACGACTACTACACGACCCACATGGGACGCCAGCCGGTCGTGATCGCCCGCAACCGGCAAGGTGAGTTGAATGCCTTCATCAATGCGTGCACGCATCGCGGCGCGATGCTGTGCCGCCACAAGCGCGGTAACAAAGCCACCTACACCTGCCCGTTCCATGGCTGGACTTTCAACAATAGCGGCAAGCTTCTGAAGGTCAAAGATCCGGAAGATGCCGGTTATCCCGACTGCTTCAACAAGGAAGGCTCGCACGACCTGAAGAAGATCGCGCGCTTCCAGAGCTATCGTGGCTTTCTGTTCGGCAGCCTGAATGCCGACGTGCTGCCGCTGGAAGCGTTTCTCGGCGAGGCCGCGCGCATCATCGACATGATCGTCGATCAGTCGGAAGACGGGCTCGAAGTGCTGCGCGGCGCATCGACCTATACGTATGAAGGTAACTGGAAACTGCAAACCGAAAACGGCGCCGACGGCTATCACGTCTCGGCGGTTCACTGGAACTATGCGGCGACGACCAACCACCGTAAGGAAGAAAACGCACGGGTCGATCAGGTCCGCGCGATGGACGCGGGCAACTGGGGCCGGCAAGGCGGCGGCTTCTATGCGTTCGAACACGGGCACATGTTGCTGTGGTCGCGTTGGGCCAATCCGGAAGACCGTCCGAATTTCAGCCAGCGTGACGCATTTGCCGCGCGCTGCGGCAGCGAGACCGCCGACTGGATGATCCAGAACTCCCGCAACCTGTGCCTCTATCCGAACGTGTATCTGATGGACCAGTTCGGCTCGCAGATCCGCCTGCTGCGCCCCCTCTCCGTCGACAAGACCGAAGTGACGATCTACTGCATCGCGCCCAAAGGCGAATCGGCCGAAGCGCGTGCGCGCCGCATCCGGCAATACGAAGACTTCTTCAATGTGAGCGGCATGGCCACGCCCGACGATCTCGAAGAATTTCGCGCCTGTCAGCAAGGCTATGCCGGCAGCGCGCTCGAATGGAACGACATGTGCCGTGGCGCGCAACACTGGATCGAAGGTCCGGACGAAGCGGCGAGCCGCATCGGCCTCAAGCCGTTGATGAGCGGCGTTAAAACCGAGGACGAGGGACTCTACACCGTGCAGCATCGCTATTGGGTCGAGACGATGAAACAGGCGTTGAAGCCGACAACGGCGCCAGCCCGGTCAGCCGAAGGAGTCGACGCATGAAGCCGATCGTCATCACCGACCTCGAAGCGTTTCTCTACCGCGAAGCGCGCCTGCTCGACGACGAGCAATGGGACGACTGGCTCCAGTGCTACCACCCCGATGCGGTGTTCTGGATGCCTTCATGGGACGACGAGGACAAACTCGTCACCGATCCGCAAACCGAAATCTCGCTGATCTATTACCCCAATCGCCAGGGGCTCGAAGACCGTGTGTTCCGCATCAAGACCGAGCGATCGAGCGCGACGATGCCGGACACGCGCACCAGCCACAACATCAGCAACGTGGAACTGGAGAGCGAGCAGGACGGCGTGTGCACCGTGCGCTTCAACTGGCACACGCTGAGCCACCGCTACAAGACGAATTACAGCTACTTCGGCATGTCGCGCTACGTGATCGACTTTTCGGGCGATGAGCCGCGGATCCTGAACAAGTATGTCGTACTGAAGAACGACTACATCAATCAGGTTATCGACATTTACCACATCTGAACAGGTGGTTCGGGAGCAGCACATGGAACACAGCATTGCACTTCAATTCGAAGACGGCGTGACCCGCTTCATCACCTGCCGCGACAACGAAACGTTGTCGGACGCGGCGTATCGCCAGAAGGTCAACATTCCGCTGGACTGCCGCGACGGCGCATGCGGCACGTGCCGAGGCTTCTGCGAATCCGGCCAGTACGATCTGCCCGCGTCGAGTTATATCGAAGATGCGCTCACCGCGGACGAAGCCGCTCAAGGCTACGTGCTCGCCTGTCAGACGCGGCCGCGCTCGGACTGCGTGATTCGGGTGCCGGCTTCGTCGGCCGCGTGCAAGACCGGCGTGTCGAAGCATGCGGGCAAACTGGCGGCGATCGACAAACTCACCGACTCGACCATCCATTTTTCAATCGACGTAGACCAGCCGGAGCAATTGGGCTTTCTGCCCGGTCAATATGTGAACGTCGACATTCCGGGCAGCGACACCTTCCGCTCGTACTCGTTCAGTTCCGCTCCCGGCGCTACGCAGGCCGCTTTCGTGGTGCGCAACGTACCGGATGGCCGCATGAGCCGCTATCTGTGCGAGGAAGCACAAGCGGGACAGCGCATTACGTTTTCCGGTCCCTATGGCAGCTTCTATCTGCGCGAGCCGGTGCGTCCCGTGCTGTTTCTCGCCGGCGGCACCGGCATTGCGCCGTTTCTCTCGATGCTGCATGTGCTTGGCGCACGCGGCAGTACGCAACCGGTTCGCATGGTCTATGGCGTCACGCATGACAGGGACCTGGTAGGCACCGAGCAGCTCGATGCAGCACAACGCGCGATCGGGCAATTCGAATACCGCACGTGCGTGGCCGACGCCGCCAGCGATCACGCTCGCAAAGGTTATGTGACGGAGCATGTGGACCCCGCGTGGCTGAACGACGGCGATGTCGACGTCTATCTGTGCGGCCCGGTCGCAATGGTCGAGGCCGTGCAGACATGGCTGCGCGCCAGCGGCATCACGCCGGCGCATTTCTTCTACGAGAAATTCTCGGCAAGCAATCTCGCGTGATGACCATGACTTCGTCCAACCAACGCTTCAATGAAAAAGTCGTGATCGTCACCGGCGCGGCGCAAGGCATCGGCCGGGGCGTGGCGCTGCGCGCCGCCGCCGAAGGCGCTATCGTCGTGCTCGCCGACCGCGCGGAACTCGTGCACGAGGTGGAGGCGGAGATCGCCGCCCTCGGTAGTCCCACGCTCGCCGTGATCGCGGATCTGGAGACCTACGCCGGTGCGTGCAAGCTGATGCGAGCGGCGCTCGACGCCTTCGGCAAGATCGACGTGCTGGTCAACAACGTGGGCGGCACAATCTGGGCCAAACCATACGAAGAGTATGACGAAGCGCAGATCGAAGCCGAAGTGCGCCGCTCGCTCTTCCCCACTTTATGGAGTTGCCGCGCGGTGCTGCCCGCCATGATCGCGCAGCGGCGCGGGGCGATCGTGAACGTGTCGTCGATCGCGACGCGCAGTATCTACCGCGTGCCGTATGCGGCATCAAAGGGTGGCGTGAACGCGTTGACCGCCAGTCTCGCGTTTGAACATGCGGACGACGGCATCCGCGTGAACGCCGTCGCCACCGGCGGCACCGAGGCACCGCCGCGCAAGGTGCCGCGCAATACGGCGCCGCAGAGCGAGCAGGAGGCGCGCTGGTATCAGGGCATTGTCGATCAGACCATCGCGTCGAGTTTGATGCACCGTTACGGCACGATCGACGAACAGGTCGGCGCGATTCTGTTTCTCGCCTCGGACGAGGCGTCGTATATCACCGGCACCGTGTTGCCCGTGGGCGGCGGCGACCTCGGTTGATACGGGCTGGCTCAGAACAGGTGATGGATCCCGCTGAGGAACACCGTCTGCCGTCCGCCTGAAGCGGCGCCAATGCCGAGCGTATTGGCCACCGCGCCGCCGCTCGCGGTCTCGAACATCAGATCCGCGTAGAGCTGCGTGGTTTTCGACAGCGAATACACGTTGGCCAGCGTGAACTGCGTCCAGCGACGCCCATCGAGCGTCGCGGTCCATGCGCCGGCCGCGACTTCCTCGGCGGGCGTCAAACGCAGATTGGCGCCGCCGTCGATGCTCCAAAAGTGTTCACTGCCGCCGTTCGAGGCGATCCGCACATCGGTGGCGAGCGCGTGCAGCGTCACCCGCTCGAAACGGTACGACCCGCCAATGCCCATGTCACGCACCTGTTTCGCGTTGAAGGTTGCGCCGGGCGTAAGCGTCTGCCCTTCGAACGAGGTCAGGCCGAGTCCGTTCGAGAGCGGCAGCAAGCGGTCGCGATACTCGGAATACACGGCCACCAGCTTGAGCGGACCATTGCTATAGTTAGCGCCGAAGCTGATAGTTCGTCCGTTGGTATTGCTGGCCGTCGCGCCCGGAAATCCATACAGCGCGCCGAGCGTCAGGCCGCGATAGCTCGCGCTCTTCCATTTCACCGTGCTCGACAACTGCACGGGCAAGGTGCTGCCGAGTCCATCCAGATTGCCGGGGTGAAACGCGGAGAAGTCGCCGAGCACCTGCCCTGTCGAGAGCGACCCGAGCCAGTCGAAATTCCAGTCTGTCTGGCGGCCGAGGGTCACTGTGCCGAACATCGGATCGGCCAGGCCCACGTACGCCTGGCGGTTGAAGAACGTGCTGCTGCTCGCGGACGCGCCCGTCGTCGTGACGAAACCGCTTTCGAGCCTGAACACCACCGAACGGCCCGCGCCGATATCCTCGACGCCCTGAAAGCCGAAGCGGTCGGCCTGCAAGGTGCCCTGCTCCGCGATATAAGCCGGCGAGCCGTGCAGATTGCTCACGTAACCCAGACCTGCATCGAGACTGCCGTACAGCGTGACACTGCTCTGCGCGTAGGCCGTCGAGGAAACGACGAGCGCGAGCGAGCCCGCGACGAGCGTCGCGTGGAAAGCGATTTTGTTTTTCATGGCGTGTGGGTGAAGCGTTGGAAGGAAAACTGCGAGGGCCCGGAAGCCCGACATCAGGTGGTCTGGATGTTCTCCGCCGGTGCGAGGCGCCACGCGCCAAACACCAGATTGACAACGATGGCCGTGAGCGTGCCCGCCGCCATGCCGTTGCCCAGCACGATCTGCAACGGTCCGGGGAACGACGCGTAGACGTTCGGCACCAGCACCGGTATCAGCCCCACGACGAGCGCCGCCGCCAGCGTGTACTGATTGCCTCGCTCATGCAGGTCGACCTTGCCGAGCAGATTGATGCCCATCACACCGATCATCGCGAAGACAATCAGCGCGGTGCCGCCGACCACCGGCGCCGGAATCGCGTAGGCGAAACGCCCGAGCGGCGCGAACAGGGCGATCAGCATCAGCATGCCGCCCGCCGTTGCGGTGACGAAGCGCGAGCGCACGCCCGTGGTCTGCACGACGCCGATATTCTCCGCGCTGGTGATGATGAGCGACGTGCCCAGCAGCGAGCCGATCAATGACGCGAGCGCATCGCCGCGAATCGTGCGCGGCACGTCGCGCCGCATGTCGATCTTCCTGCCCGTGATTTCGCCGACGGCTACCGTCTGCCCCGTCGCCTCGGCCATCGAGATCACGCTGAAGATCAGCATGGGCAGCGCGGCCAGCACGTCGAAACGCGGCATGCCGAATGGCAGTAGCGTCGGCAGCGTGACGAGCGGGCCGCTCCACAGTCCGCCCGCGGGCATCTGCCCCGTCGCCCAGCCTGCGAATGTGCCGACGGCGAGGCCCAGCAGCACCGCGAGCCTGCCCACGGTGCCCTTGAACAGACGCGCCACCGCGAGCGTGGCCACGATCGTGACCAGTGCAAGGCCGAGCGACTGAGGCCGCGCGAAAGCCGGCGTGCCCGGCTGTCCGACAATGATGCCGGCGTAGATCTTGATGAGGCTCACCGACACGAGCAATAGCATCGTGCCCACCACCACGCGTGGAAAAAACCGCAGGCAGCGCGCGAATACCGGCAGCACGATCCAATAGAACAGACTGGTGAGAATCGCGGCGCCTGCCGCCGTACGCAAATCCGTTTGCGTCGCGATAACGGCGAACAGCATGGCGGGCGCGCCGCCCGGCACCATCACGAAGGGCAGCCGCGCACCGATCGGCCCGGCGCCGAGCGACTGCAGCAGCGTGCCCACGCCGCATACGAAAAAGGTCGCGCCGATCAGATGCACCGTCATGTCCGACGGCAGCGACACCATGCGCGACACGAGAAAAACCGCGGTGACCGGCGAGGCGGCCATGGACAGCACATGCTGCAGGCCGAACAGCACGAGTTGCCACGCGGGCAAGCGCGCGTCGACGCTATGAATGGCGGGTTCTGGATTCACGTTACCCTCGGAGTTCGAAGCGCAATGAAGCGCGGCAGTCATGCGCGCAGCCACGGCAATTGCTCGCGGCTGTAGCGGAAAGTCTGGAACACGCTGTTCAACTGGCCCGGACCGGTTTTACGCGCCGCTTCGTCCGGATACTCGCCGAACCACGGAATCACGTATTCCCACACCACTTCGCCTGCCGGCGTCACTTCGAACAGACGCCCGGTGGCCGACTCGGTGATATGCGTGTTGCCGTTCGCGAGGCGTTGGGCGTTGCCCATGAACGCGCTGTAGAACATGTTCACCATGTCGTCGGCATACGACCACACCACTTCGCGGCTCGACGGATCGATCTCCAGCACTCGTGAGAACGCCACGTGCGCACCGGTGCGGAAGTTACCGTTGTCGAAGGTGAGAATGTTGCCGTTGGCGAGCGCCACCGGGGCGTGCTGATGCGAGACCACGCTCGGCGGGATATGCGTCGTTACGCCGCCAGTCTCGCGATCGACGGCGATAATGCCCGACGTGGTGCGCAAACTCATCAGCACTTCGCCCCTGGCGTTCACGCCGAGCCCGTTCACGAGCGGCCAGTGATAGCGGCCAAAGCCCGGCGCAATCGGAAAGTCCTTGGGATTCAGGTGCTCCCAGGCCTTCCACTCCCACACCAGTTCACCCGCGCGATTCACTTCGCGGATCACGTCACCGTACATCACCTCTTCGGGTCCATGCGCCGTGCCGCCAGGCACGCGCTCCGCAAAAGCTGCCGGCACCGGCGCGCACGCGGCATACAGCAGATTGCCGTTCGGCAGCCACTGCGCGTCGTGGTGATGTGCGGGGTCCTGGTAGCGCCAGACCACTTCGCCTTGTGGCGTGACTTCATAGAAATCGCCGCCATGCCACATCGACCACGGTGCGTAGCGGTCTTCCGAATCCGCATGGCTGCCGTTGTAGCCGAGATTGCCGTTCGGGAGAATCACCGCATGTCGGCCGGGGCGCACCGGCATTCGCCATTCATGCACGACCTCGCCGCCGATATCGATGAGATATACGCGCCCGCCCGCCGTTTGCGGCGCGATCAGCGAATAGCCGCCTGCTGACAGTTCCGGGTCGTGAGCGATGAGACCGACGCCGCGGCGTCGCTGGGTGATTTGATCGACTGTGGTAGTCACGTTTCGCTCCGTTAAGATGATGGAGCAAAATCTAGGCTATTCGAGCTGTCAGGAAAATCTGATTGTTCTTTACAGGCCGTACGAGAAAACTATACGGTACATGCATGCGTCCAATATCACAGACATTCCGCTGTTTCGACGAGGTGGTCAGGCGAGGTTCGATTCGCAAGGCGGCCGAAGCGCTGCACCTGACGGCTGCCGCAGTGCACCAGCAGATTCTGAATCTGGAGGAACAGGTCGGCTCACCGCTCTTCGACCGCTTGCCGCGCGGCATGCAGCTCACCACGGCGGGCGAGATCATCATTGCCGCAGTGCGGCGCGGTCAGCGCGATTTCGACAACGCCATGACGCAAGTCGAAGATCTGCGCTCGCTGCGTCGCGGGCATGTGAATCTCGCGGTGTCGCCCTCGTCGGCCGAACAACTGGTGCCCGATGCGATCCAGGCCGCGATGAAGCGCTATCCGGGCGTGACCTATAGCGTGCGTTCGGGCAACGGCGAAAGCATCCTGAAGTGGGTGGAAACCGGCGAAGCGGACATCGGCTACGGCCTGCGCCGCAAACCGCCGCCCGGTGTGGTGGAAGTGCGCGCGTTCACGCAACATCTCGGTCTCGTCACGCCACCGGGGCATCCGCTCACGAAACTGCAGAAACGCCCACGCCTGCGCGAGTGCCTCGACTACCCGCTCATCCTGATGACGCCGGACACTGAGTTGCGCGCGATGGTGGATCAGATCGATCACCGCGAACGGCGCAAGGCGCGTCCGCTAGTGGAAACCAGCTCGGTATCCATGGTGCGCCGGCTCGTGGCGGACGGCGTCGGCATCGGTTTTCTGATCGCGGAGAACGTCGCCGAAGATGTCGCGCAGCGTAAGCTGGCGTGGACACCTCTCGCCGATGCGGGCGCACAATCGTCCAGCTGCCTGTATCAGCGCTCGGATCTGACCACCACGGTCGTGATGAGCATGTTCCTGCAGTTTCTCGGCCAGGCCATCGAGACGATCGAGGACCGCTTTCACACGGCAACGCAACCGGCTCGCAAGCGTGGTGCGCGCGTCATGTGAGCGCGCGGCCCACGGTAGCAAATCGTTCCGCGCACGCCTGACGCACGCGCTCGACCGGCATCGACCAGTCCTCGCCCGGCACGCGCCGGAACAGGCGCAGCGTGTGCGGATACCACGGGGAATCGCTGCGCTCGTGCATCCAGCGCCAGTCGATATCCTTTTCCGGCAACATCACCCAGCACGGTTTACCGAGCGACGCGGCCAGATGCACGGTGGAGGTGTCCACGCCGATCAACAGATCGAGTTGCGCGATGATCGCGGCGCTGTCGGCGAAATCGGTCACGAGCGATCCGAGGTCGAGGAGCGGCTGACCGGCGGGAGGATTCTTCGCCTCGTCTTCGCCCCGGCCTTTTTGCAGACTCACGAAGCTCACGCCCGGCACGCTCCAGAGCGGCGCCAGCATGGCGAGCGACGGGATCGACCGATTCGCGTCGTTATGATGGTTCGGATTGCCCTTCCACACCAGACCGATCCTGCGGCCGGGCGGCAGCGCATCCAGCATCGGCCGCCACCGTTCGACCAGCGACGGCTCGACCGTGAGACGCACGGCGCGCGGAATGGTAGCCACGCTCGTGCGCAGATGCAGCGGCGCGCTCAGCAGACTGGTCCAGCAATCGTAAGCGTTCGCGCGCGCGCGTGCGGTGTCGTGATCGAACACCGCATCCACACCATCGACGCAGGCCATCAGCCGGTGCAGCGCCGGCGCGCAGGCAAAGGCGATATGCGAGGCGCCCTGTGCTTTCAGCAAAGCAAAATAGCGGCTGAACTGGATCATGTCGCCGAGGCCGTCTTCCTGCCACACCAGCAAGGACTTGCCCGCGAGCGGGCCGCCTTGCCACTGCGGGCAGCCCAGCATCGACGCGCTCGCGTGATGAACGAAGGCGGGCTGCGCGTAGCGGCACTCGTACAGACGCCATCCCTCTTCGAAGCGGCCCATGCCGAGCAGCAGGACAGCCAGGCCGAACCGCGCATCGCCGTAATCGGCACGTATAGCGAGCGCGCGGCGATACGCGTTTTCGGCCTCGGGCAGTCGCGTGAGCTGGGCCAACGCCGCGCCGAGGTTGTAGTGCGCCTCCGCCAGCTGCGGACCCACGCTGAGCGCTCGCTCGAATGCCTCGACAGCCGCCGGCAGACGATCGAGCCGGCGAAGCACGCAACCCAGGTTGTTGTGCGCATGAGCGAGATCGGGCCGCAGGCGAATCGCCTCGCGATAAGCCGTTTCGGCCTCGAACAGCTGCTCCTGCCTCGCCAACGCCGCGCCGAGGTTGTAGTGCGCTTCGGCGTAGTCGGGGCGTTGAGCGATGGCTTCGCGGTAAGCGGCCGAGGCTTCGGGCAAGCGTTCAAGATCAGCGAGCACCGTGCCGAGATTCAGGTGGGCTTGCGCATAATCCGCACGAATGGCAAGTGCAAGGCGAAAAGCCAGTTCGGCTTCGGCGAGACGGAACGTGGCCTTCAGCACACCGCCGAGGTTGTTGAGCGCTTCCGGATAGTGCGGCCGGATTCTCAGTGCTTCGCGGTAGGCGTCGTCCGCTTCGGCGAGACGGCCCAGTTCCATCAGCACGCTGCCGAGGTTGTTGTGGAGTTCGGCGTGATCCGGCAGCCCAGGCAGCGCGTGGCGAAACGCCGCTTCCGCTTCGCGAAGGCGGCCCAGTTCGTGCAACACGATGCCGCGGTTATAGTGCGCTTCGGCGTAGTCGGGACGAAGCGCCAGCGCCTCGCGATAGGATGCCTCCGCCTCATCCCTGTAGCCGAGGCCATGGAGCACCGTGCCGAGATGATTGTGGGCGTCGGCGTGGCCTGGCCGCAACGCGACCAGTCGGCGGTACATCGCCTTGGCCGCGGACAAACGGCCTTGCGACTTGAGCAGCATGCCGAGTGTGCCGTACACCTCGGCATAACCGGGTTTGATGCGCAGACAGCGGCGCCACTGGTTTTCCGCATCCGCGGGGCGCTGCAAGGCAAACGAACACGCGCCGGCGATGTTCAATGCGTCGGCCCGCGCGTCGTCCGGCACGGCATCCGCTTCGAGCAGCGGCGTCACCATCGACAAAGCCTCGGCGAATCGTGCGGCCGAGAACAGCGCAACGGCCTGCCGGTTGATGTCGTCGAGCGGGGAAGCGAACTGCGTGTCGGTCATGAGTCGTGTCACCGGGATCGGCGGCGATCCGGCCGGAAAAGCGGGAGATGTACCACGCAGCTTAAGGGAATCGGCACACCTGTAACGCGGCGAAATGAACGGCTTTCGGGCTTTTAATCCCTCGCTATATCCAGGATCACACCTGGATCACGCGATAAAAGCGGGCGCGGCGATGTTAGAATCGCCCGCGTCTTTACGCCCATCACCATGACTCTACGCTCCCGCAACCGCATGACTGCCTGGCTTGGCCTGTTCGCCATGTGCCTCGTCGTGTTCGCGCCGCTCGTGAGTCAGATGCTGGTGTCCAGCCGCGCGCACGAACCCATCGCCGCGCTCTGTTCAACGCTCCAGCCACGCGATTTCAGCATGGCGAGCGCGGCGACCCAGGCCGCTCCGGCGCCGGTCCATTTGAGCCATGACGACGCGTTCGGCGCGTGCGGCTACTGTCATCTGCTCCAACACCATGTCGCCATGCCGGCGGTCGCCGTCGTCGCGCCGCCGCCCGCGCTCGCGCTTGCCGGCACCGCGCCGCCGAGCCTCTCCACCCGCTTCACGCCGCTCGGCGCATTTCCGTCCGGCCGTCCCAGAGCTCCGCCCGCCGTTTCCTGATCGCTGCCAGTCCTGATCGCGCATTCGCCGCACCCGTCGAGGGGGCGCGCGATCGCCTGTTCCATGCATCAAGGAAACGTTCATGTTCAACTTCGTCCTGCGAAGGCTGCCCTCTTGCGCCCGCCGCGGCGCGCGCGGCTTTTCTCCGCGCTTTTCGCGTGGCTTTTTGCGTGGCTTTTTGCCTGGCTTCTCGCTTCAATTGCTGCCCCAGTCGCTGTTCCCAGCCTGTTTGCCCGCTATCGTCCCAGCGGTCGTGCCGGCTCTGCTCGCCTCGCCCGCTCATGCGCAGAGCGCGAGCGCCGAAACCACGCTGCCCGCGGTCAGCGTCAGTGCGAATGCGCTCGCCGCGCCGCGCGTCGTCGATCCCAACCTGCCGGCCTCGGTCGAAACGGTCACCCCCGAGCAGTTCGGCAACTGGAACGTCGTCAATACGGAAGACGTTTTGAAGTACATGCCGAACCTCGCCGTGCGCAAGCGATTTATCGGCGATCTGAATTCGATCATCGCCGTGCGCGGCACCAGCAACACGCAAAGCGCGCGCGGTCTCGTCTACGCGGACGGTCTGCTGCTCAGCAATCTGCTCGGCAGCAGCTATTCGTTTCCACCGCGCTGGTCGATGGTGTTTCCCGACGAGATCCAGCAGGTCGACGTGATCTACGGGCCGTTTTCCGCGCTCTATCCGGGCAATTCACTCGGCGCGACCGTGCTGATCAGCACACGCATGCCGAAACAGTTCGAAGCGACCGCCGACGTCAAAGGCTTCACCCAGCACTTCAGCCTGTTCGGCGTGAATCAGAATTTCAACGGCAGCGAAGCAAGCGCGACGATCGGCGACCGCGTCGGCAAGTTCTCGTATCTGCTGGGTGTGAATCACCTGGAAAACACCAGCCAGCCGCTGCAATTCGCCACGCTGGCGAAATCCAGCACGCCCGCCAAAGCCGGCGACACGCCCGTCACCGGCGCGTACTTCTACAACAACCAGACCAATACGCCGACAGCGGTGCTCGGCGTGAACGGCGAAGGCATCGAACACACGGTGCAGGACCAGTTCAAGCTGAAGATGCAGTACGACTTCACGCCGACGCTGCAAGGCGGTTTCACGCTCGGCTACTGGCATCAGACCTATAACAGCCAGACATCGACCTTTCTGCGCGATGCGAACGGCAATCCGGTCTACAGCGGCAAAGTCGCGATCGACGGCTATGAATACACGATTCCCGCGTCCGCACTGGCTCCGAGTCTTGGTCATAGCGAGAACTGGCTGTACGGCGTGTCGCTGAAAACGCGCAATGCCACGGGCTGGAATGGCGAGGCAATCGCTTCGTACTACGACATCGGCAACAGCGTGGCGCGCACCGCGAATTCCGGCGCGCCGGGCAACGGTCCCGGCACCGTGATCTTCGGCGACGGCACCGGCTGGAAAACGCTCGATCTGCGCAGCACCTATACGCCCGCGACGAATCAGGCGGGGCTCGCGAATCACGCGCTGAGCTTCGGCTACCACTACGACAACTACTTTCTCGACAACGAGAGCTACAACACGTTGAACTGGCGCGACGGCGCGACTACGTCGTTCGCCAATGCGTTCGCCGGCAAGACCCAAACCCAGGCGCTCTACGTGCAGGACGCATGGCGCTTTCTGCCGCGCTGGAAGCTCGTCTACGGCGTGCGTCACGAAGACTGGCAGGCCTATGGCGGGTCGCAGTCGCTGGCCGGCACTACGCTCGCCTACAGCGACGTGAGCCAGCATCACTTCTCGCCGAAAGCCTCCTTGTCGTTCGACGTCACCGACGACCTGACCTTGCGTGCGTCCATTGGCCGCGCGTACCGCTTTCCGACAGTGAGCGAACTGTTCCAGGGAAAAATCAACGGCTCCACGATCGTCAATAACAATCCGAATCTGCAGCCCGAAGACGATCTCTCGAAAGAACTGACCGCCGAATGGGCGCACTGGAACGGCGTGTTCCGCCTCTCGCTGTTTCAGGACGACGTGAAGAACACGATCTTCAGCCAGACCGATACGACCGTGATTCCCAACGTCACCAACTTCCAGAACATCGGCAAAGTCCGTTCACGTGGCGTGGAAACGAGCTATTCGGGTGAGGACGTGCTGATGCGCGGCCTCGACCTGCTGGCGAGCGTGGCCTACACGCAGTCGAAGATTCTCGCCAACGCGCAGAACCCCGCCACGGTCGGCAAGTACTTCTACCGGATTCCGCTGTGGCGCGTGGATCTCGCCGCGACGTATCACTTCGACGAACGTGCGGCATTCACACTTGCCGCGCGCTATTCGGGGCGTCAGTACAACACGCTCACCAATACCGACACGAATCCGGACGTGTTCGGCGGCACCAGTTCGTACACGGTGGCCGATGCGAAATTCACCTACAAGCCGACGAAGCTGAGTGAAGTCGGCATCGGCGTCGACAACCTGTTCGACGCCCGCTACTTCGTCTATCACCCGTATCCCGGCCGCACCTTCTACGTGGAAGCGAAGCTGCGCATGTGAGCGCGCTGGACCCGCCGCACGCCAAGGCGTGCGGTTCGAACCGATCGATTTATTTTTTGCTCCAGGAGGATTCCATGTCCACCACCATCACCACCGAGCGGCCACGTGTCACGCCGGCGGCCGGCGCGGCCAACCCGGGCTACCGCACGCTCTGGCGCTGGCACTTTTATGCAGGCCTCTTCGTGATGCCGTTTCTGGTCGTGCTCGCGATCACCGGCACGCTGTATTGCTTCCAGCCACAAATCGAACCGTTGCTTTATCCGGAGCGTCTGGTCGTCGCACCGCAGGCCGTGCCCAGGCTGCCCGCGGAAGCGCTGCTTGCCAACGCGCGTTCGGCCATGCCGCCGAGCGCGGCCGCGGTGAGCGCCGTCGTCGCGAGCGACCCGCGGCGCAGCGCGGAATTCGTCTTCCGTCTCGCGGACGGCGCCAAACAGAGCGTCTATGTGAACCCCTACACCGGCGTGGTGCTGGGCACGTTGAGCGTCGAACAGCGCTTCATGCAAGTGGACCGCATGCTTCACCGCAAGCTGCTGCTCGGCAAACCCGGCGAGCTGCTCATGGAACTCGCCGCATGCTGGACGCTCGTGATGATCGGCACCGGCATCGCACTATGGTGGCCGCGTGAGAAAACCACGGCTCGCCAAGCGCTGTTGCCGCGTTTCGCTTTGAAAGGGCGCGCGCTGTGGAAGAACGTTCACGCCGTGATGGGCATCTGGCTCGCGCTCGGCGCACTGGCGTTCGTGTTGACGGGGCTGCCCTGGACGGGTTCGTGGGGCAAGCAATTCAAGGCGCTCGCGAGCGCGGCGAATCTCGGCGCGCCGCCGGGTTCCTGGGGTGGTCTGGCGTTGCATTCGACACTGCCCGGCGCGGTCGGCCTGCAAGCCGCCCAAGCGGAGACGCGTACGCAGAACGCGGCACATGACGAACATGCCGAGCATACCGGCCACACGGGCCACCACGGAGCCGCAGCCGACATGGACTCGATGCCCGGCATGGTGATGGACGACCTGCCTTTGCCGCTCACGCCCTGGGCCGTCGGCAACACGCCGGTGCCCAATTCCGTCTCCGCCGATGCTCGCCTGGACCATCCCCTGCCGCTTGGACGCGTGATCGCGCTTGCCGCATCGCTCGGTTTGACGGAGGGCTACAACATCGTGCTGCCGGCCGCCGTGACAGGCGTCTACACCATCTCATACTTTCCAGGCGACCCGAAAGACGAGCGCACGCTGTACATCGACCAATACAGCGGTGCGATCCTGAAGGACATTCGCTATAGCGATTACGGCGCGGTGTCGAAGGCGGTCTCGTACGGCACGTCGCTGCATATGGGCCGTTATTTCGGTCTCGCCAATCAACTGCTGTGCGCCGCCATTTCTCTCGGACTCGCGGCGATGGCCGTTACCGGGTGCGTGATGTGGTGGAAGCGCCGGCCGCAACGCCCGCTCGGCGCGCCCTCGCGCGAACGGGCCGCACCGCCCATGCGCGGCTGGAAAACCGGGCTCGTTCTGCTCGGCGTCGTCTTCCCGTTGATGGGCGCCACGCTGTTCGCCGTGTGGCTCGCGGATCGCGCGATATTCGGCCGTGCTGCGCGACACGTCCCCGCCGGCCAGACAGAGCGGGCGGGACAATGAGCCAGCGCCCGTGATACATCACTGGCGAGTCCGCGCCGAACACCGACGGCACAGCGAGCCGAACTTCCGGTCGAGCGCATTACCGTTACACAGTCCCGACATCGTGTCCGCGCTGTGCGGGGTCGCAATCGTGCCGGCGGTGTTGTTGCAGCCGCTCTGACGCCAGCAACGTGACCACCGAGGCGCCGATCACGTAATACGCGGGCGCCGCAAGCGACCCGGTCTCGCGGATCAGAACCGTCGCGAGCAACGGTGCAAATCCGCTGAACACCACCACCGCAACGTTATACGACAGCGCAATGCCGCTGAAACGGATCTGCACCGGAAAGTGATCGGCGAGGACCGACGCCCACGTACCGCTTGCCAGCGAAAACACCAGCGCTGCCAGCACGAAAAGCACGACGGGGTCGACCGTATGAGTGCTGAGCGCGACATAGAACGGATAGCTCAGCACGATCAGCAACAGCGCGGACAGGCGCAGCAGATGCCGGCGCGGAACTCTGTCGCCCAGCCAGCCCGCGAACAGCAGCCCGAACGAACTGACGACGAGGTACGCGTTCTGCGCGATGGCCGCCGTGCGCGGCGCATAGTGCAGTTGCTGAACCAGAAACGCCGGCATGTGCCCATACAGAATGCCATTCACGCCAGCCATCACCGCAATCGACATGACGCCGGCGAGCACGGCTCTGCTGTGATTGAGCAGCGTCTCACGAAACGGCTGCTTCGCGACGGCGCCTTGCATCTGCTCGAATTCGGGCGACTCGTCGAGATTGCGCCGCATCCAGTACGACACGATCCCGCACGCGCCGCCGAACAGAAACGCGATGCGCCAGCCGTATGCGGCGGCGTCGGCGCTGGAGAGAAACGTCTGCACGGCGAGATTCACCAGCGTCGCCAGCAACACACCCACGTTGACCGCGCAGATGATGATCCCCGCAGCCAGACCGGCGCGCTCGGGTGCGGCCTCCACGGCATACGTGATGGCGCCGGGCATCTCGCCGCCCACGCAAAAGCCTTGGAGCATGCGCAGCACGATGAGCAGGATCGACGCCGTGACACCCCAGCTCTGATAGTTGGGCAGCAGCCCCAGACAAATCGTGGCCGCCGTCACGACGACGATGGAGACGAGGAACACCGGCCGGCGCCCATAGCGATCGCCCCAGCTGCTCAGGACGATGCCGCCGAGCGGACGGATCACATAGCCGATCGCAAGAACGGAAAACGAGAACAGCAAACTGATCACCGACGACGCGTTGGGAAAGAACTGTGCGGCGATGTAATGCGCGAAAAACCCGTAGACGATGAAATCGTAAAACTCCAGCGAGCCGCCGAGACTCGCGATGAGGATCATCTTCCACTGCGCGCGGGAAATGCCGCGAGACGCGGCGCGCTGCGCCGCCCTGACTTCGTGTTGGGTTGCTTCCATTGACTCCTCCGATATGAGTGTCTGGCTTCTACTGGCCAGTACGAATGTGACTGCCGGCAACACCTTCACGCGTGTTCGGCCGGCAAACCCGTGAACGCGTGCGACAGCAATGCCTGCAACGACGCATCGTCATGGGCCACGCCGTGTATGTAGCGATCCGGCCGGATGAGCACGGCGCTCGCGCCGATCTCAGCGAGCCACGCGCCGAGCGCCGCGGAGCCATCGGCGACAAGCGCCATGTCCGTGAGCGCCGCGAGTTCGGCGAGGCCGGGCTGGTCATGCAGGATTTTCGGTAACGCCACGAGCGCAAAGCGGTAGCCGATGGCGTCATCGAGCAGGCGTCCATCGGACAGTCGCGGCTGCGCGGCGATGCTGCCTGCCTGCGGCTGAGCGGGGCCGAGATGCGCGCCCTCGCCCAGCAGCGGCTGCGGAGTCACGAAAGCGCGGATCGCCCGGCTCGTTTCGCCGGCAGCGGCATCGGGATCGGCAGGGTGCGAAGGCGTGGTCTGGATTACCGCGCCGAGTTGCACGGCGGTCTCGATGAACTCGCGCACATGCGGCGAGCGTTCCGATTCGTAGGTGTCGAGCAGCGTGTCGTCCGCTTCGCCACGAATCACCGCGGCGAGTTTCCACGCAAGGTTGCTCGCGTCGCGGATGCCGGCCGCCATGCCCTGCCCCATGAACGGCGGCGTCTGATGCGCAGCGTCGCCGGCGAGCAGCAGACGCTGGTTGCGCCAGCCCTTCGCCACCACCGAGTGAAACGTGTACACCGCTGAACGTTCGAGGGTGGCATCGGCCGGCGTCACCCAGCGAGCGAGCCTGTCCCACAGCCACTCGGGCGATGAAAGCTTCGACGTGTCGTCGCCTGGCATGACCATCAGTTCCCACCTGCGACGATTGTTCGGCCCGCGTGTATAGGTGCTCGGCCGCGTGGGGTCGCAATACTGGATCGAGTAGTCGCCGAGGTCGGGACGCGGCTTGTCGAGCAACACATCCACGACGACCCAGCGCTCGTGTGACTTGAGATCGTCGAGTTCGGTACCCATGAAGCGCCGGACGATGGAGCGCGCGCCATCGCAGCCCACCACGTAGCGCGCGGTGGCTCGTCCGAGCTTGCCCGTGCGGGTGTCTTCGAAGCGAAGCGCAACGCCGTGGGCGGTCTGATCGAGCGCGAAGGCTTCGTGCCGCAGGCGCACGTCGATGGTCGGCTGTTTCGCGAGCTGCGCACGCAGAGCGCGTTCGAGATCGGGCTGATGGAACTTGTAGCTCGCGCACCAGCCGAGCGGACCTACGCCGGTAGGCCGCTGCCAGTCGATCAGCAAGCGGCCGGCCGCGTCGACGAACTTCATGCCGGGTCCGACGAACAGGTTTGGCAGCAAGGTATCGGTGAGACCGATCGTCTGGAATACACGCATGCATTCCGCGTCGAAGTGCACGGCACGCGGCAGCGCGAAAATGTCCTGGTCCCGTTCGAGCACCAGCACGCGCAGACCGTCGAGCGCGAGCAGGTTGGCGAGCGTGGCGCCGCTCGGGCCCAGGCCGATCACGGCGACGTCGTAGTCGCAGGCGTCGGGGTTGGGGATTGGCTGTGACATGGTTTTTTGCCTTCAATGATGGGCCGGCGCGGCGAACCCGCGAGCGCGCCGGCCGAACGCGCTCAGGCCTCGTCGGCGATCGGGTTGGACAGAATGCCGACGCGGTCCACTTCGACCTCCACCACGTCGCCCGCTTTCATGAAGAGCGGCGGATTGCGCTTCGCGCCCACGCCGCCCGGCGTGCCGGTCACGATCACGTCGCCGGGTGCGAGTGGCGTGAAGGTCGACAGATAGGCGATCTGTCTGGCGATGCCGTGAATCAGCATGTCGGTCGTGGCGCGTTGCACTTCCTGTCCGTTCAGGCGCGTGCTCAGGGTCATCGTGGCGTTGGGTTCGATCTCGTCGCTCGTCACCATCCACGGACCGAATGCGCCGGTGCGGTAGAAGTTCTTGCCCGGTCCCCACTGCCCGGTGTGGCGCTGCCAGTCGCGGATCGATCCGTCGTTGTAGCAGGCGTAGCCCGCTATGTGCTCCCACGCGTTCTGCTCGGCAATGCGCCGCCCGCCTTTCCCGACAATCACGGCAATCTCGCCTTCGTAGTCGAACTGCGTCGACTCGGGCGGCCGCAGCATCGGCTGGCCGGCGCCGACCTGCGAGGCCGGCACGCGCATGAAGATCACCGGGTTCTCGGTCGTCTCGCGGTTGGTCTCTTTCACGTGCTCCGCATAGTTGAGGCCCACACAGAAGATCTGGGCGGGGTTCGGGATGACCGGCAGGAGCGTCACCTCGTTCAACGGATAGTCGCTCGCGCCGCTTGTCGCGAGGCGGCGGGCTTCGTCGAACGCATCGGCGGCGATCAGGGCCTTGAGATCTGCAAAGCGTCCGTTCAGGCGCTTGCCGAGATCGATCACCGATTGATCCCGGACGATGCCGAAGGACGGTCCTTCATGGGTGGAAAAGCTGACGAGTTTCATGTTGCTCCATGGATAAAAAGAAGCGATCGCTTCGAAAAATTTGGCCTTGTTTTGATGTTTTTATCGTAATTTGAGAATACACTGATAAAAACACGATCCACAAGATACTTTTTATCAGGGTTTATCACTACCAAGGAGGAAGACATGACATCGACCACGACCAGGCGCCCCGGCCTGTCGCTCAGCCACATGGGCTTTTACGTGAGCGACATGGTGCGGGTCGAAGACTTCTACACACGCGTGCTGGAGTTCACCGTGACCGACCGCGGCAGTCTGTCGACGCCGCGTGGCGACGTACGGCTGGTGTTCCTGAGCCGGGATCCGGCCGTGCATCATCAGATCGTGCTGGCGAGCGGCAGGCCCGAGCACCTCGCGTTCAATCCGATCAACCAGATTTCATTCGAGGCGGACAGCCTGGCGTCGCTGAAGCGCTTCTACCGGCGCTTTATCGAAGAAGACGCGAAGGAGATCACGCCGGTCACGCACGGCAACGCGATCTCGTTCTATGCGCGCGATCCGGAGGGAAACCGGCTGGAGTTGTTTATCGACACGCCGTGGTACGTGGATCAGCCGATGCGCGTGGCCGTGGATTTCTCACTGCCCGATGCGCAACTGATGGCATCGGTGGAACGGCATGCGCGCGGGTTGCCGGGCTTTCGCCCGCGCGCGGAGTGGGAAGCGGAGATGGCAAAGCGAATGGGCATCGCCTGATGCGTGGCGATGCCGTTGCGTGAAGCGACGTGGCGATGGATCAGCCGGCGTGGCGGTGCGTGGCGGAGTGCCGGCGTGGCGCGGCATGAGTCGGCACGGCAGCGTGGCGCTGCCGGCGTAGAGACCGACACATCGCCGGCAACGCGCTCAGCCGGAAATCACCGCGCGCGTGCGCTGCGACGTGCGGGCGGCGGCTTCGCGAATCAATTCGACAAGCCGGTCCAGGTTGACGAATTCGAGCCGCGGCGTGGGCACGATCAGCGCGAGCGAGCCGACGGCTTCGCCCTGATCGTCGGTGAAAAGCGGCGCGGCGATAGCCGAGACGCCTGCTTCGAGTTCGCCCTTCGACAGATAGAAACCTGCCCGGCGAATCTTGTGCAAGGCGGAACGAAAGTCTTCGAAGCTCGGGCCCAGCCCGCTGGTTGCGATGTCTGTGGCGTGCCGCTCGAACAGCAGCGCGAGCTTCGCCTTCGGGAAGGTCGAGAGAATGGCCTTCGGCGCGGCGCCGAGAAACAACGGCCGGGGACGCCCGCGCCCATAGCGCAGATCGAGCTTCGAATCGAGGCTCTCGCGGTGCGTATCCACCAGTTCGTCGCCGTACCAGCGCGACATCACCACGTCGAAGCCCGAATGCTCGCTCAGTTCGCGCATGATGGGTTGCCCCACCTTCAGCAGCGGATCGGACATGCGCAGGTTGTAGTCGAGCTTGATGATGCGCGGACCGAGTCCATATTCGCCCCCGGAGAAGCGCACCAGCATGCCCGACTCGACCAGTTCACGCACATAGCGATAGGCGGTGGGAATCGAGCAGTCGAGCTCGGCAGCCACCTCTTCCGCGGAGAGAAAGGGCCGCCCTTCGGAAAAGAGTTCGAGTATGGAGAGAAGCTTGGCGATGCTCGACATCGAAGAGAGGGCTTTCCGGGTGAGGTGGCGAAATTATAGCCTTCAGCCTGCCGCGACGACGTCGATACGCAGCGCTTCACCGCCCGCCGCGATAGCGAGCAGGATGTCGACGTTCGGGTGCGCACCCGGACGATTGCGCGCGTCGGCGGTGTGCTCGGCGAACACCACGAGGCCGTGTTCGGCGGCCTTGGCGTCGAGCGTGCCGAACGTCTGCTGCAGATAGTTGTACACCGCGAGCGAGCCCTGCTTGCCGGGCTTGTTCTCGATACTGGCCACCACGGCGCCCTTGCCGTCGACCAGGTCGATACGCGCGATGCCCTCGATGCCGGGCATCTGCGCGAGGTTGTCCTTGAATACGTTGCTCGGTTGGATCATTGAAAACACTCCTTCTGTTCGGAAAAATGCGGCGCGGGCCGTATCTTATCCGATAGGGTGTCGTTCAATCACCGGGCGCACGAGCGCACGGCCTCAGGGCGTCCAGCGATACACCACGATACTGGAACCGTTGTAGTTGTCCTTCGTGATCACGTACTCGCCCGTGGCTCTGAGATACGCGCGCAGGCCGTACATCGAATCGACGTCGTTGCCGACATCCACGGTTGCGGGACTCGAATTGACCAGCGTGGTGACGAGTTGGCCGGTAGTGAGATTGAAGGCGTCGATGTTGGGCACCGTATGCACGTAGCCGACGAACAGATAATTGCCCGCCGCCGTGATCGACTTGGGATTGGCGCTGGTCAGATTGATCACCGGATCGGGCCGCGTGGTGTTGCCCGCGCTCCAGCCGTGATACACCTCGATCCTCGATTGCATGGCCGTCCAGTCCCAGCTTCCGGCTATACCTTGCGCAAGGATCATGGTGTCGCTCTCCGCGAGGTAGATGATGCGCGTGAGCGGCCGGATGCTCTGCGGAATCGAGATCGTGACCGCCGGACCCCACGAAGGTTTTCCGTTACCGTCGAAACCGCTCAGCGGATAGTGATAAATGTGATTCGTGCGGTCGAGACCGGCCCACACGTCGCCCCTGCTGTCGATGCAAAACCCGCCCGTGACCTGACGGTCCGTATTGAACGCCGTGCCCGGAATCGACACGTCCGGTATCGCGATATAGCCGCTCGCCGGGTTGAAATGGAAAAAGTTGAAGATGCCGGGGTTCTGTCCGGACGCCACCAGAATCCGGTTGCCGCCGACCGTGACCAGTTGGCCGAAGTGTTGGCCGCGCTGCGTGTCGTTCATGTTCAGGCGCGGGTCGGACGGATACATGAACGGATCGACCGTGTTCGCGACGAACGTGCCGCCCGCCGTGCCCGTGTAAATGTGCATGCCGCTGTAGAAGTAGGCGCCGTCCGTCGACGGATCGGGCGCCGCGATCGACTCGAAGTTGAGGGACTGCAGCTTCCATTCGAGATTGCCGGCGGTGTCGTATGCGTGCAGGTCGGTGGCGCCGTTGCGCCCGAGGTCCCAGCCGCCGCCCCACGGGTTGTTCAGCACATAGAGGTTGCCGGCGGCGTCCCTGCCAATGCCGACCACGCGTGTGAAGCGCTTGTCGCCCACCTGACCTTTGATACCGCTGGTGGTGTCGAGATAACCGCCCTGAATGCCGAACGTGCCGGCGAGCGTCGGCGTGCCCGCGATGGTGTAGCGCTTGATGTTCATGTCCGGCCCCTGGTCGCCGACCATGAGTTGCCCGGACGCCGCATCGAAATAGAGCGCGGACGGCCGCGACGCAGCGGGCATCTGAATCGTGTTCAGCAACGCGCCGGCCGGACTGAATTGGACGATCGCGCCCGCGCTCTGCTGCGCGACCCAGAGATTGCCGGCGCTATCCAGCGCCAATGCGCCGGGACTCGCTATCTTGATGTCCTGCTGCCAGACGCCGTCGGTCGTGAAGACCCGCACGCGATTGCCGAAGAAGTCGCTCGCATACAGCAGCGAGCCCGCCGTCGCGAGGCCGGTGATGACATCCGCATGCGGTATGCCGGTCCACACGCTGACGGGAATGACGAGGTCGCGCGTTTGCGTGGCCCGGTTGTAGCGTCCCACCGATCCGCTGCCGAACGACCTGTTGTACTGCAATGCTGCGAAGATCGACGTGGCATTGCCGGTAATGGCGCTGCCCTGAAAGTCGGCATGCGTTCCGATCGAGCCGATGCTCTGAGCGTTGCGGTAGATCGCGACGCCGCCCGCGTTTTCGTCCCACAGTGAAGCCGTGTAGATCACGCCTTCAGGCGCGACCCACATCGAGCGTGCTGTGTTGCCCACGTGCGCGGCGAGCGTGCCGAATGTGTTCGCCAACCAGTCGGTGGTGTACTGCGCCCGACATGTCTGCGCAAACATCGCGATTACCGCGCATAGGAAGGCAGCACGGATTCGGTGCTTGACCATATGTGATGCTCTCCGGAAAAACATTCGAGGACAATCTACCTCGACAGATATGACAGAAGCTAATTGATGTGAAGATATATACCTGAGGTGACGGGACAATCCATGCAACGCGGATATAAATAAAGAAAAGAAATTCGCGGAGGATTTTTTTCGTCGTCGGGACACGGCTTGACAACGTGAAGAGTGTGAGCAGCATCATCACGGTGATCGTTCTGCCGATGCGCGCCGCGAGCAAGATACCCCTCTTTTCCGCACTTTACCGAGCACCGGACTCAGGCGCACAATCTCTGCGGATATTGCGGTCCGCCTTCGTTTCCGGTATGCAGAATGCTTGCGCCGGTGCGATATCTGGCGGCAAGCTCACGTACGGTCGCACTACGCGTCCTCTATTCGGAACATGCAATGGGTCATAAATCGTCAAGCAGACTCGAAGACCTGGTGGCAGGCGGCAGCCGTCATCATCAGATTTTTCCAAGGCTCGATGAAGGTCAGTTTGCGGTGCTGGAGCGCTATGGTGAACGGCGCCGCCTGAAAGCGGGCGACATGCTGTTCTCGGAAGGCGACCGGCACATCCCCATGTTCACCATCGTCTCCGGAACGATCGAAGTCACGCGCGGCGCCGGAGAAAAGCGCCATGTTCTTGGCGAGCACGGCCCCGGCAGCTTCACCGGCGAAGTGGGCACGCTCGCGGGCCGCGGCGCGGTCTCGACCGCACGCGCCACCAGCGATTGCGAGGTGATCGTGATCGACGAGGAATCACTGCGCGCGCTCGTCGTCGCGGAGGCGCAACTGAGCGAAACGATCATGCGCGCCTATATCCTGCGGCGTGTCGCGTTCATTCAGGATCAGCATGGGGGGCTTCTGGTCATCGGCAGCTCGGCGTCGTGGGGCACGCTCGCTCTGCGGCATTTCTTGAGCCGCAACGCTCAGCCTTTCGCCTACTTCGATATCGTCGAACACGAAGAAGCCGGCGCGCTGCTCGAACGCTATGACGCGACCGAAGCCGACATACCGGTGATCATCACGCAGCAAGGCGCCGTGCTCAAGCAGCCGACCAACCGCGCAGTGGCCGACGCGATCGGCCTGAGTCCCGACCGGCTGAACGGCGAGCGGTTCGACGTGGTCGTGGTCGGCGCGGGGCCGGCCGGTCTCGCGGCTGCGGTCTACGCGGCCTCCGAAGGATTGAGGGTGGCGGTGCTCGACACGAAGGCGCCGGGCGGCCAGGCCGGCACCAGCTCGAAGATTGAAAATTACTTCGGATTCCCGACCGGCATTTCGGGCCAGGCCCTGGCCGGCCGTGGCCTGTCTCAATGCCGGAAATTCGGCGCCGAAGTTGGCGTGCCGATCGAGGCGCTCGGCATTGAATGCGAAGGCGCGCCGCCCTTTCACCTGCGCCTCAATTACGACGAGCACGTGTATGCCAGCGCGGTCGTCATCGCAACCGGCGCACGCTATCGGAAACCGCTGCTGCCGCGCCTCGAACAATTCGAAGGCCGCGGAATTTACTACAGCGCGACGTTCATGGAAGCCGCGTTCTGCAATAACGAAGAACTGGTTATCGTCGGCGGCGGCAATTCAGCCGGCCAGGCCGCCGTGTTTCTTTCGGGATTCGCGCGACACGTTCATATCGCGATTCGCGGCGACGGACTCCAGGCGAGCATGTCGAACTATCTGATCAGACGGATCGAAGCGACCGCCAACATCACCGTTCATTCGCGCACGCAGATTGTCGAACTGAACGGCGCAGCTCAGCTCGAGTCTATCAAATGGGACACTCAGGGATACCTCGAGGAAAAACCGATCCGTCACGTGTTCCTGTTTCTCGGTGCGCAACCCAGTACCGCCTGGCTCGGCGATTGCGTCGCGCTCGACAAACACGGCTTTGTGCTGACGGGCCCCGATGCGCTCCACCAGTGGCCTTCCGAGCGTCCTCCGCATTATCTGGAGACGAGCCGGCCCGGCATCTTCGCGGTGGGCGACGTTCGCAGCGGCTCGGTCAAGCGTGTGGCGGCCGCGGTTGGGGAAGGCGCTGCGGCGATCCAGTCGCTGCATCAATATCTGGCGCTCGATCGCTGAGGGCGGGCTGACGACGCGGCGACGCTCGAACGAGAACCTGTCTAGCGCACGTTCCGCAACGTCAAACGCGCTTCCAGACCACCGCCGGGCCGATTGTGCAGCGTGAGCGTCGCATCCATCGCCATGGCAAGTTGCCGTGCGATGGCAAGGCCCAGGCCCGTGCCGCCCGTGTCGCGATTACGCGAGGCTTCGAGCCGATAGAACGGCTCGAACACCGCCTCCAGCGACTCCGCCGGTATGCCGGGGCCACGGTCGAGCACGGTAATCAGCGTCTGCCCGCCGGGCAAGGTGCTCGCGGTGATCTCGGCCGTGCCGCCGAATTTCAGCGCGTTGTCCACCAGGTTGCCGAGTATGCGGCGCAATGCCTGCGGACGCGTCATCAGCGAAACGCCTAGCCGTCCCTCCAGGCTGACCGCCTGGCCGGCGTCCACGTAGTCGCAAACGAGGCTGTCGAGAAGCGCGTCGGGATCGACGCGGCATGGCACTTCAGTCGCGCCGTGTAGCGTGCGCGCGTAGGTCACGCCTTCCTTCACCAGGCTTTCCATCTCATGCAGATCCTGGCGCAGCTTCGCGCCCTGGTCGTCGTCGTCCATGACATCGACGCGCAAGCGCATCCGCGTGATCGGCGTTTGCAGGTCGTGCGAAATGGCCGCCAGAATCTGCATGCGTTCGGTCATGTAGGTAGCGATGCGGTCCTGCATCGCGTTGAATGCGCGCGCGGCGCGCGACACTTCCGACGGTCCGTCCTCCGGCAGGCGCGCCGCCTTCAGGTCGGGGCCGAGCGCATCCGCGGCAACCGCCAACTGATGCAACGGGCGCGTCGCGAGCCGCACCGCCAGCCAGCAGCACGCAACCAGCACCGCGAGCTGCAGCGCGAGCACAAGCAGCAGCCAGCGCGACAGCGGCGCGCCCGACATGGGGCGCATATCGATCGTTAGCGGCGAGCCGTCGCTCAGTCGCAGATGAACCTGCAGGCGCTCGTTGTCACTGGGCACTGCATTCACGGTCAGCGGATAGCGGGTGCCGATGCCGTCCGCGATGGATTGCGCCACGCGTGCGGACAGACGCGCATCGACCGGACCGCCGGCCACGCCCGGCCCGAGGATGAACTCGTAGCTGCGGCGCGCGAGCCGCGGCAGCCACTGCGCGCGCTCATTGGGCGGCAAATGATCGAGCAGCGCCACCGAACTGCTCACTTCGCGCTCGATGTAGCCCATCATCACGTTGGTCATGGTCTGATCGCGTTCGGTCAGCGTGAGCCAGAACGACAGCGTCTGCGCGAGCGCGAGGCCGACGAAAAGAATCAGCGCGAGCCGCGCGAACAGCGTGCGCGGCCAGCGCAACCATGACCAACGGCTCATTGGGGGTCCTCGAGTGCAGTCACCGCAGCGGAAAACACATAGCCCTCGCTGCGCAGCGTCTTGATGTAACGCGGCTCGCGCGCGACGTCGCGCAGGCGCTGGCGCAAACGGCTCACCATCAGATCGATCGAACGGTCGAACTGATCGGCCTGGCGTCCTTGCGTGAGATTGAGCAGTTGATCGCGCGTCAGCACGCGTTGCGGATGATCGAGAAACACGCGCAGCAAGCGGTATTCGGCGCCGCTCAACGCCACCATGGTGCCTTCGGCGTCGAGCAGATGGCGCGCGGTGGTGTCGAGCCGCCAGTCGCCGAAGGCTAGCATCGGCGCGGATTCCGTCACCTGCATGCCGGGCGGCAGCATGCGCGCGCGGCGCAGCACGGCGCGAATGCGGGCGAGCAGCTCACGCACGGCGAACGGCTTGGGCAGATAGTCGTCGGCGCCCATCTCCAGACCCACAATGCGATCGGCTTCCTCGTTTCGGGCGGTCAGCATCAACACCGGCACCGCACGGAACTTGCCCGCCCGCAGCTCGCGGCACAGCACCAGACCGTCCTCGCCGGGCAACATCAGATCGAGCACGATCAGATCCGGCGCGCCCTGCTCCAGCACCGCGCGCATCTGGCGTCCGTTCGCCGCGAGCGAGACGCGCATGCCGTTCTTCTCGAGGTAGCCGGCGAGCAGTTCGCGGATGCCGCGGTCGTCGTCGACGATCAGCACGTGGTCGATCGTTTCCATCAATGGATCATCTCCGTTGGCGTTTTACCTGCGTCCGGCTCGCACCCACCAGCGAACAGTGCACCGGATGCGCCAGTTCCGCGGCAAGACCGCCGGATACGAATACGAGGATGGCGAGCAGGCGTCTCATGCGTCCTCCAGCACGGACAGGCTGGCGCCGTCGGCAACCGCTGCTTCCAGACTATACGGATCGACGCCTTCCAGGCAACCGATGTTGACGCGCCACTGCAGCGGGTCTTTGCGCGTCTGATGAAACGGATAAATACCGCAGTGCTTGCAGAAAAAATGCCGCGCCACCCGCGTGTTGAATTGATAGAGCGTCAGCGCGTCTTCGCCGCTCAGAATCTTCAACTGGCTCGCCGGAAACAGCGGCGTCATCAATGCGCCCTTGCGGCGGCAGAGGCTGCAGTTGCAGCGCCCGGCGGGGACGATCGGGGTTCGCACTTCGAATCTGACGGCCCCGCAGTGGCAGGACCCATGCAGCAAGTCGGCGCTCATGATGCTCTCCGTGATTGGCAATGCCTGCTTTATAGCCTGGCGCGCACGGCGATTTGTGTCGCAGTGTATCTGGACGGCGGCCGGATACACAACATTGCACTCGCGCGGATTGGACGACACAAGCCAGATACCTGCGCACGCTCCAATACGGTCATTCGCGGCTGAAGCGCGAATTGCCGTTCCTTGCCTCTTCCTGAAAGGACTCTGACATGCTCTGCCGACCCAAGATCAAAACCCTCGCCGCCGTCACGGTGATTGCCGCCGCAACCGCGGCCAGCATTGCCCTCGCCGCGGACCCGTTCGAAAACCATGCGCCCGCGCCCGAATTCACCGGTATTTCGAATTGGCTCAACAGCGGTCCGCTGACGCTGCAGCAACTGCGCGGCAAGGTGGTGCTGGTCGACTTCTGGACCTATACCTGCGTCAACTGCGTGAATACGCTGCCCTATGTGAAGAGCTGGCATCAGAAGTACAAAGACCAGGGGCTGACGGTCATCGGCGTGCATACGCCCGAGTATCCGTTCGAGCGCGACACCGAAAACGTCATGTCGGCGCTCAAGCGCTTCGGCATTACTTATCCGGTCGCCCAGGACAATCGTTACGCGACCTGGAACGCCTACGAGAACCAGTATTGGCCGGCCTTCTATCTGATCGACAAAAAAGGGCAGATCGTCTACACCCATTTCGGCGAAGGCGCCTATGCGCAGACTGAAGCGAAGATTCAGGCATTGCTCGCGCAAAAGGAATAGCCACGATTTCATGTCGAAATGTATCCGCGAATTAGGGCGATACACAAGCTTGCAATTCGCGGCTTTCCCGACACATGCCAGATACGCCCGCACGGTTCAATACATCAACGCCGCTTCACAGAAGCGATCGCAATCCGGCAAGTACTGACCTCTGCCCTTGCTTCTGACCTGCGGGCGTCTCTTATCCAACCGTTCAAGGAGAACGATATGAAAGTTTCTATGATCGCTTTTACTCTGGCTGCCAGTGTGCTCGGAAGTCTTGCTCACGCCGCGGAGCTGCCGGCTCCCGCTGACAATGTGAATGCTTCGCAGATCGCGCCGGCCCAGCAGCCGCAATGGTCCGCAAACGCAACCGCCAGCGCGCAGAAAACGCGGGCACAGGTTCGCCAGGAACTCGTGCAGGCGGAGAACGACGGTCAGCTTGCCAACC
This sequence comes from Paraburkholderia sp. RL17-383-BIF-A, assembly GCF_046028015.1. Lineage (NCBI taxonomy): Bacteria > Pseudomonadati > Pseudomonadota > Betaproteobacteria > Burkholderiales > Burkholderiaceae > Paraburkholderia > Paraburkholderia sp. RL17-383-BIF-A. The sequence continues at coordinate 173,891 of NZ_JARESR010000001.1, read as the reverse complement.
TGAATCGCACACTCTATGCGGGCGGTTAGGCAGGTGCCTCGAATGGACGTCACCAGCTATTCTGAAAGCGCGCCTCGTGACGCACGTGCCGTGTGGTACGCGCGTGCGCTAAACGTGCTGGCCGCAGGTTGAGCATCGCTCGACGAATCCGTTATTCTCTCCGTGGCGGCAAGCCCCGCCGATTCGAAATGGATACCCATGGGCCCGTTTCAAGGAGATCGTCATGTGTGGTGTGCTTCGCAAGCTCCGTTATGCCGTGGCCGGTTCGGTCCTCGCTGCGCTTGCCCTATTCGCCTCGTCGCTCGCCAACGGCTGCACGCGCGCGCTCTACGTGGGTGACGACGGCACGGTGATAACCGGGCGCTCGATGGATTGGTCCGAAGACATGCGCTCGAACCTCTGGGTTTTTCCCGCCGGGATCGAGCGCGACGGCGCAGCGGGTCCGCGCACGCCGCACTGGACGTCGAAATACGGCAGCGTGGTCGTATCCGGCTATGAAATCGGCAGTGTCGACGGCATGAACGAACGCGGCCTCGTGACTAACGTGCTCTATTTGACCGAAACCGATTATGGCAAACCTGACGCGTCGCGCCCGCCCATGTCGATCAGTCTCTGGGCGCAGTATGCACTCGATAATTTCGCCACGGTGGCCGAGGCAGTCGATGCGCTCGGCCGCGAACCGTTTCAGATCATTGCGCCGCCCTTGCCCAACGGCAAACCGTTGACGTTGCACCTCGCACTCTCGGATTCGCAGGGCGATTCGGCGATTCTCGAATATCTCGACGGCAAGCTCGTGATCCATCACGGCAAGGCATTCAAGATCATGACCAATTCGCCTATCTATAGCGAACAGCTCGCCCTCGACACCTATTGGCGCGGCGTTGGCGGCCTCACCTTCCTGCCGGGCACGAATCGCGCGGCGGATCGCTTCGTGCGCGCATCGTTTCTGATGGATGCCATTCCGAAGCACCTCGATCCCAACTATATTGCCGGCGTGCCTCAACAATCGTATGCGTTTCAGGCTGCGGCCGGCGTGATGAGTGTGATGCGCGCCGTGAGTGTGCCGCTGGGAATTACTACGCCGGGTCAGCCGAATATTTCATCGACGATCTGGCGCACTGTGTCCGACCAGAAGAATCTCGTGTATTACTTCGATTCGTCGACGCGACCCGATACCTTCTGGGTGCCGCTTAACAAGTTGAATCTGAAACCCGGCGCGCCCGTGATGAAGCTGACCATCGACGGCGGCCAGGTGATGTCGGGCGACGTATCGGGTTCGTTCGTGCCGACGCCTTCGTTCAAGTTCATGCCCGCGAAGGCGCCGTGACTAGCGCGAATGGAAAAGCCCCTCAGTACTCGACGAGAATGGTCACGCGCCGGTTCGCGGCGCGTGCGGCCGCGTCGTCGCCGATAATCAGGGGGAAATTGTCGGCGCGGCCAATAGCGGCCATTCTGTGCGCTTCGATGCCTCTGTCCGCGAAGAAACGCACCACCGCGCCTGCCCGCGCGGAAGACAGCTCCCAATTGGATTCGTACTTCGCCGTCGAGATAGGCACACTGTCCGTATGCCCTTCCACCAGAATGTTGTTCTTCGACCGGTCACGCAACACCTGGGCAATCTGGTTCAACACGTCGAATGACTCGGGCAATAGGCGCGCGTCGCCCGAGTTGAAGAGAATCTTTGCGTTGATGGCAATCTCAACGCCTTGAGCGGCATTTGAAATCGTAATCTGACGGTTGTCCTGAAGCGGCTCCAGTAGAGCGAGCAAGCGCTTCTTCGAGACATCCGGCGCAGGTGCCGCGGCCTGGGAAGGCTGGATGTTGCCGGCGGCCGGCACCTCTGCCACTGCGTGGTGCTCCAGCGCCTTGATTTCCAGCTCCCGCGTTTTTGCCAGCTGAAGCACGTAGAGCGCAAGGAACAACACCATGAGGGTGGTGATGAGGTCGGCGTAGGAAATCAGCCAGCGCCCGGACTGCTCCTCGCCTTCGTCGGCGGCGTCATAGCCGGTTTTGTCCGCAGCGAGGCGCTTGTTACCCGAGGAGATGTTCATAACCGAAAAGTCTGCGTTTCAAATGACGTGTGATTCGCGCCGCGCCGCTCGCCGGCAGCGAGCATCCAGCAGCCGGCGCGGTCCGAACCGGTTAGCCCAGCAACTCGGCCGATCTTTCCCGCACGTCGCCCGCAAGCCGCGTTTCGATTGTGTGAGGCGACTCCTTGCGCGAGATCGCGAGCAAGCCGTCGAGATATAGACGCCTGAAGCGCAATTCGCTATCCACCTGCGCCCTGATCTTCCCGTACAACGGCAGAAAGACCAGATTCGCCAAAGCCAGGCCGTATAGCGTCGCGACGAAAGCCATCGCGATACCTTGCCCGAGTTGCGCGGGTTCGAGCATATGGCCGGTCACCTGAATCAGACCGAGTACGGCGCCCAGAATGCCGAACGTCGGCGCGTAGCCGCCCGCCTGTTGCCAGATCCGCGCAGCCGCCATGTGATTGCGTTCATAAGCAACCAGTTCCCGTTGCAGGGCGTCTTCGAGCACCGCTGTCGATACGCCGTTTGCCAGTAACTCCAAGCCTCGTTGCGCGAACGGATTGATGCCGCCCGCCCCGATCGATTCGAACACCAGCATGCCGTTGAGCTTGGCCTGATCGCCCCACTCCAGCAGGACGGCCAGACTCTCGCGATCGACCTGTCTTGCCTTCACGAAAGCAAGGCGCAGCTGCTTCATGCCGTCGTAAAACCGCGCCCACGTGTTCTGAATCATCACCGCGCCGAACGTGCCACCAAGGACGATGACAAACGCTTCCAACTGGAACAGCGAGGTAAAGTGGCCACCCTCGAGCGAGAAGCCCGCGACGATCGCCGTCACGCCGACCAGGGCGCCAAATAGCGTCAAAAGATCCATACGTCCTCTCGAATGGCCACCCGAGCCATCAAACCCTTCAGTAAACAATGCCTGTCGCCGGTGTGCCGCGCGTCAGACATCCAGATTGGAAAGCGGCGCACCAGTGGCGACCGGCGATTTGATCGCTCGCACGGTGTCGAGGAAACGATCTTCGATTTCCGCAATTTCCAGCGGATCGATCTTGATCTCCCGACGCATGACCCACGAGACCTCTTTCTTTCTCGCTTCGGTCATCACCGAGAGCAGGCGCTCCGCGACAGGCTGGCCCGTCAACGCGGAAAGCAGTTTCGCGAGGTCATAGGTATCGAACGCGCTCACCGCCTCGAACAACGTCCGCTGATCGACAAACTCCAGATCGTCGAGTGACTTCAGGTCGCTCAGAGCGCGCGTATTGCGGCGCGAAAAATAGCTGATGCCCTTTTCCTCGACGTAGTTCAAGACCTTGGACTTGCGAAACGCGAAGATGTCTTCGGCGATTTCCGCGTTCGACAGTTTGTTGAGAATCACCTTCTTCTCGACGCCGATCAAGGCCTCCAGGTCGTCCAGTTCGATCAGCTCCAACTCGCTGCTAATGGAAAGATCGAGATCGTGGTCCGCTACCTGCTGCGCACGCTCGACGATTCGCGCCGGATCGAACGTGACCAGTTGCCGGCTCGTCGCGCCGTCCTGCGCCGAATAGCGCGCCGACGTGTTGCTCACGCGATCGGACCGGCCGGGTTCGAGCGAAACGAGATTGAGTTTCTCCATCCGTTTGAGCATGGCCATGACATGCGGACGCGAATGGCCGGCAATCGCATGACACTTCTTGATCACTTCGGGCAACGGCACCGAAAATTCCTCGCCTTGCGCGCGGCGCAGGCGGCCGTCGAAACGGTCGGCGTTTTCGCTTCCCGCCATCAAGGAGAGAACGTGCGCGTAAGAGACCACGCCAGGCAGGAAGTCGGCATGCGTATTCGTGGCGAGAACATCGTCCTTCTTCTTGACCCGCCGGATCAGCGTGCGGACGATATGGCGAAGCAACGGCGACACGCGCGCGAGTTCCTCCTCCACTACGTCCGCCGCAACGACGGTCAATTGACAGAAGCTCAGTGCTTTAGCGGTGTGCGCTCGTGGCTCGGGCGGCAACAAGGCCGCCTCGCCGAAAAACTCGCCTTTACCCAGCGTGGCGAGAATCACTTTCTTCTCGTCGCACTGAGTGGAGATTTCGACTTTGCCATCTGCAATGACGTAGACGACAGCGTCGCCCGCGAAGCCTTCGGAATAGATGACTTCGCCCGGAGCCGCTGTACGCGACCATGGCGATCGTTGGTGATTCAAGATTCATTCCCCCGAAGAGCTAATTCCTCGGTCAGCGCGCGCCCTGCCGAGGGCGTGCACGTGGCCGATGGTCCAGATTATTTGACTGGATATCGACATGCAAAACGCAAAGCTTTAATAAACGTAATCGTCAGACCTTATTGCGCAAACGTTTGGCAGCCTTTCTGGACAAGGCTTTGCGCGATGTAGGCTTTTTTCCGGGGATGGCTGCGCCGCACACTCCAAGGCATGCCTGGCGGCGAAAAAGCGCTGGACTTGCTATGTGTCGACGTTCAGGCAAATGTAAGAATCACACTTGATGCATAAACGCGAAAAAAATTTGGAATAAGAGGAAACCCGATGTGTTTGCCCTTACGTAGACAGCAACGAACACTGCTACGCGACTCACGAAACAACCACGTAAGCGGTGCTCCAGTTGCAAGTAGGACATGTTGGTAGTCAGGCAAAGACGTAGCTTCACTCGAACCGAAAGGTATTTCCAATTTCACTCTATTTAGGCATCCAAAATGAAAGGCAAACTCGCAATGATTCTCTCGCTGATCGTCCTCGCTTCGGCAGGTGTCGTGACTCAGGCCTCGGCGAAAGAGCACGTTCACACTAGCACGCAGCAGTGTGTCGGTCCCGCAAGTTTCTGCACCCCGTACTTCGGCAGCTAAGTACCCACTATTTTCCGGCAATCGTTGCCGTCAATTCATCACCGTCAAAAAGGAATCTTTATCATGAAAAAAGCTCTTGTTTGTCTCGCTCTCGCCGCCGGCGCATTGACCGCTCCCGTTCTGAGCTTCGCGCAATCGAATGCGCCCGTCACGCGCGCCGAAGTGCGTGCCGACCTGGTGCGTCTCGAACAGGCTGGCTACAACCCGTCGGTCGCGAACGACGCTGAATATCCTGCCTCGATCCAGGCAGCCGAAGCAAAGGTCGCGGCGCAAGACGCTTCCCGGACCACCCAACCGTCGTACGGTGGCGTTGCTCAGAATGGCACCGCTTCGTCAGGCATGCGCAAAGCTATGTCGACCGATTCGAGCTGCGTCGGTCCGGTCAGTTTCTGCAATGTTTTCTTCGGAAGCTGAATGACGCGCATCGGGAATCCTGCTGAACTTCACCTACACACAGGATTCCTGCTTTTTATCTTGTCATGGATGCGCTGCTTCTCATCGACGGCAATGCGAATGCAATTGCCCGGTGGTGAAGGACAGGCTGGCACGGCGGACCCACGCCGCAGGCAACCTTTCCTGCACCACCTGTTACCGCTTCATCCCTTCGTGGCGCCGAACGTCAAGCCGGCCACGAAATGCTTCTGCATTGCAAAGAACATTGCCACAGAAGGCAACGCCGCGAGAATCGATCCCGCCGAAACAAGATTCCATGCCGTGGTCCACTGCCCTTTCAATGCGGCCACGCCCACGGTGATCGGCGCGGCGTCGTCGCCTTGCGTCAGACACAGTGCCCAGAAGTAGTCGTTCCAGACGAACGTGAACACGAGAATGGCCAGTGCCGCGAGCGCCGGTCGGATCAAAGGCAGCACGATCTTGAAGAACACGGTCCACTCATTCGCGCCTTCGATGCGCGCCGCCTCGACCAGTTCGAACGGCAACTGCTTGATGAAGTTGCGCAGAAACAGCGCGCAAAATCCAGTCTGAAACGACACGTGAAACAGAATCAGTACGCTGACTGTATTGAACAGGCCGAGTTGCAAGGACAAATCCCGCACCGGAATCATCAGCACCTGCACCGGCACGAAATTCCCCGCCACGAACGTGGCGAACAAGGTCGAATTGCCGCGGAACCGGTAGATCGCCAGCGCGAATCCGGCCATCGCGGCAAGTGCAATCGACCCAACCACGGCGGGCACCGTAATCAGCACACTGTTCCAGAAGTAGTGCAACATCGGCGACGTGGTCAGCGCCTCGCGGTAGTTATCGAACATCGCGAAGTGCTTCGGCCATCCCCAGTAGTTGCCCTCGCTCAGTTCCTCCGAGGAGCGCACCGATGTGACCAGCACCGCGATCATCGGCAGCAGCCAGATCAGCAGAGCGACAGGCAACGTCAGTTTGTACATGCGGCGAGTGGCCGGCTTCCATTTGTCGATGGGAATCGGAAACATGGTCGGCTCCTTATTGCTCGGCGCGCAGCATCCGCCGCAAGTGATAAACGATGTACACCAGCATGATGGCGAACAGCACGACCGCCACCGCCGCCGAATAGCCGATGCGGTAGTACTTGATCGCCTGGTCGTACATGTAATACGCCAGCACGGTCGAACTTTCGAATGGGCCGCCGCCCGTCATCACCGAGATCAGATCGAAACTACGCAGTGCGCCGATGATGGTCACGACGATCGCCATGAAGGTGGTCGGCCGCAGTTGCGGCAGGATCACGTGCCACAGCATCGACCAGCCGCGTGCCCCTTCCATGCGCGCGGCTTCGATCTGTTCGGCGTTCAGCGAAGTCAGGCCGGTGAGATAAAGAATCATGCAATAGGCGGTTTGCGGCCACAGTGCCGCGAACACGATCCCGAAAGTCGCGTAACGCGGGTCGCCGAGCACGGGCACGCCATGGCCGAGAATCACCGCGAGCAGGCCGAAGGTCGGATCGTAAAACCACGAGAAGATCAAACCGACCACCACGCCCGACAGCACGAACGGCGCGAAGAAAAGCGACTTCACGATACGGATGCCGGCGACCGCCTGATTCAGGTACAACGCAACGGCCAGTCCCATCGGCGGGGCGAGCAGGAACAGCAGCAGCCAGATGACGTTGTTCTTGAGCGCCGTGTAAAAGGTCTGCGCATGGAATAACTCCACGTAGTTCGCGAGGCCGACGAACGACGGCTCGCTCATCCCATCCCAGTTGAAAAAGCTCAGGCGGATGGTCGACAGGATCGGCCACACCACGTAGATGGCCACCATCACGCAAGCCGGCGCGAGGAACAGAAAGGCGGCACGCCGCTGCCGACGCGCGGTGGGCGACGGACGGCGCCGCCGCGCGGTGGCGGCTTTGCCGCGCAACGCGCCGCCCGGCGTGGGCAAACCCGGACCGCCGGGTTCAGCGGGACCGCCGACAGTGTGGCGGGTAACGGAATGCGACACGATCATTCTCCATCCAACATTCTTGTCGACCAGAGTTAGCGCTTTACTCTGGTCCCATGCAAAGCTGTCGACCAGATGCAACGAAAGGCGGCCTCGCGGCCGCCACCGCTCACTTCTTGTAGATCCGCTTGCGCGTCTGCTCAAGTTGCGCAAGCACGTCGTCGATCTTCGCAGGATCGGAAATGAACTGCTGCATCCCCTTCATCCCCTCGTCGGCCATTTCCTTGGTCATGTCGCGATCATAAAACTGCGCAATGCCGCCCTTGGTGTTCGCAAGAATCTGGAAGCCGATCTTCGAGATCGGATCTTCCGGCTCCGGCGACTTGCTGTTCGCCGACAGCGAACCGAGCCCGGTTGCCAGCTTCGCGCCGATTTCCGGTGTCTCGACGAACGCAAGGAAGGTGTGGGCGTCGGCCTTGTTCTTCGCCTTCGACGGAATATGCAGCGACTCGACCGGACCGTCTTCGGCGGTCGGCACCTTCGCGTCGATGATCGGGAACTGGAAGTAGCCCATCTCCGGTTTCACGTTAGGCGGGAAACCCGCAGTGATGAACGTGCCCATCAGCATCATCGCGGCCTTGCCCTGGAACAGGAACGGCTGCACCGAATCGAGATCGTAGGAGAGCGCGTTGTCGATGAAGTAGCCCGCGTCGATCAGTTGCTTCCAGGTCGTGTAGACCTTCTTCACGCGCGGATCGGTGTAGGGGATTTCGCCCGCCATCAACTTCTGATGAAACGCATTGCCGTTCAAACGCAGGTCGAGATAGTCGAACCAGCCGGCCAGCGTCCATGAGTCGCGGCCCGCCACGGCGATCGGCGTGATGCCGGCGGCCTTCAGCTTCTTGCAGTCTTCGAGAAACTGATCCCAGGTTTTCGGCTCGCCGCTAATACCGGCCTTTTGAAAGAGATCCTTGCGATAGAACATGCCCCACGAGTAGTACACGGTCGGCGCGGCGTACTGCTTGCCTTTATACGACGACGCTTCCTTGGTCGACGCATACATGTCGTTCCAGCCGTTCTTCGCCCAGTCACCGCTCAGATCTTCGAACAGGCCGCGCTGCGCGTAATAGGCCATACGTTCGCCGTCATGCCAGTTGACGATATCGGGCGCGACGGTCGTGAGCCAGCCGGGCAATTGCACCTTGTACGCCTCTTCATCGACGAAGGACACCTTCACGTCGATACCGGGATGCGCTTTCTTGAACTCGTCGATAACCGACTGCCACACCGCGCGCTGGCTCGCGCCCTTGAACGCGATGTTGGCGGTGAGCGTGCCCGCCTGTGCGCTAGTGACGACGGACGTCCCCGCAGCCGCAGCGGCCAGCGCGAGTGCCAACAGAATCTTGCGTGGTTTCAGTTTCATGCTGCCTGTCTCCTTTATTCCTTGATTTTGCGTCGTTGTCGGTACTGCATGGAATTTCGTAGGCCACTGCCTCAGTGCAGTCGGATCGTCATTGCGTTCGATAGACTGCCACACCCTGCGGTTCGATCGTGTGCGAACCGATCACGAACGCGTCTCCGGCCACGCCGTCGAGCGTATGCGGTTCGTCGCCGTAATTGAACACGTAAGTCAGCGCGCCGCGGCGGCTCACCCGCACGCTGTCGCCGAGCGGCGTCGTTGCAAGGCCCGCCTCCCGCGCGATCCTATCGAACAGGCGCACCGTGAGCGAATCATCGAACAGACTCGCGAGGTAGTGAAACGCGCCGCTTCGCACATAGGCGGGGTGGCCGTCCGCGAAACGCGCGCGCACGTCGAGCGAATCCGCTGCGTCGCTGTCGATGAAATCGCGCCAGTGGCGTGCGAAACCGTCGTCTCCATTCGTACCCGCGTTATCGGCGAGTCGCACCGTTTCCGTCACGTTCGGCCGCATCGATTCGACGCGCCATACGCGCAGCGGCAGCACCGAAGCCAGCGCGCCGGGCGGCAGGTTCGCGGGAATCTGCAGGTCGCCCGTCTTCGACCCGGTGCGCGGACCGAGCACGACCTGAGCGCCGGAGCTTGCCAGACGCTGCGCGAAATCGGCCGGCACCACCGGCAGCGGCGGCACGACGATCAGGCTGTAGCCATCCAGCGGGGCGTCGGCCGGCACGATATCCACGTCGAGCCCGAGCGCACGCAGCGCCGAGTAATACTCGAAGGCGAAGCGCGGATAGTGAAAGTCCGCACCCTGCGGATGAATCTCGAACAGCCACTTCGCTTCATAGTCGTATACGAGCGCGACTTTCGAGCGGATTGCGGCGTTGGCGTCGGCATTCGCGCCGAGCACCGCGTGAATCTCGCCGGCGACCTGCGCCGCCTCGTTGCCGCCCACGTCGAGCCGGTTATCGGGCGTGTTCAGTCCTGCATGCATCTGCTCCTGCGCGAACGGCGCCTGACGCCAACGGAAGTACGACACGCAGCCCGCGCCGTGCGCGAACGCCTCCCAACTCCAGAGCCGCACCATGCCCGGCAGCGGCGCCGGATTCCACAGCGCCCAGTTGACCGGACCCGGCTGCTGCTCCATCACCCAGAACGGCAGCTTCGACATGCCACGATAGACGTCGTGATTGAACGACGCGAAGTCGGGATGCCCACTGCGCAACCAGCGCGCCTTCACCTCCGGCGCGAACCATTGCTCTTCGAGCGCGCCGAGCGGATAGCTGTCCCACGTCGCGATGTCGAGATCCGCGGCGACCTTATAGTGATCGAACTCGGTGAAGAGCTGCATGAAGTTGTGCGCGACCGGACGCCCCGGCGAATGCGCGCGGATGATCTCGACCTGCATGCGGTTGTAGCGCGCCACCTCGTCGGAGGCGAAACGCCGGTAATCGAGGCGATGCGAAGGATGCGCTTCCGTCACGGTCGCCACCGGCGCGTCGATCTCGTCGAAGCTGCGGTACTCCATGCTCCAGAACACCGTGCCCCACGCACGGTTCAATGCGTCGACAGTTTGATAGCGGGCTTTGAGCCACTCGCGAAAGCGCCCCACGGCGGCCGGCGAATAACTGACCACCGTGTGATGGCAGCCGAATTCATTGTCGGTCTGCCAGTAGGCGACAGCCGGATGCTTGCCGTAGCGCTCGGCCACTGCCGTGCAAATCCGCTGCGAGGCGGCGAAATACGACGGCGACGAGAAGTCGTAATGGCGTCGCGAGCCGAACGCACGCGGGCGGCCGTCCGCGCCGATCGGCAGAATGTCGGGATGGCGGTCGATCAACCACTTGGGCGGTGTCGCCGTCGGCGTGCACATCACCACCTGCAGGCCGGCCGCGCCGAGCACGTCGATCGAACGGTCGAGCCAGCCCCAATCGTATTCGCCGGGCGTAGGCTCGATCCGGCTCCAGGCAAACTCGGCGATCCGCACCTGTTCGATGCCGAGGGCTTTCATCCGGCGGGCGTCGTCTTCCCACATCGACTCCGGCCAGTGTTCCGGGTAATAACAGACTCCAAGGCGCATGCGAATGTCCTTTATGCGTAGTGTTCGACGGATTCGAGCGAAGCGGCGGCAAAGCCGTCTTCGGTAAACAAATGGCAAGCGGGGCGAGGCACGCGCAGGTTGGCGCGCTCGCCGGGCGCGAGGCGCGTATCGCCGGGCGCTTTGGCGATCAGCGCGGCGCCGCCGGGCTGATCGAGGTGGACATAGCTGTGTTCGCCGAGCTGTTCGACGAGCGAGACCGTGCGAGTCAGCACGGCGTCGTCCGGCGAAACGGACGAGGCGTCGACAAACTCCAGGTGCTCAGGACGCACGCCGAGCGTGACGGCTTGCGAGACTTGCAAGCCAGTGCCATTCACCGGCACGCGCACGCTTTCACCCGTGTGATCGAGCGTGACGCTCACGCCTTGCGCATCGATCGCGGCCACCTTGCCCGGCAGAAAATTCATGCGCGGCGAGCCGATGAAACCCGCGACGAAACGGCTCTTCGGACGGTGATACAACTCCAGCGGCGCGCCGACCTGCGCGATGCTGCCGTAGCGCTCGGTATCCTTGCCGGCATGCAGCAGCACGATCTTGTCGGCGAGCGTCATCGCTTCGATCTGGTCGTGCGTCACGTAGACCACGCTGGCCTTGGCGAACTGTTTATGCAACCGCGCGATCTCGATGCGGGTCTGTCCGCGCAACGTGGCATCGAGATTGGAGAGCGGTTCGTCGAACAGGAACACACCTGGCTCGCGCACGATCGCACGGCCAATCGCCACACGCTGGCGCTGACCGCCGGACAACGCCTTCGGCTTACGCTCGAGCAACGCCTCCAGTTGCAGGATGCGCGCGGCTTCCCGCACCTTGCGGTCAATCTCGTCCTTGGGGGTTTTGGATAACTTGAGGCCGAACGCCATGTTCTCGAACACGGTCATGTGCGGAAACAGCGCGTAACTCTGAAACACCATCGCCACGCCGCGTTGCGCGGCCGGCACGTCGTTCACGAGTCGGCCGCCAATCGAGAGGTCGCCGTCGGTGAGATCCTCGAGGCCCGCGATCATGCGCAGCAAGGTGGATTTGCCGCAGCCGGAAGGGCCGAGAAACACGCAAAACTCGTTCTCGCCAATCTCGAGATCGACGTCGCGGATTACCGGCGCGCCGTCGCCATACGCCTTCTGCACGCCTCTTAACGAAATACTCGCCATTGCATCGACTCCGTGGTTTAATCGGCTCGAAGTCGGAGATTAAGCGCTTAATCAGCTTGGCCAAAAAAAGCGATCGCTGGCGATCGTTGGGCCTTGCCTGTCTCCGATATCGTTTTGTCTGTGCGAGAGATGGTGCCGCGCCTTTGGCCGCGATGCAAATGTCGGGCATCCATCCCAAATATTGAAAGCCCCATGCCCACACTCAGCGAAGTCGCCCGCCATGCCGGCGTCACACCTGCCACGGTATCGAACGTGCTGCGCAATCGCGGCCGGGTTGGCGCGACCACCCGGCAACGCGTACTCGACGCGGTCGACGCGCTCGGCTACCGCCCGCATCTCGCCGCGCGCGCACTCGCCGAAGGTCGCGCGCCGACGCTCGCGCTGATGGTGTCGAGCATCGCCAACCCGTTCTATCCGGAGTTCGCGCTCGCCGTCGAACGCGCGGCGCGCACGAGCGGCCACTTCGTGATCATCTGCAATACGAACGAAGATCCGCTGACCGGCCGCGCATATCTCGACCAGATCGCCGGCACGCTCTCAGAGGGCGTGCTCGTAACGAATGCGAACCTCGACTTTGCCGATCTTCATACGACCGAATCACGCGGCACACCCGTGGTTCTGTGCATGTGGGAGCGGCCTGACGAGCCGCCGGGTTTGCCGTGTGTCGCGGTCGATTTCCGGCGCGCGGGCGAACTGGCCGGTACGCATTTGCTGGAGCTTGGTCATCGGCGAATTGGCGCGATTGTCGGCAGTAAGGCCTCGGGCATTCACGCGGCGCGTTACGAAGGTTTCGTCGACGCGATGCGCGCGGGTGGCGCGCCGAAAAGCCGCGTGAAACACGCGGCCGATACGATCCAGGGCGGCTATGCCGCAGCACGCGCACTGCTCGAAAGCGATCCGAAGCTCACCGCGATCTTCGTGACCAACGACCTGCCCGCGCTCGGCGCGATGCACGCCGCCGCCGACCTCGGCCTGAACGTGCCGGCGGACCTTTCCGTGATCGGCATTACCGACATCCAGCTCGCGCGCGAGTCGCGCCCCGCGCTGACGACGGTTGCCGTGCCGACGGCCGAAGTCGCCGAACTTGCGGTCTCGCTGTTGCGCGAACTGATCGAGTCGTCGTATGGACAGGCGGGACGCGACGCCACCAGCGTGCCGATGCGGATTTCCTCGCCGCCCGAACTCGTTGTGCGCGCATCCACCGGCGTGCCGCGTTCGCGGTGATGTGGCCGTAACAGCATCTCGGACGTTACGTAGCGAAACCTCCCTACGCGCACCACCGGCGCCCCGACGCGGCACCCGCGAACGTCCGCAAACGCCCACGGCAAGCGCTTCGACACCATGCGCGCCGCGTTGCGCCCACTCTTCCATGCAGTTGGCACGGTCCCTGCAAACAAGCAGGCAAAGGCCGAGCGCCGCCGCGACCGAGAGGCCGCCCGCGCTCCCCAACTGGCCAGGCCAAGGCCATCACACGCATGGAAATTCCAAATGATTGCCGATCTCTTGCAGGACGCTGAAGTCGCGGACCACGCCCACGACATCGACTCGAATTTCGCGCAGCGCCACCCCTTGCAAATCGCCGTTTGTCTGCGCAACCTCGCGGCCGGACAGGACTTCGTCACGGTCGAATTCGGCGGCCGGCAAATCGTCACGCAAATCCTCGACGTCGACTCGCGCAATGCGCGTTTTGTTTTCGATACCGGCAGCGTGGCCGACGACAACACTGCGCTGCCCGCCGCACGGCAACTGACGTTCCGCAGCCTGCCCGGCGGCATTCGCACCGAGTTCACCACCGTCGACGCCACGCCTGTCGTATTCGACGGACTGCCGGCGTTCGAAGCGCCATTCCCGTCGTCGCTCTACTACGTTCAACGCCGCGAATTCTTCCGCGTGCAAACGCCCGTGCTCGACCCGTACATCGCAAGCGGCCGGTATGCGGACGGTGATTCGTTCCGGCTGGAATTGCAGGACCTGTCGCTAGGCGGCATCGCATTAAAGACGGCTGATGAACGCTTCGGTTCGCTCGAAAGCGGCACGGTTCTGCGCGACGTCGCGTTGCAACTCGGCAGCTTCGGCACGCTGCGACTCGATCTGGAAATCGTCGCGCCGCGCCAGGTGAGCACGGCGAAGGGCGACCGGCGCTTTGTGATCGGCTGCAAGTTCGTCGCGACGCCGGGGCCGGCCGAGCGGACCTTGCAACGCGTCGTCACGCAACTGGAAACCAGGCGGCAAACGCTCGCGCCGCGTCGATAAGCGCATGCGCCGCGGACCTCGCGTTGGAGGCGATCATTCAATCGCCGCCACGCGAGCCGCGCATCTCGGAAACCGCTGAATTTTCCTCGCGACGCAACGTGATTTGCGATCGCTAAAATCTCATTCAGCCTTCAATTAGCTTTCACGCGAGCCAGGACTTTCCCCAAGCCCGGCGGCTCGATCTTGCATCGCATCAAACGATGCAAGCCCCGCTGAGCATGGCTCGCAGCCTTCCGGCAGGTTTTCCCCCGTCACCACCCGTGTTGATCGTTTCCTTGACGAGAGTCGGCGCGCCTGCTGTACTAAATCAACCAAAGTGATTTAGGTGGTCCGAATCGAGCCGGCCCAGGTTTTTTCAACCCACCTCGCTCGCATCGAGCCGCAAACCCAGGTTGTCAGCGCGCAGCGTTCGCGCGGGCAGCCGCCAGCAGTCCACAACGTCGTTGCCAAGAACCGGAGGAGCGTCCCATGAATCTGAATTCCCGCAGGCTTCCTGTCGCCAGGAAAATCGTGTCGATGTGCGTCGCGGCATCGGCGGTATGGTGTGCGAGCGCGAGCCAGGCGGCCGACCAGCCTGTCGTCGGCCTGATCACCAAGACCGACACCAACCCGTTCTTCGTGAAGATGAAACAGGGCGCCGAAGCGGCCGCCTCGAAAGACGGTGCGAAGCTCATCACGGCCGCGGGCAAGTTCGACGGCGACAACGCGAGCCAGGTCACCGCCATCGAAAACATGATGACGGCCGGCGCGAAAGCGATTCTGATCACGCCGAGCGACACCAAGGCGATCGTGCCGAGCATCAAGAAAGCGCGCGCCGCCGGCGTGATGGTGGTCGCGCTCGACACGCCGACCGATCCGCAAGACGCCACGGACGCCCTCTTCGCCACCGACAACTTCAAGGCCGGCGTGCTGATCGGCAAATACGCGAAAGCGGCGCTGAACGGCAAGCCCGCGAAGATCGCCACGCTCGATCTCGCGCCCGGCGTCTCGGTCGGCGTGCTGCGGCATAACGGCTTCCTGGAAGGCTTCGGCGTGAAGCCGGGCGATCCGTCGGTGGTCTGCAGCCAGGACACGCGCGGCGATCAGGCCAAGGGCCAGACGGCGATGGAAAACTGCCTGCAGAAATCGCCCGACATCAACGTGGTCTACACGATCAACGAACCGGCCGCAGCGGGCGCCTACCGCGCGCTCAAGGCGGCGGGCAAGGATAAAGACGTGATGATCGTCTCGATCGACGGAGGCTGTGAAGGCGTGCGCAACGTCAAGGCGGGCGCCATCGCCGCGACCTCGCAGCAATATCCGCTCAAGATGGCTTCGCTCGGCGTGACGGCCGGCGTCGAATACGCGAAGACCGGCAAGAAGGTCTCCGGCTATCAGGACACCGGCGTGACGCTGATCACCGACAAACCGATGTCCGGCATCGACAGCAAGGACACCAGGTTCGGCCTCGACAACTGTTGGGGCAACAAGTAACGCGCATTGCATTGAACAGAGCGGCCCGCTTCGGCGGGCCGCCATCGGAATTGCCGCGTGGCCGACGCGCCACGCTCATGCATCGAGGTTATCCATCATGTCGACTCCATCCGCGCCCGCCGGCCATTCCCGCTCGTTCGCCGAGCGCATGCCATCGCTTGCCGAGGTCGGGCCACTCATCGCACTGGTACTGGCTTGCGGCTTCTTCATCTCGCAGAGCAGCCGCTTCCTGTCGTTCCAGAACCTCTCGCTGATCCTGCAGCAAACCATGGTGGTCGCGGTCATCGCCATCGGCCAGACGCTGATCGTGCTGACCGGCGGCATCGATCTTTCGTGCGGCATGGTGATGGCGTTCGGCTCGATCATCATGACCAAATTCGCGGTCACGCTGGGCGTGCCGCCGGTCCTCGCTATTCTGTGCGGGATCGGTGCGAGCACGCTGTTCGGCGCGCTCAACGGCGTGCTGATCACGCGCATCAAACTGCCCGCTTTCATCGTCACGCTGGGCACGCTGAATATCGCTTTTGCGCTCACGCAGATCTATTCGAACGCCGAGAGCGTGTCGAACCTGCCGGACGCGATCATGTTCTTCGGCAATACGTTCAAGCTCGGCCCCGCGGATGTCACGTACGGCACCGTGCTCACCCTGCTGATGTATCTGGCCACCTGGTTCGTGTTGCGCGATACGGTGCCCGGGCGGCACCTCTATGCGCTCGGCAACAACCCCGAGGCCGCGCGCCTGATGGGCCTGTCGTCGCAGAAGATCCTGCTGACCGTGTATTCGCTGGCCGGCGCGATCTACGGCATTGCCGCATTGCTGTCCGTGTCGCGCACCGGCGTGGGCGATCCGCAGGCGGGACAAACCGAGAATCTGGACAGTATTACCGCGGTCGTGCTTGGGGGCACGAGTCTGTTCGGCGGACGCGGCTCGATTGTCGGCACGCTGCTCGGCGCGCTGATTGTCGGCGTGTTCCGCAATGGTTTGACGTTGATCGGTGTTTCTTCGGTCTACCAGGTGTTGATCACCGGCATGCTGGTGATTCTCGCCGTAGCCGCGGACAAACTTTCCCATCGTCGCGGTTGAACGCAATCGCACTACGTGCATGGGGCCGAAGTAAGCGCTGAAGCGCTGAGTCAGGCCGACCGCACTACGTACATGGAGCCCGTCATGTCGACAAACACTTCCGCTTCAACCGCAATGCCCGTTTTGCAGGCGCGCGGCCTCATCAAACGCTATGGCAACGTGACCGCGCTCGACGGTTGCGATTTCGAAGTGCTGCCCGGCGAGATCATGGCCGTGATCGGCGATAACGGCGCCGGCAAATCGTCGTTGATCAAGGCTCTTTCCGGCGCAACCGTGCCGGACGAAGGCGAGATTCTGCTCGACGGCAAACCGGTCAAATTCCGCAGCCCGCTAGATGCCCGCGCGCAAGGCATCGAAACGGTATATCAGGAACTCGCGGTGGCGCCGGCCATGAGCATCGCCGAAAACCTGTTTCTCGCCCGCGAACTGCTCAAACCCGGCTGGCGCGGCTCCATCTTCAAGATGATCGACAAGCGCCGCATGCTGGATGAAGCGACCGCGCATATGAAAGACCTGCAGATCGGCATCCGCTCGATGCGTCAGGCGGTCGAAACGCTCTCGGGTGGACAGCGCCAGGGCGTGGCCGTGGCGCGCAGCGCGGCGTTCGCGCGGCACGTGGTGATTCTCGACGAACCCACCGCCGCCCTCGGCGTGAAGGAAGGCAACATGGTGCTGGAACTGATCCGCCGCGTGCGCGATCGCGGCTTGCCCGTGATCCTCATCAGCCACAACATGCCACACGTGTTCGAGATCGCGGACCGTATCCATATCCAGCGACTCGGCCGGCGCGCGGCGCTCGTGAACCGGAAGGACATTCATATGTCGGAGGCTGTGGCAATCATGACGGGCGCAAAGGAAGCCGACGTCAAGGCGATTGCATGATCTACGCACCCTGCTGAGCGGGCTCCCACCATGGACACCACCGGCACCCGCTCGCCTCTCAAACGCACGGTCGGCTCGAATCAGGTCGGCATGCGGCAATTCAACGAGCGCATCGTCCTGCAGGCGATCCGCTTGCATGGGCCGCTGCCGAAAGCCGACGTGAGCCGCCTCACGCGTCTTTCCATGCAGACGGTGTCGATGATCGTCGAGCGCCTCATCGACGACGGCCTGCTCGAAAAACAGGCGCGGGTGCGCGGCAGGATCGGCCAGCCGTCGGTGCCGATCGCGTTGCGTGCGCAAGGCGCGTACACCATCGGCATCAAGGTGGGACGCCGCAGTCTCGACGTGCTGGCCATGGATTTCGCCGGTCATGTCGTGCATCGCGATGTCTTCGAATACGCGTACCCCGATCCGCGCACGCTGTTTCCCGCGCTCGAAAGCAAGCTGGCGCGCGTGAACCAGACGCTCGGCGCGAAGGCCAGCCAGGTGGTCGGCGTAGGCGTCGCGGCGCCCTTGTGGCTCGGCGGCTGGCGCGATTTTTTAGGCGCGCCGCCGGACGCGCTGGAGGCGTGGCACGAGATCGATCTGCGCTCGCGCATCGCCACCATGACGGGCCTGCCCGTCGAGTTCGCCAAAGACACCACGGCTGCCTGCGCCGCCGAACTCGTGATGGGCCAGGGCCGCGGCATCCACAACTTTCTGTATCTGTTCGTCGGCACGTTTATCGGCGGCGGCCTCGTGATCGACGGCCGTTTGCACGGCGGCCCGCACGATAACGCGGGCGCGGTCGGCTCGATTCCGTTGCGCGAAGGCGGCCCGCGCAAACCCGCGCGCCAGTTGCTGCACGCGGCCTCGGGCTTCGTGCTCGAAAAGCTCTTGAACGATGCGGGCGCACCGGCCGCGGCCGCGCACGATCATCGCGCGTTGTCGCCGGAAATGTGGCGGCACACCGAACAATGGCTCGACAGCGCGTGCCCGGCAATCGCCAACGCGCTGACCAATGCCGCCGCGTTGCTCGACCTCGAAGCGATCGTGATCGATGGCGAACTCGACCGGCAACTGGTGCGGGAAATAATTCGACGCACCGAGCGCGTGCTCGACCGCTTCGAATGGGAAGGCATGGTGCGGCCGCAATTGCTGGAAGGCGCAATCGGAGCCGATGCGCGCGCAATGGGCGGCGCGATTCTGCCGCTCTATGCGCATTTCGCGCCGGTGCATGAGTTATTCCTCAAACCGGCAGCGGAGACGGTTTATCAGACGCCGGCGTGATTCATCAGCACCGGCGCTTTTCACTCGTGCTCATTGCGCCGCCACCTTCCTCACAGACGCCGTCTTTGCCGGCGGGTTGTCCAGCAACGGCTGCAACACCGGCGCCATCGACTTCAGCAACTGCACCGACAGCGCACTCGTGAACTCGTAATGCGCGGCATACGGTTCATGCACCCACGCGGTCAAGGTGCCGTAGAAGCGGTCGCCCATCGCGAACACGAAGGTCGCGCTGCGGTTCACCTTGCGCGACTCGATCAGACGAGCGCCTTTGGCGAACACATTGAAGCGCTGATCGCCGGTGCCGGTCTTGCCGTACACCTCCAGGGTCTGGCCATCGGGGAATGTCATGCCTTGCGCAAGACGTTTCGCGGTGCCGCCCGTCACCACATCACGCAACAGCACTTTCACCACGCCGGCGATTTCCGGCGACAACTGCTGTTGCGGCGCCACCGCCGCGCGCTGGAAATGCGTTTCGTACGGCGTGTCTTTTGCGAAGTCGAGTTGCGTGAGGCTTTCGGTCGGCACCTTGTTGCCATTGTTGGCAATCACGCCGATCAGTTGCGCGAGCGCGGCGGGCCGGTCGCCCGACGCGCCGATTGCAGCCGCATACGAAGGTGTGAGCGTCGCGAACGGATAACCGAGCGCCTGCCACGATTTGCCGATGGCATCGTACGCGCGCAGTTCGACCATCCGCTTGATGCGGCGGTCTTGCGTGGCGTGATAGCGCGTCTTGAAGAGCCATGAATACGTCGACAGACGCACGTCGCGGCTCGCGCTCTGAATCTGGTCGAGCGTGGCGTCGGGATGCTCGCGCAGATAGTTGAGCGCCCACAGTTCGAGCGGATGCACGCTGGAGATGTAGCCGCGGTCGTTCAGATTGAAGCGGTCAATCGCGTATTTGGCATACAGATTCCCCAGATCCTCGTCGTCGAGCACGGAGGCGGCGGGCGTGTTTTTCAGCGCCGCGCGCATCTGCGCGTTGAACCATGCATTCGACTCGTCGGGCGCGACGCTGCGTAACACCGTCGCTACTTTGGGCGGCGATTTGCGCACGCCGAGCAGCAGCAGCGCCAACGCCTGGTCGCGCGTCTTGCCGTGGTACTTCGTATAGAAACGATTCATGTACACGCGGCTTTCCTGATCGGCGAAGCGCGTCAGATACATCTTGCGGATCTGCGGATCACCCAGCCATTGCGACGACGGCCCGGTGGTCTGCACCATTTCGTAATGAACGATGTCGCGCATCAATCGCACGAAAACCAGATTCACCGAATGCTGGAATGCGCGATGCACGGTCAGGATGCGGCTGTTGTCGTCGGATTCGAAATTGTTGAAGGTCTGCGCGCCGCCGCCCGTATAGAAGGTTTCGCCAGGACTGGCCGAGTACTTGCGCTCCACGGCAGCGTCGAGCATGGCTTGCAGCGAGCGGTCCGATGTGTGCGCAAGATAATCGAGCGACCAGCGCGTGAGCTGGTCGTTCGGATCGTACTTGACGGCTTTCAGCTCCGCTGTGCTCAGCGGCGCATAACGCTTGTGCAGGTCTGAGACGATCTGCAAATACGTCACCACGGTACGCAGTTTCGCCGTCGAACCGAGATTGAGGCGCGCGCCGGAATTGATATCGAACGGCTGGTTGACGCTGTCGGTTTGCACACGCACGAGGTTAGCGCCGTCGCGCCGCTCGAACAGCGTGAAGCTATAAGCGATCTTCGAAGGATCATCCGACGCGCGCAGCATTTCGAAGCCGACGAGACCTGCGGCCTTCGCACCGTCGCGCGTAGCGGCAGCGGCGAGGCGTTCGCTCACGGCTTGCTGCACCGCGTTGTTGAGTGTGCCTTTCGCCTGCAGATCGAGGCGGTCGAGTTCGTAAAAACTCGGAATGCCGAGCGCGGCTAGCAGATGCGAGCGCATGGACGTGACCGCCTTGCGCGACACGAAGGACTCCGTGCTCGCCGTTCTCGCGGGCATGCGGTGCAAATCCACCACGGCGGACAGCGCGGCATCGCGCAACGGGATCGACACGATGCCGCCGTTCGCGAGCAGCCGCAGATAACTGTCGGTCAGCCGTTCGAGTTCTTTGTAGCCGTGATGCAGGAAATACGACGGCGCGCGTTGCGCGATCATCAGCGAGAGCACCTGGCGAAACGCCACGCCCTGCTCCGGCAGATTCTGTTCGGTCGGCGGCGCTTTCAGAATGCGATTGATGTCGTTGAAATCGCGCCCGTACCAGGCGGCGAGTCCGTCGCCAATGCCGTTGATTTCGCCGATGCCCGGTTGCGCGGCGAGCGGCACCGAGTTGAGATAGTGGACGACGATCTGCCGGCGCGCCGGCATGGTTTGCGGGCCGTTCAGATAGGCGCGCACCGAGGCCGACGCGATCTGCCGCAATTTCTCCGGCGGGCTCGCCGTGCGCCCGTCTGCCGAGTGGCGGAATTTTTCGATCTGCGTGGCGAGCGTGCTGCCGCCGGGCTGCGACTGATGATGGTTGAACACGCGCGCGCCCTGATCGGCCAAGGCGCGGCTGAAGCGTCCCCAGTCGATCGCCGGATTGCGGTTCGGCTGATCCGGATCGAGCAGATAACGGTCTTCGATAAAAAGCAGCGAATTCACGACGAGCGGCGGAATCGCGTCGAAGTTGTCATACACGCGGCCCGGGAACTGCGCGGAAAAGAGCGGCGCGCCCGTGCCATCGAAGAGTTGCAAGCCTGCCCGATCCTTTTCTTCGTATGGAAGAAAGAGGCCGTTATCCGCCAGCGACAGCATCCGCTCGGAATCGCGCGCCTGAGCGCTCACTTCGAATCCGCGTTGCAGCAGGCGCTGCTGGATCGACGGCAGCAGCGCATAGCCTAGACGGCTGTCGTAGGGACCTTTGTCGGCTTGAGGAAAACGGATGGAGTGACTGGGACCGTCGGCGACGGAAAAACCCACGTCGCGAGTCAGTTCAGAGAGATAGCGTGCCTGCAATCGCGATGTTTCGATCTCGACCTGGCAAAAGCGCGCCGCCAGTGCCAGCAGGAGCAGTAACGCCGCCGCCAGCGCCCATTTGAACCACTTCCGCACAGACGCCGTGCCTGTTGCGCGAAACGGTAACCGAACCAGTGGCCGATTCATGCTGCTCTCCCCGAGCGGGCGCCATGCTCTTCTGACCTGGCGCACCTTCGAAGGAGTGTAGCGCGGAACATGAAGCCGCAATCGGTACGGATTTACCCGAGAGTGTCGCGGCTACAACACCTGTTTACGGCGCATGGCGCAGCGGCCATCGCCGTGAGATATTGAAAGTCTTTCGCGTGTCGAAAAAGCGCCGGTTCAGGCGCTTTTTTGCTTTCGTGCCGTGTGCTCCGGCAACCGTTTTGGCGTCGGCTTCGCCGCCTGCGCACTCAGCAATTCGACGAACTGTTCCGCTGGCGGCGACAGCTCCCCACCCTTGCGCGTGACAACGCCAAAAGTCTGCGACGGCGATTTGAGTTTCACCGGAACGAGGCGCAGCATTTTTTTTCGCACGAACATACCGGCAATCGCGGTAGGCAAGAGCGAAACCAGATCGTGACTGCTTTGCAGCAGAGCGACCGTGACGAAAGTCGAAGCCGTCGACACCGGGTTGTCCGGCATGTCCAGACCGGCCAGATCCATCTCACGTTCGAGCAGCGCGTGCAGCGGCATGTGCGACGGATACATCACCCAGCGATGGCCGGCCAGATCGCGCAGTTTCACCTCTTTCCTCGGCAACGGCGGATGACCGTAGCCCACCACCACCGAGAGCGGCTCGTCGCCTAGGGGACGATAGTGATACTTCGATGGATCGGCCGCCACCGCCGCGCGACCGATCACCAGATCAAGCCGGCCGTCGTCGAGTTGCTGCAGCATGCGCGCGCTCGTGTCTTCCACCACTTCGACGGAAAGGTTCGGCTGCCCGGCATGCAGTTGATTCAGCGCCGGCACGACGCACTCCGGAATCGCGCCCATGATCGCGCCGATCGCGAGACGCCCGCCGCGCCCGGAACGTATCTCGGCGACGTCCTGGCAGAGCGCGGTGAGATCCGTCGTCACGAGGCGCGCGTAGCGGATCACGCAATGGCCGAGCTGGTTCGGGATCATGCCGCTTTTCGACCGCTCGAAGAGCGGCGCGTCGAGCATCGACTCCAGTTCCTGCAAGGCCTTGCTGGCCGCCGACTGCGTCAGCGACATCGCACCGGCGGCTTTGTGCAGCGACTTCTGGTCGTCGAGCGCAATCAGCAATTGGAGTTGCTTCATGCGCAGTTTCGAGAGCAGGAGGTTCAGGGTGTCTTTCATGGCTTGCCGAGCGAACGCGAAGGTGAGTCGCGAAGGTGAGTCGCAAAAGCGATCACAAGATGGAAACAATTCAATATACCTGCCGGGTCCAGCTCCGTATAGTCGGCGACAGCCATCCTGCATGGAATCGACCCACACTTTGCGACAACGCTTATCACCATGACTCAGGCATCCACTTCTAGCGCCTTGCGCGGCGTGTTCCCCGTCGTGCCGACCATCTTCGACGACGCCGGCCGGCTCGACCTCGAAGGCCAGAAACGCTGCATCGATTTCATGATCGACGCGGGTTCGAACGGGCTGTGCATTCTGGCGAACTTCTCCGAGCAGTTCGCCCTGTCCGACGACGAACGCACGACACTCATGCACGTGGCGCTCGAACACGTCGCGGGCCGCGTGCCGGTGATCGTCACGACCACGCATTTCAGTTCGCACCAGTGCGCCGAGCGCAGCCGCAGCGCACAGGCCGCGGGCGCCGCGATGGTCATGATCATGCCGCCGTATCACGGCGCGACGATCCGCGTCGGCGAGCGCGGCATCTACGAGTTCTACCGGATCGTGTCCGATGCGATCGGGATTCCGATCATGATTCAGGACGCGCCGGTGAGCGGCACGCCATTGTCCGCGCCGTTTCTCGCCCGCATGGCGCGCGAGATCGACCACGTGTCGTACTTCAAGATCGAAGTGCCGCTAGCGGCCAACAAACTGCGCGAACTCATCGAGCTGGGCGGCGACGCAATCGTAGGTCCATGGGACGGCGAAGAGGCGATCACGCTGATGGCCGATCTGGATGCGGGCGCAACCGGATCGATGACGGGCGGCGGCTACGCCGACGGCATCCGTCTGATCGTCGACGCCTATGCGGCCGGCGACACCGAGGCGGCCGCCGCCCACTATCAGCAGTGGCTGCCGCTGATCAACTACGAAAACCGCCAGGGCGGCCTCGCATCGTGCAAGGCGCTGATGAAGGAAGGCGGCGTGATCCGCTCCGACGCGGTACGCCATCCATTACCGCAAATGCATCCGGCCACACGCGAAGGACTGTTGAAGGTCGCGCGACGGCTCGATCCGCTGGTGCTGCGCTGGGGGCGATAAGCCGAAGGCGCGTCGAAGAACGACAGGACGCTCATGCAGACGCACATGCAGACGCACATGCAGACGCACATGCAGACGCCAGCAAGCATGACCTGAGCCGGCCAACCCATTCCGGTCGAAGGCGGTTGCCAGTCCATCGACAACCGCCCTCGACCTCATCAGGAATGAGCCGTGCCCCCCGTGCTTTGTCAAACCACCCGCCATGCGCTATCCGTCCCGCATCGCGTGGCTCCGTTGCCCGCCGTTCATCGACTGGCGCAACGGCCCTACCCTCACTCACACGCACCCCGTGTCCTCTTCGCCCGGCACCCTGCATCGCGCGAACGAACGCACGCAACCCACACAACGCCGGGCTCTGCAGCCACATACGCGAACCTCGCCTCAACGGATGCGCGCCCAACGAAAAAAACCGCATATAAGACGACGGAGAAATTGAGTAACATAGGCCCGCAAGCTCACCCTAACTTTCTCCATGACCGCCAATCCTCGAGAACTGACGCCGGAAACCCTCGCCGAGCTGCTCGAACGTGTCGCCAAACAGGACGGCGCGGCATTGCGCGAGCTATATGATCTCGCCGCCCCGAAACTGTTTGGCCTTGCTCTCCGTATATTGAGCAAGCACGAGTGGGCCGAAGAAGTCTTGCAGGACAGCTTCGTCAATATCTGGCGTTTTGCCGGCGACTATCGCCGCGCGCTGTCCGCCCCGATGACGTGGATGTCGGCAATCGTCCGTAATCGTGCTCTCGATCACCTGCGGCGGGTCAACTCGCAGGAAACAGAATGGAGCGATGCGTTGGACGATCTCGTGGCAACCGGCGATCCGGATCCCGAAGCGCTGACGGCGGTCAGCCTGCAGGCACGTTTGCTGGCCGGCTGCATGCAGCAACTGGAGCCGGCGCAGCGTCAGGCAGTTGCCCTCGCCTACCTGCGCGACCAGAGCCATAGCGAGATCGCCGAAGTGCTGACGGTGCCGCTCGGCACCATCAAGTCATGGATCAGACGCGGCCTCGCCAAGCTCAAGACCTGTCTGGGAGGCGAGTGATGAATCTCCATCGCTATCCTCAGCTAGTCGATCTGCTGGCCGCCGAATATGTGCTCGGCACGCTGCGTGGTGGCGCGCGCCGCCGCTTTCAACGCTACGCGGACCACGACACGACGATCCGCAAGGCCGTCGACGAATGGCAGCGCCGCATCTCGCCAATGGCCGAGCTCGCGGAGCCGCGCATGCCGCCGGCCGCCGTGTGGGAAGCCATCGAACGGCGTCTCGGCCTCACGGCGGCGCGGGAAGCGGCACGCCCGCGCAGCGTGGTGGAAATACCCGCGCGGCCGTCGCGCAGCCTGTTCGAGAACCTGGCGTTCTGGCGCGGCTGGGCACTCGGCGTCACGGGCGTCGCGGCAGTCGCCCTGGTGGTCGCCGTGCGCTCACTGTTGCCGTCCGCCAACGCGCCTGTCACGGCGCCGACCGTGGCTCAGCAACCCGAAACGGCCGTGTCGCATGTGGCCGTGCTGAACAATAAGGACGCGCATCCGGTCATGCTGGTTGCGTGGGACGAAGCGCATTCGACCATGACCGTGCATCCGCTCGGCAAGGTCGATCTGCCCGCGGGCCGGGCCATGGAACTGTGGGGCATTCCGGCGAGCGGCCATCCGGTTTCGCTCGGCATGCTGCCGGACAGCGCGAACGGCAAGGTCACCGCCGGTCAGCAGAAGCCGGAGAGTTACGCGGCGCTGGCCGTCTCGATCGAAGCGCCGGGCGGCTCGCCCGATCACAACGCGCCGAGCGGTCCGGTGGTGTTCACCGGCAAGCTGCTGCCGGTGTCCTGAGGCCGCTCCCGTTCGCCTCGACGCCTGGTCCGCCCAGGCCGGCATTCGCTCGACGCGGGTGCCGGCCTTTCGTATCCACCGTTTGACAAGCGGATCGCGCGACGGCTGCACGCAAGCGCGCGATTGCCGCTACCCTAGCCCTATGCAAAGCTTTTACGAAGCCACTGTCACGCGTTCGTCCGCCTATGCGCCGCTGGCCGGGCGCCGTAGCGCCCATGTCTGCATCATCGGCGGCGGTCTCGCGGGATTGTCCACGGCATTGGGACTCGCCGAGCGGGGCGTCGCCGACGTCACCGTGCTCGAAGCCCGTCAGGTCGGTTTCGGCGCCTCCGGGCGTAACGGCGGTTTCGTGTTCGGCGGCTACAGCCTCGATTGCGCCGACCTGCTGAAAACCCTCGGCGCGGCTCGCGCCCGCGAGCTGTACACGCTGACCACCGACGCCGTCGATCTGATGAGAAAGCGCATCGCGCGCTATCGCATCGACTGCGACGCGACCGACGCCGGCGTGATCCTCGCCAACTGGTTTGACGAACCGGCGCGGCTCGAGTCGCAGCGTCGCCTCATGCGCGACTCGTTCGGCGTCGAGTGGGAACCGGTGACGGCGGAACAGTTGGCTTCGCAACTCAAGACGCGCCGTTATCACGGCGGGCTGTTCGAGCGCAACGCGTTCCACTTTCATCCACTCAAATACGTGCTCGGCGTGGCCGGCGCGGCGGCCCATGCCGGCGTACAGATTCATGAGCACTCGCCGGTCGTGCGTCTGCAGCGCGATGGCGACGGGTTCATGGTGCACACAGAGCACGGCGCGCTGGAAGCGCGCCACGTCGTGATGGCGGGCGGCGGCTACGCACGGCACGTCTACCCGCGCGTCGAACGCGCGGTGCTGCCGATCGCCACCTACGTGATGGCCACCGAGCCGCTCGGCGCACGTCTGAAAGATGCGATCGACACCCGCGCCGCCGTCTACGACACCCGCTTCGCCTTCGACTATTACCGGCCGCTGCCCGACACGCGCATTCTGTGGGGCGGCCGCATTTCGGTGCGTGAGCGCGCGCCCGAGGTGATCGCGCGCCTCTTGCGGCGCGATCTGCTCAAGGTTTATCCGCAACTGCACGACGTGCGTATCGAACACGCATGGGGCGGCCTGATGAGCTATGCGCGGCACAAGATGCCGCAAATCGGCCGCAGCACCGACGGCGTCTGGTATGCGGTCGGCTTCGGCGGGCACGGCATGGCGCCGACTACCGTGTCCGGCGAACTGCTGGCGGCGGCCATTGCGGGCGAGCGTCCGGTGCCCGAGGCATTCGCGTCGTTCGGTTTGACTCCGACGTATGGCGCGTTGGGTCTCGCGGCGGCGCAACTCACCTACACCGCGATGCAGACGCGCGACGCGCTCGCCGCGCGCCGCAGGCCCACTGTTTGACGTTGGCCAATACACGGCCGCTTATGCCCGGGACCCGCGTCGGACGCCAGTTTGGCCATGCTAGAATGCGCCGTCACTGCCGCTCGAATACACAATGAAAAAGGGAAGCAAGGCTGCCGAGCCTGATACCAACGGCATCCCGTCCGACAGTCCGCGTACCGACACCCGGCGCAAGTACGATCCCGAACAGACGAAGCGCAACATCCTCGAGGTCGCGACCCAGGAGTTCTCCGCGATGGGATTGACGGGCGCGCGCGTCGACGCGATCGCGGAGCGTACGAACACCACCAAGCGCATGCTGTACTACTACTTCGGCAGCAAGGAAGGGTTGTACCAGGCGGTGCTGGAAAAGGTGTACGGAGACATTCGCGCGCTCGAACAGGATCTGCACGTCAGCGAACTCGACCCGATCGAGGGAATGCGCGCGCTAGTCGAGTTCACGTTCGACTATCACGACCGGCAGCGCGATTTCGTGCGGCTCGTCACCATCGAAAATATTCACGGCGCCAAGTACGTCGAGCAGGTCAAGAGCTTCAAAGGCCGCAACGTCACCGTGATTCATACGATCGAAGACCTGCTCAAGCGCGGTATCGCGACCGGACAATTTCGCAGCGACCTCGATCCGATCGATCTGCATTTGCTGATCAGCTCGCTGTGCTTTCACCGCGTCGGCAATCGCCATACCTTCGGCGCGGCGTTCGGGCGCGATCCGTCGCATCCGCGCTTGCGCGCGCGGCATCGCGCCATGATCGTCGATGCCGTACTGCGTTTCGTGCGCAAGGACGACTGAGGCAAGCCTCAAAGTAAAAAACGGGACGTAGCTCGCGCCACGTCCCGTTTTTTTCGTCCGGTCCCGGACCGCTCAATCCACCAGCACGATCCGCTTGATATCGCCGACGATAAAGATGTACGACAGCGCGCCGACCAGCGCAATCGCGCCGATGAACACCAGCGCGCCGACAAACGAGCCGGTTGCCGCGACGATGAAACCCACCACCAGCGGCGTCACGATGCCGGCCAGGTTGGCGGCGAAGTTGAAGATGCCGCCGGTCACGCCGAGCAGGCCTTCCGGCGCGATGTCCGACACCAGCGTCCAACCCAGCGCCGCCATGCCCTGCGCAAAAAACGCCACCGACAGAATCGCGATCACCGCCACGTTGCTCTCGACATAGTTGGCGAGAACGATAGTCGACGCGAGCAGCAGCCCGGCAATGATCGGCAGCTTGCGCGCCACGTTCGCCGACTTGCCGCGGCGCAGCAGCCAGTCGGAGAAAATGCCACCGAACATCACGCCGATCGACGCGGCAATGAACGGCATGATCGCGAAGAAGCCGATCTTCAGCCATGCCATGTGGCGTTCGGTGGCGAGATAGGTCGGGAACCAGGTTAGGAAGAACACCAGCGTCGAGTTACCGGCGAACTGGCCGAGACAGATGCCGGCCAGTTGACGATGCTTGAGCAGCCGTCCAATGGTGCGCCATTCGAAGCCGCTCTTCGCCTTCGCCGCCGCACCTGTGGCGTCCGATGCATCGCCGCTCTTCTTCGCGCTCGTGAGACCGCCGCCCGCTTCGATATAGTCGAGTTCCGCCTGATTCGCCGACGGGTGATCGCGCGGCTCACGATAGAACATCCACCAGATCACGCCGAACACGAGTCCGACGCCGCCCACCACGTAGAACAGCGAGCGCCAGCCGAAAGCGCCCATCAGCATGAACAGGAACGGGCTGAAAAAAGCCAGGCCGATGTATTCGCCGACCGTGTACGTGCCCGTCGCCATGGCGCGTTCGCTCTGCGGGAACCACGTGGCGACCACCCGGCTATTGGTCGGAAAACACGGCGCTTCCGAGACGCCGAGGCCAAGCCGGAACGCGAACAGCCCGCCGATGCCGTGCACCAGCCCTTGCGCGAGCGTGCACAGCGACCAGAAGGTCATCGACAGAAAATAAGTGAGCTTGCTGCCGAAGCGGTCGAGAAACAGTCCGCCCGGAATCTGCGAGGCCACATAGCTCCACGAAAACACCGAGAAAAGCAGCCCCATGAGCGCGGCGTTGATGCCGAGCTCTTTGGTCAACTGCGGCGCGGCGATGCCGAGCACCGTCCGGTCGAGATAATTGATCATCGTTCCGACCGCGAGCAGCGCCAGAATCTGATAGCGGGCTTTCGAGCGGCGCGCGGTGCTTACCGCGGCGCCTTTCGGCGTCGCGGCGTCGGCCTGGGTGGATGAAATGGGTTGCTGCATGTGGTGATCGTCTCCTCTGCTTGTTAGCGGTTGGTGCGCTGCCGCTTAGCGTTGCAGCAACGATTGAAAATGGCTGTACACCCGCTCGGCGTCGGGTTCGAGACCGGTGAAGATGCGCATGGCGTCGACCGCCTGATACACCGCCATGCCGCCGCCGCTCAGCGTGCGGCAGCCGATTGCTTCGGCCGCCTCCAGCAGCGCGGTACGGATCGGAAAATAGACGATGTCCGCCACCCACAAATCGCGGTGCAGCAATTCGACCGGCAGCGGCAAGCCGGGCAATTTCGCCATGCCGGTGGGGGTGGCGTGAATCAGGCCGTTGGCGGCCGCGAGCGATTCGGCGAGCGAACTGCCGGCGCTGACCGCGGCGGCAGGAAACCGCGCCTGCAATTCTTCAGCGAGCGAGGCGGCGCGCGTGGCATCCACATCGAACAGCGTGAGCGATTTCGCGCCCATGTTCAGCGCGGCGTGCGCGACCGCCGCGCCGGCGCCGCCCGCGCCCAGTTGCACGACGCGCTCCAGCGACACGTCCGGCAAGCCGCGCTGGAACGCGCGGGCGAAACCAGACCAGTCCGTGTTGTGACCGATACGTTTGCCGTCCTTGAACAGGACCGTGTTGACCGCGCCGAGCGCGCGCGCGTCGTCGGACAGTTCGTCGAGCAGGGGAATTACGGCCTGCTTGCACGGATATGTGATGTTCAGACCGTTGAAGCCCATGCGTTCGGCGGCCGTGAGCAGATCAGGCAGGGCGGCGATGTCGAGCTTCAACGCTTCCAGGTCGATACGCCGGTACACGTAGTGCAGGCCGAGCTTGCTGCCCTCTTCCTCGTGCATCGCGGGCGTCAGCGATCCGCCAATGCCCGATCCGATCAGACCGACCAGATAGGAATGAGGTGTTGCTTGTGAGTTCGCTTGTGAGTTCATTTCGCCGCCCTATGCTTAAGAATGCTGGCCATCCGCTCCAACGCCAGTACATAGCCTTGCGTGCCGCAACCGATGATGACCGCCTCCGCCACCGCCGACACGTACGAGTGGTGCCGGAACGCCTCGCGGCGATGCACGTTTGAAATATGCACTTCGATCACCGGCTTTTCGATCGCGGAAAGCGCGTCGGCGATGGCAACCGAGGTATGCGTGTAAGCCGCCGGATTGATCACGATGCCATCGACCTTGGTCCGCGACGCGTGCAGCCAGTCGATCAGTTGATGCTCGGCGTTCGACTGGCAGAAGTCGATCGACAGATCCAGCCGCTCGCCGGCATCGCGGCAGAGTTTCGCGACGTCGTCGAGTGTTTCCGAGCCGTAGAAGGTCGGCTCGCGCGTGCCGAGCAGATTGAGATTCGGTCCATTGAGGACCAGTACGGAGGCAAAACTCATGAGATCCACTCCTGCAAAGTGAGGCCTGAAGCCAACCACGGCGACCGCGGTGCTCTGGCAACGTGACCGAAGTGTGCGCGCATTGGCCGCCGTCGTCATTCGGGGTTTCTACGAATTTGTACCATCTAGTTAGTTTGTATAAACTGTCGGAAACTTCGGTTAGCGTGGACCATTGTGACCTGTGTCTTGCTGACATAAGTAACGAACTGGCCCATTTTGCGCAATGCAGCATGCCTGCCGCCGGCGCCTGCCAGTGCCGCGCGAGACGCCGTTGCGCGCCTTATCCAACAGCCGTTTGATTGTTTTTGCAGGAGCCGTCCATGCAACGTTCGATTGCCACCGTGTCGATCAGCGGAACCCTTGTCGAGAAGCTGACCGCGATCCAGGCGGCGGGCTTCGAAGGCGTCGAGATCTTCGAGAACGACTTGCTGTATTTCGACGGTTCGCCCGCCGACGTGCGGCGCATCGCCGAAGATCTCGGGCTGAAGATCATGCTGTTTCAGCCGTTTCGCGATTTCGACGGTGTCAGCCCGGAGCGCCTCGAGCGCAATCTCGACCGCGCAAAGCGCAAGTTCGACGTGATGCATGAACTGGGTACGGACCGCATTCTGGTGTGCAGCAACGTGTCGCCCGACACCATCGGCGACGATTCGCTGATGACCGACCAGCTCGGCGCCCTGGCCCGCGCCGCCGAGGCTGCCGGTGTGATCGCGGGCTACGAAGCGCTCGCGTGGGGCAAACACGTCAAGACGTACCGGCACGCGTGGAAACTCGTGAATGCCGTCAATCATCCCAATCTCGGGCTCGTGCTCGACAGCTTTCACACGCTTTCGTTGAACGACACGGTGGACGGTATCGCCGATATTCCGGGCGAACGCATCGCCTTCGTGCAGATCGCCGACGCGCCGAAGCTCGCCATGGACGTGCTCGAATGGAGCCGCCACTATCGCTGCTTCCCGGGCCAGGGCGATTTCGATCTCGCCAATTTCACCGCGCAGGTCGTGAAAACGGGCTACAGCGGGCCGCTTTCACTGGAAATCTTCAACGACGGCTTCCGCGCCGCGCCCACCACCATCACGGCCGCGGACGGCCATCGTTCGCTGCTGTTCCTCGAGGAACAGACCCGCGCGCTGCTCGAATCCACGCAGCAGCCGGTCGGCGACCTGTACCGCTCGCCTGCGGCGCCCGCGCACGTCGGCTATCAGTTTCTCGAATTCGCGGTCGACCACGGCACGCGCGCGCAACTCGTCGACTGGCTCGGCAAACTGCGCTTTCGCGAGGCCGGCCGGCATCGTTCGAAAGAGGTCACGCTTTACCAGCACGGCGCGGCTTCGATCGTGCTGAACGCCGAGCCGGATTCGTTCGCCAATGCGTTTTTCCAGCAGCATGGTTTGTCGCTGTGCGCGTCGGCGTTTCGCGTGGACGACGCCCATCAGGCGTTCGAGCGCGCCGCCGGCTTCGGCTACGCGCCGTTCTCCGGGCAGATCGGGCCGAACGAACGCGTGCTGCCCGCCGTGCAGGCGCCGGACAGCAGCCTGAATTATTTCGTCGACGAAACGCCGGATCAGCCCACCTTGTTCGAGGCCGATTTCGTTCTCACCGACATCAACGGTCCGACCGAAGTCGGGCCGCTCAGCCGTATCGACCATGTGTGCCTGTCGGTGCCGGCGAATGCGCTGGATACGTGGGTGCTGTTCCTGCGAACCGCCTTGGGGTTCGACGCCGAACCAGGCGTGCTGGTGCCCGATCCCTACGGTCTCGTACGCAGCCGCGCGCTGCGCAGCCGCGACGGCTCGGTGCGCATCGTGCTGAATGCCTCCGTGGACCATCACACGGCGGTAGCCGAGGCGCTGCACACGTATCACGGGTCCGGCCTGAACCACGTCGCTTTCAGCACTGGCGACATTTTCAGTGCGATGCCCGAGTTCGTCGCCGACGGCTTGCCGGTGTTGCGCATTCCGCGCAATTACTACGAGGATCTCGCCGCTCGCTACGCATTACCGGACGAGACGCTGGAGGCGCTGCGCGCCAATAACATCCTGTACGACCGCGACGAGCGGGGTGGCGAATTTTTCCACGCTTACACGGAACAGCTCGACCAGCGTTTCTTCATGGAAATCGTCGAGCGGCGCGGCGGTTACGACGGCTATGGCGCGGCCAATGCCGCCGTGCGGCTTGCCGCGCAAGCGCAGCGCCGCAAATAGGCTTTCCGGCGGGTTGGACAGGCACAGGAAGGTCCGTCCAGCGGGGCCAGCCGGGCACGGCGCGTGCGGCATCGACTGGGGAGCCGCGCCGGACCGATATAATGGCGCCTGATTTCGCGGTCCATGCCGCGCGGCTGTGCCATGTGCGGGCGTCGCGCGTACTGTCAGCCGAATGTAACGCCAGGAGAGATATGAAGAAGTTTGCCGTAGTCCTGTCAGTTCCGCTGCTTCTCAGCGCATGTGCGTACTTCCAGAAGAATCCGGATGCCGGCGAGCCGGTCGCGGACACCACCACGCAGCGCTCCGTCAACGACGTGGTCTCGTGTCTGACGCAAGTGGCCTCCAGCCACAACGCCGCGTTCAAATCCACGGCGATTCCGCAAGGCCAGATGCTCGACTTCGGCGATTCGAATATCGTCAAGGTACGCAGCGACAATGGCGCCACGACTTACCGTTTCTACGCGGGCAAACGCCACGTGAACAACCTGTGGATCGAGACAGCGGGCAAAACCTGCGCCCCGTAAGGGTTTGCGGCCGAAAGCACGTGTAAGTGTGACAAACGGTAACTTGGGTCGGTGCAATCTTCGTGTCACGGTGTTACAGGATAATGGTGTCTTAAGAATCGTTTAAGACTTCGTCCGCATCATCCAGTCGACACTAACCCGCACAAGGTGCGCACCATGAACCAGCCCGATTCGAACACAAACGACGCCGCGGCGCCGGCAAAGCGGCCTACCATCCTGCGCCGCCTGCTGAGCCACCACGAACTGGCGACGTTGCTGCTGTTGCTGCACGCGCCGATCGACGCGTCCGCGAAACCCGAGATTCCGCAGCTTCACGAAGCCGGACTGATTGAAACGGTTTCCAGCGACGCCGGCAATTCGCATATCCGTTTGACGCCTGAAGGCAACGCCGTGCTGCGTGGCCTCGGTGTGAAGTAACGCGCGCCGCGATAACCGCATTCAAAGGCGCGCGCCCAGGTTTGAGCCCCTTAGGCGGTCAAGCGGTGACGAGCCCCGCTGACAAACGCCACGGCCGGATCGCGCAACTCACGCCTGCCACACGCCGTAGCCCGCTTCGCGCAGTCCAATCGCCAGTTCCACTTCCATATCCTGTGCGCCGCGGTAAGGCATGGGATTGAACACCTCATATAACTCAGGCACGAGCCGCAAGCCGTAATCGCGCACATAGCGATTGGCCTGAATGCCGGCCTTATGCCGGTCAAAGCGCAGATCCGGGTCCAGTCCCGTCATACCCACATAGACGCAAGGCTTGTCGAACCGGTAGTCCGGATTCGCGCGCCGAAAGCGCGCCTCGTTCCACACCTTGTCGTCCAGCGCGACGACGTAGACATAGTAGTGATGCTTGCGACGAGCCATGTCCGGCGATTCAGCTCCGCGAAGTGCCGTGCAGCAGCATGCGGTACTCGGTCGGCGTCACGCCGACGGTCGCCTTGAATTGTCTCGTGAACGCGCTGTGGTCGGTGTAGCCGCACAGCGCGGCGACGTCGGTGACCTTGTCGTGCGAGACCAGCAGCGCCGTCGCGGCGTCAAGCCGGGCCTTCAGCAAGACCTGGCGCGGCGTCAGATGAAACACCTTGTGAAAATAGCGCTCCAGTTGCGCGACCGACATATCGGCCATCGCCGCAAGCTGCTTCAGATTCAAAGGCTGAACGTAGTTGGCCTGGATGGACTGCACGACCGCGGCGAGTCGGCTGTAGGCCGGATGACTGCTTTCGTCCGCTTTCAGGTCGCGGGAAATGCCGGCGAGGCCGACCACCTTGCCCGCCGCATCCCGCAGCGGCTGCTTGCAGGTCAGACACCAGCCCGGCTGCCTGCCGGGATACAGATGCAGTTCCAGTTGGTCGATCAGCTGATTGCCGACGTTGATGATCGCCTTGTCCTGCGCCGTATAGATGCGCCCAAAGCGGCGCGGAAACACGTCCTCGGCGGTCTTGCCGAGCAGCGCCGCCTTTTCCTTGAAGCCACAGCGGGACGCGAGCGTGCGGTTCACCAGCGCATAGCGCGCCTCGGCGTCCTTGACGAAGAACACGACGTCCGGCATCGCGTCGAACACCGGCTCCAGCAGCCTGAAGTGCGACAGCATGCCGGACAGCGTTGCGTCGTCCGTATCGAGCGGATGAGCCAGCGTGTTCATCATGCGGGTCTCGTTGGTCCGTGCGTTGATGGGGCATTGGAGGGCGCGACCGCCGTTGCAGGATGGCGGTCGACGCGTGCGGTCGATTATAGGTCCGCGCCGCGGCCGAACAATATCCGCCGGCCAGCGTCCACACGGCCTGTGGGCGAACAGCTTATTCGGTTGGCGGCGGCTCCACATTCGCCGCCATCAAAGTGCCGATTTGCGCCGGGCTGAAAGGCGGGCGCGGCGCCGCGGCCTCCCAACCGAAATACAGGCTCGCCGCCGCGCCGCAAATCCTTCCCTGACAAGCGCCCATGCCGCAGCGGGTATGCAGCTTGGCGTCGCGCGAGTTCGCAAACTCGCGGACTTCGCCGATGCTCACGTCCTCGCAGCGGCACAGCAGCGTGGCGTCAGCGGGCGGCGTGCGTGCGGCGGCGCGCAGGGCGAAGGCCGCGTCGACGCGTCGGCCGAACCCGCGCCATCGCGCCCGCTGCGTGTCGAGCGCCGCGTGGACCGCTGCCGCGCCGCTTGCAGCGAGGCCGGCGATCTCGCCCTCCACACCGGCCAGCTCGGCGCCGCCGACCCCGGTACACTCGCCCGCCGCGAACACGTTCTCCACCGATGTGCGCTGTTCGCCGTCGACGACAATCTCGCCCGCCTCGCCAATCGCGCAGCCGAGCGCTTGCGCCAGCGTGACGTTCGGCACGAGCCCATAGCCGCACGCGATGCGGTCGCAATCGAGGGTGACGCGCCGCCTCCCCGGCCCGCGCGCGATGGTGACACGCTCGACGCGGCCGTCCCCATGCGCCGCTTCGACGATACTGCCGGTCCAGTAATTCAGGCCCGCGAACCCGCGCGTCATGCCGACGGCTTGCCGCAACTTGGCGGGCTCGGCCAGCAGGGAGACGCCGAAACGCGCGACGTCGAACGCCGACGCCTGCTCCACCACCGCCACCACCGGCGCCCCCCCTGCGCGCGCCGTGGCGAGCGCGGCGATCAGCAACGGACCGCTGCCGGCAATCACGATCCGCTCGCCACGCACCGGCATGCCGCCCTTGATGAGCGCCTGCAGCGCGCCCGCGCCGGTCACGCCCGGCAATGTCCAGCCTGGGAACGGCAAGAGCCGCTCTCGCGCGCCGGTCGCAAGAATCAGGCGCTCATACGTGATACACGTGCCGCCGTGCTGCGCGGATTCGAGCAACAACCCGCGTGAATCCAGTGGCGCAACCACGCGAGTCGACGGCCAATGCGTGAGGTTGCCTTGCCCGCTCAGCGCGGCGAGGAGGTGACGCAACGGCGCTTGCGGCGAATCGCCCGGACCTTGCCGCCAGATCTGGCCGCCGGCGCGTGGATTGTCGTCCAGCAGAGCGACCGTGGCTCCCGTGCGCGCGGCAGCGTGCGCGGCGTTCAAGCCGGCCGGACCCGCGCCGACAATGACGATCTCGAAGTGTTGTTTCATAGTGTGGCTGGCGCGTCGTCGAGTCGGCCGAGACGGGATTGCGCCAGAGAACGCCCTCCGCCTTCGATGTCGAATGGCTGTTTCAAGGCATGTTCACCGCAACGTTGGTACGAACGACCTGGTCCTGCCGGCACACGGCCTGGCAAGCCAGCACATGCGCCCGGCCGTCGATCGTCACACGGCATTCCTGGCACACGCCCATGCCGCACAGCGCGGCGCGAGGCTCGCCGCTCACCGAGATCCGCGTGCTGCGAATACCCGCCAGCACGAGCGCAGCGGCCACGGTCGTGCCGGGCGCGACAGCGATGCTCCGGCCGTCGATCGTCAAGTGGATGCTTGCCGCGTCGCTGCTACGAGTCATGGGCCACCTTTCGGGCAAAACGCTCAGGTAGATAAGGCTCGACCGCAATCGGCGCGACGCTCGCCACGATCTGCGCGGCAAGCAGCTTCGCGCTCGCGAGCGAGGTCGTCACGCCGAGGCCCTCGTGCCCGACGGCAAGCCATACGCCGGGCGCGAAATCGCCGGCCGTGCCGATCATCGGCAGGCCGTCCGGCGTGGCCGCGCGAAATCCGGTCCACGCGCGAATGCCGTTGAGCGTCGGCAGCACCGGCAGGTAGTGCGCGGCGCGCTGCAGCATCTGCGCGAGCACGGGCATGTCGACGGCGGGATCGGTGCTGTCGAACTGGCGCGACGAGCCGATCAGCAATTGCCCCGTGGGCCGCGGTTGCGCATTGAACGCTACCGACGTGCCCGCCGCGTGATGCGCGCTCTTGATATAGCCGAGTTCGAGCAGCTGATGCCGGATCAGGCCAGGATAACGGTCCGTGATCAGCAGGTGGCCCTTTTTCGGCTGCAGCGGCAGCGACGGCACGAGGTGCTGCGCACCCAGACCATTGGCAACGACGACGTGCGCCGCGCCGACACGTTCGCCGTCGGCAAGCGTGAGGCCGTTCGCGCCGATCGAGGTCACCCCCGCACCCAGGCGCACGCGAATATTTGTGGCGGCCGGCGATTGCGTCAGCAGCCATTCGGCGACCGTCGGCGCATACACGATGCTGTCGTGTTCAATGCGCAAACCGCCCGCCATCGACGCCGCCAGTGCCGGCTCGCAAGCCCGCAACGCGGCCGCGTCGAGCAGTTGCGCTGTCATGCCTTGAGCCTCGAACGCGGCATGCATCGCGCGGGCGGCGTGTTGCTCTTCTTCGTCCGCTGCGACCCAGAGCGTGCCGCAGCGCGCGAACGCGTCGCGCGCGCGCAGTTGCGGCGCGAGTTCGAGCCACAAGTCTCGTGAATACCGACTCAGCGCGAATTCCGCCGGCGAGTCGTTCATCACGACGATGTGGCCCATGCCCGCCGCCGTCGCTCCGCCGCCGATGCCCCGCGCGTCGAACACGTCGACCCGCATGCCGAGCGCCGCCAGTTCCGCCGCGCACGCCGCGCCGACAATGCCGGCCCCGACGATCAACACGTCTGCCGTCATGCCGTGCGGATGCCCCACGCAAAGGGATCACGCTCGTCGAAGCACAGGCGCGCTTCCGCCGTAATGTAGGCGTGGCCGGTAATGGTGGGAATCACGTGGACGGCGTCGCCGGCATGGCGATAGCTCGCCTCGAACACGCTGCCAATAATGCTTTCCTGCCGCCACACGGCCCCTTCGGCCAGCTTGCCGTCGGCGGCGAGACAGGCCACTTTGGCGCTGGTGCCCGTGCCGCATGGCGAGCGGTCGTACGCATTGCCGGGACAGAGCACGAAGCTGCGGCTGTCGATACCGTCGCGCGAACCGGGGCCAAAGAGTTCGACGTGGTCGATCAAGGCACCCTCCGCGCCGGTGATGCGCTGTGCGATCAGCGCGTCGCGAATCGCTCCGCTGAACGCCGTCAATTCGCCGATACGCGAAGCCTCCAACGCGCGCCCATGATCGGCGACGAGAAAGAACCAGTTGCCGCCCCAGCCGATGTCGCCCGTCAGCACGCCGTGGCCCGGCACCTCCACCTGCACGGACTCGCGATAGCGATAGGCCGGCACGTTGCGCACGGCGACGCTGCCATCCTCGTTGAGCGTCGCTTCGACAACGCCGACCGGCGTCTCGATCCGATGGCGCCCCGGCCCGATCCGTCCCAGGTGCGCGAGCGAGACGACGAGCCCGATCGTGCCGTGCCCGCACATGCCGAGGTAGCCGACGTTGTTGAAAAAGATCACGCCGGCCGCGCACGTGGGATCGTCGGGCTCGCAGAGCAGCGCGCCCACCACCACATCCGAGCCGCGCGGCTCGGTGACGATGCCCGCGCGCCAGTCGTCGAAGTGCGTGCGGAATACTTCGAGCCGTTGCGCCAGCGTACCGCCGCCGAGATCCGGGCCGCCCGACACCACGAGGCGGGTCGGTTCACCGCCGGTGTGCGAGTCGATGATGTTCAAGGTTTTCATGATCGTCATGGTAGAAACGGCGGACAGCCGAGTCTTGGTGTGCTTAAGCGCGGATTGTGACGATTTCGGCATAGTCAACTGAACGTGCGGCGGCCTCGCGCTCTCAATAGATAGCGGTCCAGCAGCGTCTGCCGGGCGCGCACGGAGAGCGGCCCGCAGCAGGTGGCGTCGCGCCGGCCATGCACTTCGACTCACTTCGCGTCTTATCCCAAAATAAGGGATACGCCTTGACCCGGCGACGCTTCAGGCAAAGCGGTTATGCTGAAATCGTCATTCGCCGCGCGCGATTCACGCAAGACGGCAGGATTTTCCCTGCTTACACTGCGCTGGAACACATCACACTCAGGAGAGCAGTCGTGGCGCATATCTGGGAAGGCGTATTGCCCGCAGTCACCACCAAATTCAACGCGGATTTCAGCATAGACCGCGCATGGACCGGTAAGAATATCGAAGCGCAGATCGACGCGGGAGTGGACGGCATCATTGTGTGCGGATCGCTGGGTGAAGCGTCGACACTCTCGCTGGATGAAAAGCTGCAAGTGCTCGACATCGCCGTCGAGGCCTCGCGCGGCCGTGTGCCGGTCCTGTTGACGATCGCTGAAAACAGCACGCTCGACGCCTGCCGTCAGGCCGAAGCCGGCAGCCGCCATGGCGCTGCCGGTTACATGGTGCTGCCGGGACTGCGCTATCTGTCGGACCGCCGCGAGACACTGCACCATTTCCGCAGCGTCGCCGACGCGAGCGAACTGCCATTGATGATCTATAACAATCCGCTCGCCTATGGCGTCGACATGACGCCCGACATGTTCGCGGAAATCGCCGACGAGAAGAAGATCGTCGCGATCAAGGAGTCATGCGGCGACGTGCGGCGCGTGACCGACCTGATCAACGTGGTCGGCGACCGCTTCGCGATTCTGTGCGGGGTCGACAATCTCGCCATGGAAGCCATCCTGATGGGCGCGCATGGCTGGGTGGCCGGTCTCGTGTGCGCGTTTCCGCGTGAGACGGTGGTGATCTACAAGCTATTGAAGGCGGGACGCCTCGAGGAAGCGCGATCGATCTACCGCTGGTTCGCACCGCTGCTCGCACTCGACGTCTCGGCAAAGCTGGTGCAGAACATCAAACTCGCCGAAACGATCGTCAGACTGGGCACCGAGCCGGTGCGCCCGCCGCGCCTGCCGCTGGTGGGCGACGAACGCAAAGCGGTCGAAGCGTTGATTCGCAAGTCGATCGAAACACGGCCCACGCTGCCGCAAATCTGATCTGATCTGACCGGATCGGCCTCAGGCTGCCTGCTTCTCGGTGTCGGCGTCGACGTCTGCCTCTGCGTCTGCGTCGACTGATTCGCCGCGGCGCAGATGCAGCAGCCTGTAGCCGCTTTTATAAACCGGTTGCAACCGGAATTCGTTTTGCGGCTCGATCTCGAGCAGCAGGCGCAGCCGCGAAACGTGACTGTCGATCGTGCGGGTGAACTCGCGGAATTCGCGCCCCCATACCATTGCGAAAATGTGATCGCGTGACAGCACGCGGCCGATATTGGAGAAGAACAACGACGCCAGCCGGTACTGCGTGCCGGATAGCTGGACCGGCTGACCGCGCAGCATGACGAGCTGGCGGCGCGTGTCGAAATGGT
This sequence comes from Paraburkholderia sp. RL17-383-BIF-A, assembly GCF_046028015.1. NCBI lineage: Bacteria > Pseudomonadati > Pseudomonadota > Betaproteobacteria > Burkholderiales > Burkholderiaceae > Paraburkholderia > Paraburkholderia sp. RL17-383-BIF-A. Next base: position 132,910 of record NZ_JARESR010000001.1, on the reverse strand, counting down.
ACGGGCCCACGTCGAAACTCGCGGCACTGAACCTGTCCGGATACGCTCGCCGCAGCAGCGCAGCAACCCGCTCGCGAAACTCGGCAGCGCGCAGCGGCAACCCGACATAGTCGTCCGCGCCGGCAACGAAGGCGCGCACGACATGATCCTCCGCCATGTCCGCCGAGGCGAACATCACCGGCAGACGGTCGCCGCCCACCGCACGCGCCGCCCGTAGGACCTCGCCGCCCGAGAGCCGCAGACCCTGCCAGTCCAGCACCAGCAGATCCACGGTGGAGCGCGCGAGCATTCTCGACATGCTCAAGCCGTCGTCGAAAGCCGTGCAGGTGTGGCCGGCGGACGTCAGGACCCTTTCGATCGACTGACGCATGACCGGGTCACGTTGAAGGATGGCAATGCGCATGGGATAACTCTTAACTGATAGCTCGGACGCGATTCTCAGAGGCACGCCTGCGCCATCCCATAGGAGCAGTCCTAATTTGCATATGAATCCGCCGACCCCGACACCACTGGCGCGTATTCCCATACTCGGTTGCGACGATTCTGATGGCGCCATCGTCAATGCTACGAAAAAGCGCATTTTGCGGAACTTTTTCAGTCCAATTAAGCACCTCCAGAAACGATTGGCTTTCATCCTGTAAAATCCCCGCCTGGCCCCAGTCGTCATCGTGCTTGCCCCAACCCGGGCCGGCGCGCCGGTGTCCCGTGCTCTACCCAGCGCCTGCCACACTTCTCGCCCGACGACCGCCGTGTTTCCACGCGCTACGTGTGGCTCCCAATTCAAGAAAAGACACAAGCAATGCAAGCGACAAATCTGGGTGGAGCGCAGGCTGTCACCCCACGCCCTCTTGGGCGCAGCGATTACAAGACGCTCGGCCTCGCCGCCCTCGGCGGGGCTCTGGAGTTCTACGACTTCATCATCTTCGTATTCTTCGCGCCGGCGATCGGCCAGCTGTTTTTCCCGGCGGCGATGCCGGACTGGCTGCGCCAGGTGCAAACCTTCGGCATCTTCGCCGCGGGCTATCTGGCCCGGCCGCTCGGCGGCATCATCATGGCGCATTTCGGCGATCTGTTCGGCCGCAAGCGCATGTTCACGCTGAGCGTGCTGCTCATGTCCGTGCCGACGCTGATGATGGGTCTGCTGCCCACTTACACCAGCATCGGCGTGCTGGCGCCGGTCCTGCTGCTTCTGTTCCGCGTAATGCAAGGCGCGGCGGTCGGCGGCGAAGTCCCGGGCGCATGGGTATTCGTGTCGGAGCACGTGCCGCAGCGGCACGTCGGCTATGCGTGCGGCACGCTGACGGCCGGCCTCACGGCGGGCATTCTGCTCGGCTCGCTGATCGCCTCGGCGGTGAACCGCAACTTCGCACCGGCGGAAATCTCCGCTTACGCGTGGCGTATTCCGTTCCTGGTGGGCGGCGTGTTCGGCATGTTCTCGGTCTACCTGCGCCGCTGGCTGCATGAAACGCCGGTGTTCGCCGAACTCAAGCAACGCAAGGCGATTGCGGCCGAAGTTCCGCTCAAGGCCGTGCTGCGCGACCACGGCCGCGCCGTGATCGTCTCGATGCTGCTCACGTGGATGCTGTCGGCCGCGATCGTCGTGGTGATTCTGATGACGCCGACGCTGCTGCAAAAGCAGTTTCATATCGCGCCGGCCACTGCGTTGCTGGCGAACTGCGTGGCGACGCTGTGCCTGACGATCGGTTGCGTGATGGCGGGCTCGATTGCCGGCCGCATTGGCGCGGGGCGCACCATTTTCATCGGCGGCCTGGCGCTGGCCGTGACGTACTACGTGATGTTCCAGCAGCTCGCGCTCGATAGCTCGGCGCTGCTGCCGCTGTACGCGCTGGCTGGCCTGTTCGTCGGCGTGATCGGCGCGATTCCGTTCGTGATGGTCAAGGCGTTCCCGCCGGTGGTGCGCTTCTCGGGCATCTCGTTCTCGTACAACGTGGCCTACGCGATTTTCGGCGGCCTGACGCCGATCGCCGTGTCGCTGATGATGAAGTCGAACCCGATGGCCGCACCGATGTACGTCGGCGCAATCTGCATTCTCGGGGCATTGACCACGCTGTTCATCAAGGACGCGCCGCAAACGCGCTGATCGGCGGCTTTTGCTGCTGTTTTCCGCTGCTGTTTTCCGCTTCTGCTTCGCAATGACGGCGCGCCACACGGCGCGCCGTTTTTGTTTGCATTGGGGTCGGCGTCACGCGCTTCTGACGACATCCACAGTTCACGCCGTCGCGAAACATCATGCGCCGCATCGGCTCTACGATGTATCGCATGAACTCCCCCAAACGCCCCCGTTCGCCCGCCCTCGGCCGTGTCCTCGCGACAGTCAGCGTCGGCTTCGTCGTCACGCAACTCGACGTCACTATCGTCAACATCGCGCTGCCGAAAATCGGCGCGGACCTGCATGCGAATGTGGCAGGCCTCCAATGGGTCGTCGATGCCTATACGCTCGCGTTCGCCGTGCTGATGCTGTCCGCCGGCGCGCTCGGCGACCGCTTCGGCGCGCGGCGCCTGTACGCCGCCGGGATCGTGCTGTTCGCACTCGCGTCGCTCGCCTGCGGCCTTGCGCTCGACGCGGCCCTGCTGGTCGCGGCGCGCGCGCTGCAAGGCGTCGGCGCCGCCGCCATGCTGCCGAATTCGCTGGCGCTGCTCAATCAGTCGTTCGGACACGACCCCAAACTCCGGGCGCGCGCGGTCGGGCTGTGGACAGCCGCGGGGGCGATTTCGATCGCCGCGGGACCGGTGCTCGGCGGCGTGCTGATCGCGGCGTTCGGCTGGCGCAGCATTTTTCTCGTCAATCTGCCGATCTGCGCCGCCGGTTTTCTCGCGACCTTGTTATGGGTGCCGCGGCCCGAGACCGCCGTGCGCCGTCCGGGGCTGCAATTAGCGGCGGGCACAACGGCTCACGCAAGGCCGCGCGGCATCGATCTGAGCGGTCAGTGTCTGGCCGTCGTCGCGCTGACCGCCTTCGTCGCCGCTGTGATCGAATGGCGGCCGCTCGGCCTCGGTCACCCGCTCGTCGCCGGCGGTTTCGTGCTGGCGCTAGTCGCTGCAGGCGCCTTCATCGCCGTAGAGTCGCGCGCCGCGGCGCCGATGCTGCCGCTCTCGCTCTTTCGCAAACGCTCCTTCAGCGTGGCGGTGCTGTTCGGCATCTGCGTGAACCTGACCTACTACGGCATGGTGTTCGTGCTGAGCCTGTATTTGCAGCGCGTGCGCGGTTATACGCCGTTGCAGGCCGGCCTGGCCTTTCTCCCATTGACGGGCGGGTTTCTGCTGTCGAATGTGGCAAGCGGCTGGGTGGTCGGCCGCTTCGGCGTACGGGTGCCGATGATCGCGGGCGCGATCACCGCCGGTCTCGGCTACGGCCTCCTGCATTTCGTCGACGCCGGCACGCCGCTCATTGGCTTGCTGCTGCCGTTTCTGCTGATTCCGTCGGGCATGGGCCTCGCGGTTCCCGCAATGACCACCGCCGTGTTGGCCTCGACCGACGCGAAACGCGCCGGTACGGCTTCCGCCGTGTTGAACACAGCGCGGCAAGCCGGCGGCGCGGTCGGCGTGGCGGCCTTCGGCGCATTGGCGAGCGGCGCGGCTGCTACGCAAATCGTCTCGGGTATGCAGGCGGCGACCGCCGTGTCAGTCGCTCTGCTGGTGCTCGGCGGCGTGCTGAGCTGCCTCGTGCATCCGCAGCCGCAGTCGTCGGACTCCGCGCTTCGCGTTGCCGGCCGCGAGCGAGTCGGCGAATCGAACTAAGCGTACCGCCTGCTGTATTGGGCGCGCAAAAAATAACCCCCGCCATGCGCGTGCATGGCGGGGGTTGGTCCGGGTTCACACTGGCGATTAGCGCGATGCCTGCGTCTGTGAGCCGCGACGCCCTGCCCGCCGACGCCGCGCCGCCTGACTTAAAGCGACGCTTCCTGGATCGTGCCGGTGTCGATTGCGCGCTCGATCAGGCCTTCGTTTTGCGCTTTGGCGATGGCGTCGGCGATCAGTTTCTCCGGCTCCTCGATCTCGGCCTTGATCGTGCTGATGATTCCGGATGCGTCCAGAATCACCAGGGTTGTCGCCGAATCGGCCAGACTGATAATCACCCGATGCGGCGTGGGCCCTTCACCGAGACTCGCGCACAATTGCGTGGCCTTGCCGCCAATGGTTTGCTCAAAACTTTGAATCATTATTTGCTCCCTTGGTTACAGCCGGAATCGAAAGCGACTCGCACAGACTACCTTACTGTTGCTTCAAAGACCAAGCCCGCCGCGCGGCGAGCGAGCGCCGAGAGAATTGCCTCCGGGACGCGCGCCGTCGATGCTGATGCGGCCCGCGCCAGTCACGAACAGCAGCAGGAAACCACCGGCAATACCGATGTTCTTCCAGAAATGGATCACCATGTCGCGTTGCAAGGCGGCGTCGGTGACATTCCAGAAATCGTGGCCGAGAACCGCCGTCGCCACCGTGTACACGGCCATGATGAGCGCGAGCGGGCGCGCCTTGAAGCCGACGATCAGCAACAGACCGCCGAGCGCCTCGACGGCGACGGCGATCGGCGCGGCGACCTGCACGAACGGCACACCCTTCGAATGCAGGTAGCCGACAAAGCCCGCATAGCCCAGCAGTTTCATCACACCGCCCCACAGGAACAGCACGGCAAGGGCAATACGCGCGATGAGAATTACGCCGGAATCGACGGGACGCGTCATGAGGGGCTCCTGTAGATGAATAAGCAGCAGACCCGGCCGGGAGGCCGCAGTTCCCCGTATCGCATCTGAGAATATGTGCATTGCCCGCCTTTTCCAAGCTCCCAAACTCGGGCCAAGGTGCGCGGGCACACGGCGCGCCGCGTGCGGGGCGAGAAAAAGGGGCTCGCGAGGGCCGCAGGCTCGCGTCGGCGGTGCCTGCCGCCGGCGGAATCGCCGACGCGCTTATGCTCAAGGATAGGTCGCGACTTCGATCAGATTGCCGTCGGGATCGCGGCAATACACCGAAGTCATCTTGCCGCGCGCGCCGTCGCGCTCCACGGGTCCGGCCTCGATTTCGACGCCTTGGGCAAGCCAATGCGCCTTGACCTCGGCCGGGCTCGTGGTCGTAACGAAGCACAGATCGGCGCTGCCGGGCACCGCCTCGCGGCCGGTGAACCACGCGAAGGTGTCGGCCGCCACGGGACGTAGGTTGATCTTCTGATTGCCATAGGTCATCGCGACCCGCGTGCCGGTGCGCGATTCGAACTCGTGGCGCCGCATGCCGAGCATGCGCGCGTACCACGCGGCGCTGACTTCCACGTCGGCCACGTTCAGAACGAGATGATCGAGACTTTCTATAGAAAAGCTCATGGCTTCAGTCACCGTGATGTGAGCCGATGCCTGTTGACGAATCGGGCCGATCCGCCAACAGCGGCCAGACGAAAAATCAGCACGCGCGCGACATTCGCGTACGGCTGCCGGCAGATGGCGCTCATGACCTCACTCATGACCTCACACCCGCGCTTGCCGCGACACTTAGGCCCGGGTTACGACTGCGGCGCGTCCGGGGCGAGCAGAACGCCCTTCGTGAAGACGAAGCAACCGTAGCCGCGCGCTTCGCCGGTAGCGATCACGCAATACGCTTTGCGCGCCCGCTCATAAAACGCAAACCGCTCGATCGACGCAAATGGCACATCGCGCCCTTCCGCGGCATTGACCTCGATCTGCGCTTCACGCTGCACCGACGGAATCGTGTGCGGCTCGCCCACCACTTCCATGCGCGACGCGGGGTGCTCGATGAACGTGTCCAGCGGCATTACCGAAAGCACCGCGCGAATCGCCCGCGGCGCGTTCACGCCGTCGAGGCGCAGCACCTTGCCCAGCACGCTCTCGCGCGCAACCGAATCGCCCGGGAAATTGGCGTCGCAAATGACGAGTTCGTCGCCGTGGCCCATCGAGCGTAGCGCATGCAGTATGTCGGCGTTGAGCAGCGGGTCCAGATTCTTCAGCACGGTGTCTCCTTGTGTTCCGGTTAGGTCCGGTTGGTCCGGTTAGGTCCGATCACCGGCTGGGAGCCAGGATCTGGACGTTGGTTTGCAGATGCGCGAAGCACCCGCGTCACGCCCGTGTTCGAATCGGGCCGAAGCGGCAGCCACTCGGCTCGACGAAGACGGGACAGCGCTTCGAATCGCATTCCAGCGAACGATTGTAGCAAGCAATGTTGCGCGCATCCGGTGAAGGCGACTCGCGGCGACGGCACGCTGAGTGGTTGCAGCGGCGCGTGTTCTGCACGGCGGACGCGGCCGCGCCGTTACCGCATTGCCAACGCAACCAGCCGACCAGCGCCAGCAGCACGAGACCCGCGCCGCCGAGCACCGGCTCGCGCCAGCCCAGCAACGCGATGAACATGAACGCGCGCGCTCCGCCGAGCAGCGCAAAGCCGGCGATTGCGCTGGACAGCGAGTCGACGGCGCCCGTCAGGCGCGCGAACGCGATGGCCGTTTGTGCACCCGTGGCGGCGGCGGGCTCGTCCATGATCTTCTCCGTCAAGAAGCGATGCTCAGGCGCCGTCCGGCACCTGATCGAGGAAGCCGGTGACCGTTTGCAAGCGTCCTTGTGGATCGACCACACCGAAGTCCGATCCCTTCACGACCGCCTCGCCCGCGGGCGTGATCAGCTCCCAGGAAAAGCGCAGCCGGTTGGCGAAGCCGTCAACCTGGCCTGTACGCCGAAACGTGTGATGCGGGAAGCGCTCATGCACCGCCCGGATCATCGCGTCGATGCCTGCGTGGCCCGAGCCCGCCAGCAGCGGATCGCAATAATCGGCGTCGGCGCTCCATGCCGCGGCGATCAACTCGCGACGGCGCGCGCCATCGGTTTCGTTCCATGCGTCGAAATAACGGTTGATCAGATCGGTATGCGCATTCATCTCAAGACTCCTTCATTGGCATGACTGAGCACTACGCTCGGCAGACACGGTTGTGTGCGGCGGGCTCGGAGTGAAGGTTGAGGGCCGGGGCGCGGTGCGTCGATTACCTGAGAGGTAAAGTCTTGCAAACGCAGGAATCCTCAACTTATTCAAATAGTTACCTTTCCTGTCAGCCTGTCTTGATGCATACCGTAATGCACAACTGCGAACCAACGAAATCAAAGGGTTACAACGCCATTCCAGACGGGCACTTTTTGAAGTGGTTGGAATTGAGTCGACTCCGCAGGCGTACCCGCACCCCATGCGGGGCGTCTCTCGACCGAAAGCTGCGCCGCCATTGAGGACTACTAAAATCTATCTGATGCTTGATTATTTCTTGAGCGCCTATAGCCCGCTTAGCTGCCAGTTCCAGCTTTGGGTTTTAGACGGATTTCGGCGTGATTTAGGGAACGTCATATACTGTACATCCATACAGTATTCACCCGCACTACCATGCGACACCGCAAGCCACTCACCGCCGCCGAACTGGCCGAGATTTACGATCGCGAGCCGACTCCGACCGTGCTTCGTTTGTTGCAGGAAATCCATCGGCTGCGATCAACGGTCCTGCGCGCGGACCAGATTCGGCGGATGATCGGCAAGCAGGGCAGCGCATACGTGGCGGGAAGCGTGTGGGAGTGTTTCGAGCGGGAGTTGGATGCGGAGCCGTGCGTCACAGACCCGCCGACGCCGCGGCAGGCTGCAATCATTGATGCCCGCATGCGGATGCTTGAAGAATGGCGAAAGAACGGACGAAAGGGTTAGGATGCGCGATTGACGCAATACTTGCGTAGGCTGGGAGGAAGGGATGGACGACCGTGAGTATCGGGGCTTGGAAGCTATGCGGACGGAGATGGGCGGCGGATTCCAACGATGGAAGCCATACATCCATGACGACAAACAGATCGGGTTTGATCTCGTGCTGGACCCGTGGACACCATCCGAGTACACCGAATGGGTGCGGGCGGAGGATGCGATCAGGCGCGAAGCGCAACTCATTGAGCAGATTCGCGCGCTGGAGGAACGAGTTGCGCAATCGACTGATCTGATCGCGAAGGCAGTGGGAATGTTGGGCGGACGCGCCGCTAGTGCGGGCTGATTGATGTGCTTCAGTGGGCGCGATTGGAAGACTGGCGGTGCCATCGAGGCCACCGCCGGTAAAGCTTGACAGTCTTTCAGGCGGTCGCGGGTCCGTTGCCCCAATGCGACCAGCCGAACGCGCGAACGCCCCAATACATCAAGGCAGCCCGCCACGCTGGCACGCCACTCACTAGCGACGCCTCGCGCAGCACGGCGTCCGCCACAGCGCGCGGCACCGCATGCTCCGAATACAGCCAGTCGTGGACGGCCGAAGCCTCATGAGCGCTGTCGGCCGTCAGCAGGAACGCAACCGGCGTCCGCGGCACCGAGGCGAAGTCCGTCTCGAAGCCCGCGGGGACCGTGAACGTCAGCTTCGCCACGTCCGACTTGTAGACGAGCGGCGCCGTCAGGCGCCACGTCCCTCGCCCACCGTTCGTCGAGTCGCTGACGAGCTCGACCTGCAGGTCTGTCAGGAATGCGCTCACGATGCGATCGCTCCGCTTGTCGGATCGGGCGCGATCGCCGCCGGCGCGGCGGTGTAGTTCGCCAGCGCAGACGATACGGCGAGCTGCGCGGCCGTGAGCGCGATCTCGGCAGCATCCTTGGTCTTCTGATCCCATCCTGACGCGTCGATTACTTTGATGAGCGCCGGCACGCCGTCATTGACCAGCGCGCTGATATTGGCCGTCGAGATCGGCGGGAGAGCCGTGGCCGAACCGGCGCTCTGCAGCATCGAGCAAGCCGCACCCACCTTGTCCGAGGCGGTGGCCAGGTAGCCTTGTGCTTCGACGGACAGCTGCGACTTCATGGCCGACATCGACGCGAGAAAAGGAACGCTGACGGTACAAACCTTCTGCGCCTTCACCTGCACGGTGGCGACGAGTTGAGCGGGCGTCTGGGGCGCGGCGCTCGGCGCAGCACAGCCAGCGAAAGCGATGGACAGGACAAGGCCTGCCGCAAGCAGCATGAGCTTCTTCATGGAATTTCCTTCGGAGTGTTGCCGCGAGAGCGGCGAGAGGGTTACTGCGTGACTGGCGTGGCGGCCTGCTTCGCGGCGACGCGCGCGGCGATGTAGTTCAGCGCGGCATGGGCTCCCGATGCGAGCACGCCAGCGACAAGCGCCGAGACGCTGGCCGGTACCGGCACATGAAACATCAGATCGAGCGCCCACTCGACTGCGGGCATGAGGGTAGCGGTCGAGATTGCGACGCCGCCGGTGACGACTGCTGAGTTTTGAGCCATGGATGCTCCTACACTGCGTGGTGGATGACTTCGGCAGCCGAGAACTGATAGCCCTCCTTGCCGTACTTTTGCGCGATCCAGATCGGAAACGGCAACGCATGCATGCCTTCGTCTTTGCCGATGTGGTGCTCCTTGCAAAGCAACATACCGTTGACCGTCATGTCGTCGACGAACTGGGTCCAGTCGGTGAAGTGGTCCCAGTCGAATGCCTTGATCGCCTCGCCCCATACGCCGGCCTGCGCGTCGAGCTTGAAGCGCTCCCAATCGATCATTTCGGCAAACGAGCGCTCGATCGGATGGTGATGCGCCTCGAGCGGATGCCCGCTCTCCTCCGCCGTCGCGTTGCAGATAAAGCAGCGGCCGCCTGCGCGCGAGATCAGCACCTTTCGCGTGCGCTCGAACAGCTCTGTCGTCTTGCGCGGCTCATGGCCGGGGATGTTGACGTCGACGGTCAACGTCTCTTTTTCTTCGTGGATTTGGGTAACGTCGGTCATGTCCGTAATCGAAAAAATCGCCCGAAGGCGGTTGATTGATTGGCGCGCTGGGTCGTCTGGAGTAGAATGCCTTCCGGTTTGCGATGCCCGGTCTATTCGGACATCGAAAATCAAAAGCCCCGCGGTGAGCCACTAGCGGGGCTTTTTCTTGCCATCGACTATGTATCCAGATTCAGGCGCCAAGAACTTTCTTTGCTGCGCCGTACAGCGCAAGCCGTTCTGAATAACCATTCAGGCCGCCGTCTACGGCCTTGGTGATCTGCTGGAACTGAGACGCATCGGCGAGCGCGTTGAGTTTTTTGTTGGACCACCACCACGCGGCGGCAAGCGCTGACTCCGCCGGCTGCTCGAGCAGTTCCGGATGCTCCAGAAGTGGCAGATCGATGCCCAATCCGCACAACACGTAGTTGTCGCGGAACGTGATGCCGATGAGCGAACGAGCCCGGAACTTCCAGCCATCGCCGCTTGCCTCGTCGCCATTGCCAAAGCGATTCGCATACGCGCGATTTGCGATGCGTTGCGGCTGGTTCGCATACTGCTCGGCGCTGGCTGCGTCAAAATATTTCGAGAACGTCGACAGCAGACCTGCCGCGCTGTAGTTCAGATTCTCCGAAGTCGCAGTGAGCCGAGCCGACTCCACGCCGCATTGAGCGAGGAACGCCGCGACACGCAACGGCGTATTGATACCGAACCGGTCACACGCCGCCTGAAGCGGCTGCACCCAGGTCGATGCGCGCATGACGGTCGAGCCGCACCCCGCGGCAACAATGGGAGCAGTCAGGTTCATAGCACCGCCATCAGGAATTTGAAGCAGTCAGCCAGCCACGTGGGGAATCGATGGAACTGCGTGTAAAACCAGAGCCCGTATAGCCCGAGCATCGGCAATCCGAACGGCAAGAACACCTGTCTCTGAAAGAACCGCCATGCGGCCGCGAGTCGGCACATGAACCGCGCGCCGGCGGCAACGTCGCTCAAGATGCTGCGGATGAGCGCCGTGTCCTCTGCGACCTGATCGGCGGTCGCCTCCACCTTTCTCGTGACCTTGGTGTTCTCTGAAATTGCCGCATCGTGTGCAACGAGGTATTCGACAACGTGCGCGCGGAACTCCGGATCGGGCATCGTCAACATGTCTTTGGCTTCCATTGGGCCCCGGAAATAAAAAAACCGCCCGGAGGCGGTTTGTTGGTCGATTATTGTTGGTCCTTCTACAGCGCTGCCGACACGCGAATTACGTGACCGGCGACATCGGGTGATCGGAAGTCGAAAAGAACGCGGCCGCCGTTAGCCTGATCGATCGCAAACATCTCTGGCGAGTCGGCAAGCCAGACCTCACGGATCGTCCATGCCGAGCCGGTGCGCTCGAAGTGAAATATCCGATCCACTTCTGGGAATTGGTAAATGAACTGGTTCGGCCCCTCCCATACTGCCGACGATATGTCGAACATGTGCTCTCGGCTCATGTAATGCCGAGCAATGTCCTCAAACCCCGACGAAAGCAATCGGAAGATATTTTCCTGGTCCGTTTCAGTAAATGCCATCTTTATTCTCCCGAGTGACCGAGAGCAGGCAACACTGCGATTGACCACTTGATTTGCTGCACGGGCACGCCGCTACCGTGGCGCTTTCCTGTGTCGTAGATACGCGCGAAATCTTTGCCGGCATCCGTCACTTCCCAGTGCTCGCCGCGCTTCATCTGGAACCCTGCCTCTGCCAACAGAAGATTCGTTCCACGCGCGGACGTGTTGATCATCTTGCCCAGTTCCGTCGGCGTGTAAAACTTCGAATCCTGATTTTCGGCCTCAACGTGAGTTTGGCCCATCAATGCCAACAAGTTTTGGCCGGATACTGCATTGACCGCCTGGTTGGCACTGATGGCTGCTGCCTGCTTGTCGCACCCCAGCAACCGGGCAATCTTAAACAACGGGGGAAACAGCTTCGCAGCCTGGAGAGTTCCGTCCGTGCCGCTAGGAAGTCTGCCCGTGACAAACGCGTCAAAAGTACGGATCACCTGAATGTGGAATTTCGCGCTGATCCACATGGCGTAGGCGTATATCAACTCTTTGCACGCGTAAGTTCCACCGTATCGACCAACCGCCGAGTGAAGCGGTGAACTACCGGGATTTTCCGTAATTAAAATTTCGACCAGCGCCTTTGTTTGATCCAGCGCCATCCACTCGTTCGGCCGAATGTCTTTCGTGACACCGCCGGCAACTGCGGCCCTATGCAGATCGTTGAGGCTAAACCGTCCGTCCGCGTCCGCATGAATTACCACACCACCAATCTCGATCAAGTTGTTCATGCTCGCGCCTCCAGTTGAGCAACGAGGCCCCTGTAGTAAGGCGGGATAGGCCTTGCAAGAAAGCGCCGTGCGAGCAACTTCTTCGCATTGCGCAATCCGACGCGACCGCTCTCATCTGCTGCATTGACCAAGCCGAACTGCAGCTTCGCTTCGGCGATTGCGGTCTTGGTATGTATCAGCAACTGACGCGCCAGTTCGACCTCGACACGGCTCGGCAACTCGCCGTTGAAGTACCACGCGTGCAGCATGTCTTCGAAGTGATCGAGCGTGTACATCGCCTGGTCGGTATCGACGACGGTCCATTCGTCTCGCCGGTCCGCGAGCCAGTCGCGCGCCACGTCGATCTGGTCGACCGGGATCTCTGTGCACTTCGAAACGCCCATCTTTTCGTGCAGACCCTTGTAGAGCGAGTGACAAGCGCTGCGATGCGTGCGCCCCTTCACCAGACGGGCTATCTCATGGATGTCGCGCCGCAGATCGCCGAACTGCGAGCGGCTGATGACTTCGCGCATCGCCGCGGCGGGCTCGGCCGGCGCAATCTTCATGAGGCGCCGTTCGCATTCGATGAAGTAGCGTCGCGCGATCCTGCCCTGCTCCGTCCGCTCAACCATCGACAGCTCTTTCGCCATATCGAGCGTCAGGCTGTATTCTTTCGTCTTCCGGTCGCCTCCTCGCCCAGCGACGGTTTTGATTTCCCCGATTTGGGAAATCAAAAAATCTTCGCTTTCGACGAAGCCGTACTCAGCGATGCGCCCGGTAATCCACGTGCCGAATTGGCGCCCAACGCCCAGAAATGCCCAAAGTGAGCGAGCGTCAACATAACCGGCATGTCGGCCATCGTCCGATCCTGTCAAAACAGGAATTGACGTGCTAACATCGTTCATGACCTGTGTTCCTTTGCTAAGGGGTTCACTGCGTTACCAACGCCTGACCGGTTGCCGCCGGTTGGGCGTTTTCTTTTTCCGACAAACACATTTCCTTTTCTAGGATTCTTGCTGCCTCGGCGCTTATCGTTCGATAGCCATCCCGAGCGCGCGAGCAAAGCCAATCCTTTACTTCAGGCGTCACCTTGAGGCTTACCAGTTCCGAGCGTCGTCGCCTTTCCGTCATCATTTATAATCTCCTGTCTACCGTCGTCTACTTGTCTACCGTTGTCTACTATAGAGACGTCGTCTACTGATGTCAACTAATCTTCCGCGCGAAAGCTTGGGTGATCGAATCCGCCACATCCGGTCGGCGCGAGGCTGGTCGCAGGCCCATTTAGCCGAACTCGTCGGCATGAAGAAGGCCCAGTTAAGCCGCTATGAGGTAGGAGCGAGCGCGCCTCGTCCGGAGGTCGTGCATAGGATTGCGTCAGCTCTGGGAGTTTCGCAGGCATGGCTGGCCGACGGCGAGGCCCCAATCAATGACCACGAAATTCCCGATGAAAAAGCAAAGACCGTCCCGCTCACTCCAAAGGCTATGGACACGCTTTTTGCCCTAGCCACCAAGACCGGACTATCGATCACAGAAGTGATTGAGCTAGCCCTCAAAGATGCACTCCAACGCGCGCGCACCGCAGAAAGCGCGGCGAAGAATTCGGGGGTCATGCCCACTCGGCCAAAAAGGAGCACCAAGACTTGACACTTAGGCCGAATCGGCCTACCTTGTCGGTCAGAGGCTGCGCAATCGCGCGGCCCGCATCCGATGAGGAAAATCATGTACACCTTTCGTCACGCCGCGCGCGGCGCTGGATCAACTTGCCATGCTCTATCAAGCACCCTCGCCGGAAGACCTGGCTCGCCTCAAGGAAGAGCTAGGACTCAGCAGCGCGCAGATGGCGAAGCTGTTCGGGCTATCGGGCGGCCGACACTGGCGGAAGTACACGGGCGGCGAGCAGCCGCAGCCAATCAGCCCGCTTCCCCTCTTTTTCGCAATGGCCCAGCTCGAGCTCGACGAGAGCACGATCGAGCGAGTGCTACAACGCATGCGCCAAGTCGGAGCAACGATCGACTTGAACGCCGACTCCCCGGTGCCCGATGGAGAGCAGCATCAATCGCAAGACTGAGCTTTTGCCTTATAGCGTGCGGCGGTGATGGAGGTGGGAAAAAGCAGCGCGAATACTGCTGACGAAGTGTCTATCGAGGCAATTCTGGTATTCTCGCGGGCGAAGTGAGACTCACATTCAAAAACAGATTGTCCATTGCTATCGAGGGCGAATATGGGCGGCGAAAAACGAGAGAAACTCTTAAGCGGACTGGATGTTTCGACGCTGGTCGGAGTCGAGATTGGAGCGCTTGACAAACCATATATCCGACGAGAAGACGGCAATGTAATCTATGTCGATTACACGGATCGTGAAACCCTAGTCGGAAAGTACAAAAACGATCCCCATGTCGATGTGGACAACATTGTTCACGTCGATGCGATCTGGGGCGAAAACACGCTTGCAGATGCCGTCAATCACCGAAAAGTCGATTATGTTGTCGCGTCGCACGTTATCGAGCACGTACCCGATCTGATCACATGGCTTGGAGAATTGCGCAGCATTCTGAAGGACACCGGTGAAGTACGCCTGATTATTCCGGACCGGCGTTTTACTTTCGACTATCTCCGGGAGGAAACGCGGTTTGCAGACATACTGAATAGTCATCTCGTTCGCGCCAGAGTGCCACAACCTCACTCCGCACTGGATTTCCTGTTAAACGCGGCCACGGTCGATTGTGGCGCGGCGTGGGATGGCAACATAGAAGCGGAAAACCTAGAAAAATTCCACAAATTCGACGGCGCGGTCAAGATCGCTCGAGACATTCTCGAGAATGGCACCTATCACGATGTTCATTGCTGGGTCTTCACCCCCAAATCGTTTGCCCGTCTGATGGGACAAATGGCAGATGTCGGGATGGTCGATTTTGCTTGCGAACGCTTTTACGATACAGCCAAATACACTTTTGAGTTTTTCGTATCGCTGCGCCCTTGTGCCGATCGAGCCCAAATCATCAAGTCCTGGAAACGCATGGAGGATGAGGCTGTTGCAAGTAGTCCGGGCTCTTCGGTTGAGCAGCAATCTGGTCTCGCACAAAAAGCACTTAGAGGTCAGGCTGAGCTCATAAAACAATTGGACGCCGAGTTGGCAAGCTCCAGACTGAAGATCATCGAAATGACCGAGAAGGTTCGCAATGTAGCAAAAGCTGCGACTGAAATGAGGTCCACAGTGGACGATCTCAATGCGAGGCTTGCACATGCGCAACGTCGAATTACCAGCATCGAGAATTCAACGTCCTGGAGGATGACGGAGCCTGTCCGGTCTATCGTCATGCTCATCCGCCGGTTGATTAGCCACTAAACCTGAACCCGGACACAGCGCCATAGGGCCGTTACTGACTATATTCGAAAACTTCCACGAGGCCCGGCGAGCCGCCCGATCCCGCCTGCGCCGCCGTGGATGCCGCAGCATTTGCGCCACCGCCGGCAGATCCGTAACCAATACCAGCAAGCCCAGCTCCGGAGGACCAGAGTGCCGCTCCTCCGATCCCCATTACCGCGGATGCCCCGGCGCCGCTGCGCGATACGGGGCCGGAAAATACCACTGATTGCTCACCCTGCTGGCCTTTCATCGCGTAGGAGGGAGTCCCAGTGCATGCGGATGTTTGAGCGGCGCTTGCAGTGACCCACAGACTTGCACTTGCCGTACCGACAAGACCGCCGGCGCCCCCGGGGCATGAGAGCAATGAGCCAAAACTTGATGTGGCGCCAGCACCACCGTTTGCTCCAGATGAAGCGGTCCCGCCAGCCCCAATCGTGACGGCTACGCCAGAGAACCCGGACGTGTAATAGCCTTCTGCATAGGCCCCCGCTGTGCCCCCTGTACCAGCAGCAGCCTGACCCGTACTAGTCGCAGGAGTGCCACCCCCCGCGCCTCCCCCGGCCTGCACCTTTACATAGACCGCTGCCGTTCCAGTCGTCGGCGTATAGGTGCCGGTCGACGTGAATACCTGGATGTTGAGCAGCCGGCCGGTAAAGCCGGTTAGCGAGCTCGTCGCCTGAAGCGTGGTGAATTTGCCTGCGGCTGGCGCAACCAGACCGATATTCGGGGGAGACGCGAACAGATTGTTGAAACCGGCGCCGCTGACAGCACCGCTCGCCGCCAGCGTCGTGAACGAGCCGGTGCTGCCGCTGATGGGGCTGTTGGTGATGCCGTCTGACATCGTGACGGCGCCGGTCGAATTCGAGACCGAGATCGGGCTGTCCGTCAGCGTCCCTGATACGTACCGGTTAAGCGTCAGCGTGCCAGTCGAGGAAGCGTTTGTGAGCGCCCATACGTTCGTACCGGCCTTGTTGAAGAAGAAGACCGGGAAGCCGGTACCACCCGCATCATTCAGCGTGAAAGTGGCGCTGTTATAACTGGCGCCCAGCGCGCCCGTGAACGTCGCCCCCGTCAGCGAAGCCGAGTTCGCGTAGCACGTGAACCCGGTCCCGCTCGTGTACTGAAGCGCGCTCGTCGACGTCGCGCAGCTCGGCATGGCGAACGCTGTCGGCGACGCGGTCGAACCGGCAACGTTCGCCACAACCGTGTTCGCGGCCTGCGCCGCTAGCGCAGTTGCGGGAACATTTCCCCATGTCGGCGCCGTAGTTGGGCCGGTCGATACAGGAACCTGCCCGCTGGTCGATCCATTTGGATTGAGAAGCTGGACGGGGACGTAGGTTGTGCCGAACGCGGATGCGCAGAATAGCGCGCAAAGCAAGCCGAAAAACTTCATCACATTGAGCCCCCACCGACTGTGTTGCCAGTTCCGAGATTGTTGACTTTCGTAGTGCAATTCAGATAGGCGTTCGATTGCACGTTATTTCCGGTTGACCCGGATTCCAGAAGCACCGCCATATTGAGACCGATAAACCCGTTTCCAGTGATAGTGCCGGCGGCATAACTTCCGGAAGGAGGAGCACCGATCGAGATCCCCAAATTTGCTGACGCATCGCCGCTGATGCATTGATTCCCCACAAAGGAGAAACCATTTGGCGTGGTGATCAGCGCGCCAGAGTTCCCGTTCACGGAAATGATGTTGTTTAAGCCAATCATCACATTCAGGATAGGAGACTGGATTGAGATGCCATTCCCAGCGCAAGCTATCTGACTGCTCATGATCTGAAGCTGCGCAAGGATGCCGGTAGCCCCAGGTGGGCAATAGAATCCCGTAGTGGTGTTCTGGCAATTCACCTGCGAGATCGTCATGCCCTGCGTATAGCTGCCATACGTAATGCCGAACGAAAGCCCATTGAACGTCGACATCGCGATATTGTGATAAATCGCATAGCCATTTCCGGGATTGCTAATCGCGGCCGGGTTTCCTTGATAAACCCCTCCCGCTGCATTGGATACGCTGCCCCAGTTATTCGGGCCGTAGCACGTGACTCCAAGTACGTTTGTGCCGCATACACCGTTGACGAGATAGCATTGGTTCCAGTAAGCGGATCCTCCGGACCCTAGATTATTTGCCCCGCGGAATGTCACGCGCATGATGTCCGTCTGCATGAACGTGTTCAACGACATCGTCTGGTTTAGCGAGAGCCCAGTACCACCGCCAACCTGCGTCGTGGTAATCGACAAATCGCGCGCATGCGACGAATGACCAGGGCTTGTGTAGTTGAACACGAGTCCGCCACTTGCATTCGTCCATCGCAACTCGGTGATGTCTGCTCCTGCTCCCTCGATGGTGATCGAGCTCAAAGCTCCCGGCAGCGCATATGTCAGCCTCTGGGACAGGATGAACGTCCCTGCTGGTACGACAAGCTTGCCGCCACCGAGAAGATACAACTGCGTAAGGGCTGCTGAAAAAGCCGCTGTATCATCCGCCACACCATTGCCCTTCGCCCCGTATTGCGGATCTTTAGGGTTGACGGTGACAATGCGGTTGTACAGCGCCGTGCCGGCCGCCACAGACGAATCGATAACAGTTCCAGCACTAGGTGCGCCGATAGTCAGGGCTTGCTGACCAACAACGGTGATTTGCTGGATCCCAACCGGGACCGTAGGATTGAAACCCAAAACCCGTCCCACCAATGTGTCGTCGGTTTGGACCGCGCCGTCGAAGAGAACGAGAATGTTGTTGATCGAGCCGTAAGAGCCGGCGAGCGTCACGCTCGCCGAGAATCCGGGCGCGAACTGCGATGCATTTGCCGCCCCCATGGATGCGCCGGCGAGAGTCTGCGAGGTACTGACGGTATACGTTCCCACTCCCCCAGTTCCTGATCCAAGCGCAATGAGCGTTGTGCCCGCGGCAATGCCCGCTGCAAAAATTGTCTGCCCTACCACCAGACTTCCACTCGCCACTGCGCTGACGGTAAGCGTCGTTCCAGAAATAGATCCAGTGAAGAGCGGGCCTGCAGTAAACACCTCGCGCGAAGAATTTTTTGCGAGCGCGGTCCTCAACTGAGCAATCGTTCCCTTAACCGTCGCCCCGTTCTGCGTCATATAGACGAGGTCGGTATCGGAGAATCCAGTTGCCGGGTTGAAGTTGGCTAGAGTGGTGCCTACACCTGTGGTCATATCTCGTCCGCAAAATAAAAAAACCGCCCGGAGGCGGCTGGTCGATCTGCCTTATCTGGCTAAGGCCACGATGGGGAGGCTGGTTTCGACGGCAACTTTTGCGAGGCATCCATGACAGTCGAATTCACGATGGTTCGCAGCACCTTCCGATACGCCGCCCACTCCTGCGGAAGTGGAATGCCAGACTCGTAGCAACGCAGAACGATCACGTCCGATGCTTCAAGTGCTGATTTGGCATCTGCCTGCACATCTGCCCATAGCTGGGCACTCGTCGGAGCGGGAGCATCGACCCAACACGGATCACCATTAGTGGATGCACCCCTGACTTTCCCTGCTGGTGGGTTCGAGCAGCCGAACTGGATAAACAGCTCATCGTCAATTTCTTTGGCATCCGCCGGCCAAGTTCCGGCGCTCTCGTATGCCTCGCGAAGATCGGCGTCAAGGAACGAACTCTTTGAGGCTGAATAGAAGTGACTCATATCAATATCCTACGATGATGCCGGAGACGGCAACCAGGCTGCTGGCCGGCGCATTGGCAATATTGACCAGCACACCGCTTGTTGTCGGACCCTGTCCGCAGAGACCCATACCAGCCGTGCTTGAGGCTTCCTGTACGGGGTAGAACGCGCTGGAAAGGATCCCGGTAGGAAAACTAATCGGGAAATTTACGGAAACTGTCGCCAGGCCAGATGAATTCGACGTACCCGTGACGTTGCGCACCCACTGAAAAATGAGGATCTTGGCGGCGCCCCCGAAAAACACCGGGATTTTCACATAGCCGTTTATAGCCAGGCTCGCCACGAATTCGCCAAGATTTACGGCATGGGCCGCCTGCGTAGCGCCAGCCACACTGAATGTCTGACTCGCATTGCCGCCCAGACTTGCAAAGAGCGTATTCAGTGCGGCAATGAGCTGATTGTTCGTCCCCTTGACAGGCGCAATACTGGCAGCTGAAAGAATCGCGAGTAGCTCGGCTTGCACCGCGTTGAACCAATCGCTATCAAGAATCGTTGCCGGCACACCAGTGGCAGGATTGCCGCCGGTGAACCAACCCGGCGTTCCTGCAGCGGCCGGCGTGGGTTGCGAAGTTACGCTCCCGCTCGAGTCAATTTGATACATGCATGCTCCGCATTTTTAAAGGATGACGGGCATCCCGGTGTCTGTCATCAACGGGTGGCCAAAGTCATCGACCACCGAGTTATCAAAAATCTCGACCTGATACTGGAACAGCAGCACGGTATGTGCAGGCTTCAAAGTATTTAGCTCGCACTGCAGCACTGCATTTCCCCAACTGGCAAGAGGATCGCCGGCAGCGGATTGCCCGGCTCGCGCATATGTGACTGTGCTTAGCGGAGCAACGATTGCCCATGCAGACGCCCACGGCGCGCCGTTGCACGCATCACCGCAGCGGGCTTGTCCGGCTAGAGCAGGTCCATAGTTCTGGACCGTTACCGTGTAACCAAGATGCGCTGCAAATTGAATGAAATATGCCGCCGACTGACCGCCGCTGTTGGCAAATCGAGCAACTACCTGAGCGCGTCTCTGCTGCACTGTCGGGGCGGCACCGGCGCAAGGATCAGGCAGCCCTAGCGTCTCCTCCCATTCCGGAAGGAGTTCATTCGTTGTAGCGGGAAATGCATCAACCAGAAGATAATTCGCACGCGATGTATTGCGCTCATATGTAGGCGCCAACCCCATCAACGTCTTGGTCTGCACCGCATCTGGATCGCGGGGCCATACAAGCCCGCGAGGCAGCAGAGACTGAATCGCGCTTAGAAAATTCTGGGCAAGAAGCACCGGGGCA
Source organism: Paraburkholderia sp. RL17-383-BIF-A (assembly GCF_046028015.1). Classification (NCBI taxonomy): domain Bacteria; kingdom Pseudomonadati; phylum Pseudomonadota; class Betaproteobacteria; order Burkholderiales; family Burkholderiaceae; genus Paraburkholderia; species Paraburkholderia sp. RL17-383-BIF-A. Next base: position 112,535 of record NZ_JARESR010000001.1, on the reverse strand, counting down.
GCCATTCAGAACTCCCCTTAAACGAACGTGATGCCGCCGAGCGTCGGCAGATACCCAGCTGCGCTCGCGATATTCCCGGCCGGCGACGTTACGACAAAGCCCGCGGTTCCAGACACTGCGGCGATGCCTGAGTTGATGTCAGACATATCCACTGTTGCCCCCGGTGCCCCATTTCGCAAAAAGACATCGGCAATTGCCGCCTCCACTGCCTGCTGAGTAGCGGTCGATGCAGTGCTCAGTCCGGAGATCGTGAAATTGACCGTGTTTGCGATCGGAGCGCACGCATAGACCATCGCAGTGACGGGCTGCAGAGGATAGATCGCATTCGCGACGATCAACTGATCACCGGCCGCCTTCGTTGCTGTCCGAGTTTCATTCGTTGCGACACCATTGGTCCCCTGCGGGAATCCACCATGCGCGGCCTCGGCTTCGTCCATCATGAAATAGACGACAACCGAACCGGTACCGAATCCATTTGGGTCACACCACGCTCTGGATACACCCGATATTGCCGTGGCCCATGTCACGTAATCGGCCTGCGCGCCGCCCTGCGCACTAGCCTGATACGCCGCGATCACACGGGCGCTAAATGCATCCGTCGTTTCCACGTCAGCGCCACCGACAAATCCTGCAATTCCGGAAACCGCACCCGTTGACTGAATGCCCGGAATTGACGTGCCGAGATTCAGTGCAGTCCCAACATCACAATTACCTGAAGCGCCCGGCGTCGTGTCTGTCGCTGAAACTGTCACCGTGTTTGTATTGCCAACGGTCGCAGTCGCATTAACGGTGTAGGTCCGATTGTCGCCGCGAACGAGTGTGGTTCCGGCTGGGATCGGAATTCCTGGAGTGCCCGCGAATGTCGCAGTACCGGAAGCTACAGTTGCCGACTTCTGATACACATTCTTCAAGGCACCCCATCCGACAAGATACTCATCGGTCGCCGTCCATGGCACAGCCTGCTTTGCAATCCAGTCCAGATAGCCATAATGCAGATATGCCAGGCCAGCCTGTACCACCGTGACGACGTTGAGCACGGCGTAACGCAGGAGAGCGCTCACGCCCTTCAGGTTCGCCTGGACGTCTGCGGCAACCTGGGCTTTTAGATCGGATAAGGTGGGCCGGGAAAATGGCATTTACGTAAGTCCGTTCCAAACGAATTGAAAAGCGGTCGACTGGTCAGTCCCGTTCTGCTGATGCGCAACGATCTTCGCGCCGAGGAAAGTGGCTCTCTGCCACTCCACGGTGATGTCGAAACTCGCGACGACCCCATCATCAATCAACCATTGAAGGGCCTCGGCGATGTAGTCATACGCTCGTTGAAGCGTCTCGGTGGTTTGCTTCGCGCGTCGCAGAAGCCATAGTCTTGAACCGATCAGGGTCGTGTTGCCGGCGTCGCCCCACCACCCTCGCGGATCGCCGGTACCGTCCGGAATCACGTCATCCGGCGCGGCCTGCCGGTCCGTAAAGAGGCTGACCAGAATCGCGGTCTGCAGATCGTTTCCGGTCGCGAGATCAGGACCAAGCGTCTGCCAGTCGCCCTGGTTGTTATCCGGGCTCCAGAACACCTGGATGTCTGTGGCCATGCTTATTCCGTCGGGGTTGGAGGATTGCTAATGCGGGTGTCGCCGCCGAACTGAATTCCCGTAACTGCATGGTCGTGCTCGTTGAAGATCACGCGGCTCTCGGCAGCCGTGTTCGGGTTCGTTTCGATGTTGTCGCGCATATCGCCCGTCGACTCGTTCGTCGGTGCATCGAACAAGACGCCACCGGGCGCTACCACCTTGAATTTCCCGGTGCAATTGATCGTGTAGTCCTTGGCGTTGTTCACCACGACGTCCTGCCCCTTGGCGTCGATGAGAATTCCGCCGCCGGCCGTGAAATACACGCTCTTCCCGTCCTGGCTGTAAATCATCGTCTCGCCAGCCTTGAGACCTTTCGGCCGAGATTCCTGATGCCCGGTCGCAACCACAACCGCGTTGTTTCGGCCGCCGCCGAGATTCACCATGACCACGTCAGACCCATCCGGAGCAACGCTGGTCAATCCGAATTCGGCGACGCGCGGCAGATCATCGATCGTCTCGAGGTCATTGACTTGAACCTGCACGAACTGCACGTTCCCGCCGTCGTTCGTGAACGTGATCCGCGCCCATCCGATAGCAGCCCTCGCAAACCGCGCAAGTCGATTCACAGGGCCGTGCAATAGATCGCTCATTGGGGAATCGTGCTTCCGTCGACAAACATCGGTTGAAGCGCGGTCGGTTCCGGCAGATACGCCTCTGGGCGCATGGCCGTGATCGTCGCTGTCGTGCCGGTTTGCATATTTCGTTGAAAGGTCACCTCGCCTATCAGCCAGGTGACGGGGCCGGTTCCGGACTCGTCTGCCAGCTTCAATTGCGGCAACAGAATCGAAACGAGCGTGTTCGGCGTCCACAGCGCGCCGGCCGAGTCCCGCCATGAATCGGTCGTCAGCGTGACGACAGCGGCCCGGCCAATGCGTCTGTTCATCTCCCACGTCGCGCGCTGCTTTGCGAGATCCTGAAATCCCTGCACCGCCTCTGCGATGATCACGCGCTCGCGGGGGCGCTTCACGCCGGTATCCTCGACCACGGCGATCACATTTCCCGCCACTCCGATGTCCGAATACATCTGAACGGACTGCGTGTACGCGGTGTATTTTGAGAATCGCTGATCCGACGAATACTGGACGGTCGCTGCCTGGACGTTTATTCCCTGCTGAAATCCGCTTGCGGCCTGTACCGTTCCCGCCTGAGCCAAAGTCAAGTTACCGTCGGGCGTGTCGTACACCAGCAACGAGCTGTATCGGCTGATCCGCTCGATGATCTCGTAGCAGGACTCCCCCAGGAACAGATTGAACTGCGGGATCGGGCGAAGGTTCTGCACGTCGCAAGCCACCGTGATTCCGTAGTGCGCAGCCAGCTTGGTCGACACATCGAGCGCAGACGTGCCGCTGATCTGCCCATTCGGCCACATGGCCGCACAGTCGACGAGATCCTGACACTTGCCGCGCCCCGCCACACGAATGGTATGGCTGTGCGCATCCATTGAGGGCGTATAGCGATCGACGTAGCCAGTGATGACAAGGCTGCTCCCGATCATTACCTGGCATTCGTCGCCGGGCTGCACAACGACTCGATCCAGCTGCCCAGGGTAAAGCTCCGTCAGCCCCAGCTCGAAATCGGACGGAAGGCGCTCGATTCCACGCGTAATGCGGACGTCAGTCCACCCTGAGATCGTCTGGTTACCGATGCTCAGATAAAGATCGTCATCCACGTATCAGGTCGCCAGTGCTTGAAATGAAGATGGCATGAATGCCGGATGGATAACATCCGCCTGCTGCACAAGTCCATCTGCGCGGGTTGCGTCACGATAGATCCGGCTTGCCAACGCCAGCGACGGGAGCGCAGCGTTGAATGTGAACGTCGTCGTCGGCGCAATTCCGGCGCTACGTGCTTCCAGATCGGCAATTACGCTTTGACGTAGCGCGCGCATCGCCATATAGCTCGAGTCGTCGCCAGAATCTCCGGCAATCTGGATCTCACTGTCGATCAGGCCCGTCACTGTTGCGGAAACTGCCAGAGCATCCTGCTGCGACGAAGGCTGATATGCCGACGCCACAACAGCGAGTTGCGCGAGTACGGTGCGACGAAACAGAGCGCCGCTCGCGGTCTGCATGGCAGCGATAGCAGATCCGATTGCCGCCGTTGATGTGGCCGCCGCTGGCGTGTATGCTGCCATCCCAGTCAGCATCCGGACAGCATCTGCTGGGTCGGACGCCGAATTGGAAACTGCCAGCACAAAGGCCTGCGTCGCCGCACCGAAGCTGGTCGTGTCGCCGACATTCGCGGCGGCAGACTGCAAGGCCGCTCCGGCTGACGTTACGTTGGCTCGCAATCCGGCATCCGCCGCGATGAGAGTCTGAACAGTGGTGCCTGATGGTGCTTTCTGATTTGTGCCCAGATACCCATTGTTGCCGCCGCCGAACAGGCGTCCAAAGTTCCCGGTCAGCGTCGACACAGCGCCAAGGAAGCGCTTCACGTCATTGACTGCCGTGACGCCCAACTGATAGAGCCCGACAGACGCCGAGACCGCTGCCTGCCCTACTGCCGCGCCCTTCTGAATCGCGGCAGCGGTGTTCCTCACAAAATCGACTAGCGAAGCCGTCGTGAGCCCACTCGCGGCACTGGCAACCTCATTCGTCGTCGAAGTGTTGGCCGTCGGGAAAATCCGCAAACCACTTTGTATGAAGGTGAACATCACCTCCACTACGCGCCCAAGGTCTTTCCGCTCACTGAACTCGACGCTCAGGCAGTTCACGTTCTCGATCGTACCGAAAGTAGGATGCACCAACGTTTGTGGCTTGTTCATCTCGCACGCATTGAACATGCGGGTGCGCTGATCTGCAACCGATCCGCCGCCATACAGAAGGCTGTTTTCGACCAAGAAGCCGATGAGGCTGAACTGCCTCGGCAACTTGCCAAGATCTTCGACCCACACTTCGTCTCGGTACGGATAATCGTGTACGACATTGCGGCGACCACCGGCGGTGCGCGTCGCCTCAACAGCGAACGGCACACCTCCGTAGGATGCGCTCTTGACGAATCCTTGCCAGTTTCCCGAAAGAAGGTTGCCTGCAGCGGTAGCGATCGAACTCGCACCACTCGCCAACGACGAGGCGCCTGCCGCAACACCACCGATACTGCCGGAGATCTGGACAATGTTGGTGGTGCTCATACGCTAGGCCCAAGCAGTAAGGAATGGCCAATCTGGCCGGTCGCCATAATCTCGCCATTGTGGTGAACCGTTGCACGTGCACCATTCGGCGCTCCGGGCATATGGATCGTGACCTCGAGTTTTCCGCCGGCCGGCGATGCAGTCGGCGCCGACACAGCGGAGTCGATCGCGGCAGCAGAATTTGCGCGCCGAGCTGCCTCCCCAGCATCATCTGCGGGCCGCTCATACAAGTGCGAGATAAGCCATCCCGCCTGCCCCGCACTGGCAGCGAGCTTTAGCGCGTTGCCAGCTCGCTGCTCGGTGCCATTCCGCAATTCGTCGTTCATGAACTGCAGTTGCTGATCAAGCGTCGACTGCCGAATATCGATGCCAAACCGTTTTTTGAAATTTGCCTGGCGGTCCTCGTGCCATTGGCCAATACCGTATGCATGGCCGTTGTCGCCAACGGCCGCCGGGTTGTACAGGCTTTCCGTCCAAAGATTCGCCGCCATGCCTGCGGCCTGCTGCCGACTCCACCCCATTGCCTGGAGCTTTGCCATGATCTCTGCAGTCTTGGGATCTGCGGCTGCACCAGCGCGCCGACGATCGCCGATCGCATCCCCTCCCCAGGTATCGCCGGGCTGCGTCAGTCGGTGATCGCCTTCGCCTTCGTTCAACCCCTTGCTATAGCCAATCCCGAGAATGCCAGCGACCAGCGGATTCGCCACGAGAGGAACGAGGATCGACGAGAGCGCGGCCGCCTTTGTTATCAACCCGGCAATTCCGGCGATCGGTCCAGCAAACGTGATCGCGGCGAGACCCAACGCAATGCCCTTGACGCCTCCGAGACTCTCGCCAATATCTGCGATCGACTTCGCGGTTTTGTCCCAGTCGACGTGATCAATCCAATTCGCGATCTTCGGGCCGTATTCATCCGCAAGTTTTGTAAACTCGTCAACGACCTTCCCAACCGCCGGCGCAAGCGACACGCCGATCGAGTTCTTTAGCTTGTCCACCGACGCATCGAGCGCGATCATGGACTCATTGAATTTCTCGCCCTGTGCGATCTGCTGTGGCGACATCGTCGCCTTCAACTTATCGAACTGCGCGACGAACTGATCGATCGTGCCCCGGCGAATCATCGCCTGCAGGCCGCCAAGCCCGAAGATGTCGAGGAACGCCTTCTGCGCCTGAGAATTCTTGATCTTCGACGCGGCAGCAGCGACATCATTCAGGCCACGCACGACGTCGATGGTGCCGTCTTTTAGGCGGTGAATACCGATTCCCTTGTCGGACAGCACGCCGGCCGCAAAATTGTTCCGGCCCGCAGACGCATCCTCGAAAGCAGCGCCAAGCGACTGCATGCTGCCTGTCATGGCATCAGCAGACAGGCCCGCGACGCGCGCGGCGCCGCGGTAACGCTGCAGGTCAGTGGTGGACACGCCGATAACGCTAGCCGTGTTTGCGATCTCAATGGCGGCTTTACCCCAGCCGGTCGCGAGCGCAGCGATCCCTGCGACGCTTCCGACGCCGACGAGTGCAGCCATTGGCGGTGCGATGGACGCGACCTTGCGCGCTACATCGCCCGCCGCATTACCGACCTTCTCAAGCCCCTTGCCGACCCGGTCGAGGCCCGTTTCCTTGCCGAAAGCCGCGACCGATGTTTTCACATCGTTGATCGGCTTCGTCATCTTGGCGATCGAGTCGTTCACCCGCTTCGCAACAGCGGTCGCTTTGTCGGTCGCGCTGATGACGATGTTGAAGGTGTTTGACGCCGCCATCAGTTGGCCCCCGCCTTTTTCATTCGCTCCGCTTCCTTGTAGTAGAAAAAGAAGCGGCTGAGTCTGAGACGCCAGGCGTCTTCAGGCCCCCAGTGATAGAACTTCGTGACCTCGGCGACTATGCTTCGCCAGTCGTCTGGCCATCCAGCGTAAAACCCGTGAGGTACTTGACCGCCTCCTCGTAGTCGCGCTTCCCAAGGGCGCGAGCCACCTGCAGCGGCACACCCGCCACGAACGAGATCAGGGCCGCGTTCGATGCGTATCCGGTTTCGCCGGCCTGCGACGCGCGATCGAGTTCGTCGACCGTCGGCTCGCGAAGATCGAGCGAGCTCGTCGTGACCGAATCACCTTTGAGCGTGACCGGCTTGCGCAAGGAAATGGTTTTCGTGTCAGGTTGGTTCATGGTCAGGTCGTTGTCTCGGTAACTTGTGGGCCCTCGAATTTCACGTCGAATTTCGCGTCTTCCGAGTCCACTTCTTGCGATTCAACCGTCCACATATTCCGACCGATGATGGTCTTGCCATTGGCCAGTTGCGCGACGACAGTCACATTCTTCATGCCATTGACGGCGTTCACCGTCAGGCCGCCGGTATCGCGCAGCGACATGGAGATCGACGGAGCGATGTACTTCTCTTTGAAGCCGTGGACGCCGTCCATGCCCGTCAGCGATTCGCGCGTGACGGTCGACGGGTTGTATTTGAAGCCGCCCTCGACCAGGTGCGTCGCGCCGTCCACCGTCACAGACGCGGTGCCGGCAAGTAAATTCGAAGCCATCGCTGGCCCTCCAGAAATAGAAAAAGGCGCCCGGAGGCGCCCTCAGATGGTCGAAACGAGGCTTAACTGGTGACTTCGAGGCTGAACTGCATCAGCAGCGCGAAGATGCGCAGCTGGTCGATCAGGACGGCCGGGTAAAGCACGTCAAGGCGGTTCGGGTTCTGCGTGTTCTGCTCGCAGATCAGGCCGGCGGCGAACTGCGCGCTACCTTGAACCATTCCCGCTTCTTCCATCGTCTGATACTGCGCGATGAGATCGGCCTTGATTGTGGCCGGCGTAACGACGTTGCTGCCGGCCGTGAGTCGAGTGCCGTTGGCAGCCAGCTTGACCCGTGCATACTTGCTGGTGATGACCGACTGCAGTTGCCGAAGCACATACATCAACAGGAACATCGTCTCGATCTCGAGGTAGCTGTTGTCCGGCTGACCCGATGCATTCAGCTGGTAGGTCGTTATCACGTTTTCGAGCGCGACCGTACCGTCCGCCGCGACCGTGAACGTCGAGATGCCGTCATACAGAAGCGTGTTGCGCTGACTCAAGCTGAAGCGCGACGCCAGCGGCGGTGCCATGACGCCCGGAAGCGCAACGGTTTGCATCGGCACGCCCGGATCGGCGCGCACACTGAAGGCCGTGACAGCGGCCATTGTTGCGGCCCACTGCCAGCTCGGTGTCGGCGAGTCGTTGAAACCCAGAATCGTCTCGTGCTGGTTGTTGCGACCGGTGCCGAGCGTGGTTTGCGAAGCCCACGTGCCGCGGTAGGCAGCAAACACATGCCCATAGACCTGAACCTGCCAGCTCCAGCGGCCCGTCGAATCATTCAGGAGCGTTTGGAGTGCATTCAGCGAAACCGTGTCGGTGTACGGGCACACGATGAAGTCGAACGGCATATCGAGCAGGTTGCCCAACGCCGTCGTCAACGTCGGATTCGTGGCGCCGCCGGACATTGCCGTGACCGTGTACGCCAGCCCTACCGGCGTCGATTCGCCGCCCGGCGTACCCTGATAGTTGAACCGGATGTCTATTTCATTGCCCAGCAGACCCTTGTTGTCAGCCGTCAGCGTCACCGTGCTCGTCGAGACGGTCGCGGTGACCGGCATCGCGGCGATCAGGTTGATGGCAGCGCTCACTGCGCTGGCGACCTGTGCCGTCGTCATGGTCGACGTAACCGGGACCGAGACAAGCTGTCCTGCGATGTACAGCGAGATCGTGCCGTTGGCCGTCGGCGCAGACGTAAATGCGATCGAACCGGTAGCGGCAGTTGAGCCGGCAGCGTCAGCCAGTGGCAGATACCACACCTCGCCGAAGGTATCAGCCAGTCGGTATGCCGACGTCATCGCGGCCAGAATCGAGCTTGCTCCGCCTTGGATCGCCGCATCGCCTGTGCCGCTCGAAATGAGCGGAACGTTCGGCGTCGCAATGCCGGCTGCGGTGATCTGGCCGATGATCAGCGCGCGCTGGTTCTGGACTGCTGTATTCGCATGTGAATTGTCGAGCTCCGCATAAAACAGCGGGACGCGAAGGTTCGCGGGGATCTGCTTGAACGGGATCATTGCGTGTCACCCTTTGCTTGCGCAGCGCGCGCGGGCGCAGCACTGTTGACCACCACGACGTCGCCGTCATTCATAGCGCGCGTCCAGAAAATATCCGTATCCGACACTTCGATGCCTTCGGGAGGCAGCAATTGCTTCGTGACCGGATCCCGCACTTTCAGTCCCGGCGCTGGTTTGACGATCATTCGTCGCTCCTTAAGGAAAATTGATGGTGAGACCGGGTTCGACGGTGCCCGGCGGCTCTTGAATCACCAGGTCGACACCCTGAAGCGGGTAGGTCTGAATCGGGAAGAAATCCTCAGCCGACTGAAAAAACTCGACGTCGATCGACATCAGCAACTCGGCCATCGGCATGTCGCCTTCCGAGCTGGTCGATATATCGGAGTCCACCGACGAGAACTGCTGGATGCGCTGGCCTCCAGCCGGGTCCGCCCAGATCGCCGGGTTGTTGATCAAAGCGGTTTCGATTTGCGCCTTCAGGCGCTCAGCCGCCGCGAGCGCAGCCGCCGAACCGGCATCACCTACCAGCGCCGGCGATTTGGTTCGGGCTATCACTTCAAGGGTTGCGGTAACGTTGAACTGCGGCACATTGCGACCGAGAGACTCTTTCCGTTCCTTGCGTGCGTGCACAAGAATCAGCGGATACGAATCGGATGCAGTCGGCCAGTCGAATGGCGAATAGACCGCAGCGCCTGCGTCCGTCGTGCCGGTAAGCGCCGTCACGAACAACGCGCGAATGTCTGCTGACGTCGTCATGGAGAACTCACCTTGCTGAGCATCAGCTTTGCGCCGCCGCGACTATCGACGCGCACCTCGCGCACGAGAAACGTCGTATTGACGCTCGCGACATACAGCTGATCGTTCTGAACGGGGTCGGACGGAAACTGCGACAACTGGACGCCGAGGACCGCAGATACCGTCGTGACGCCAGACGATGCATCCTCAAACATCACTTCCTTGAGGTATGCATCGTCGAAGACACCAGTGATCTGCAGCGAGCCGCCGGCGAACGGCCGGTATGTGACCGGCTCGCCGAACACACCCATCAACGGCCCGATGACCTCGGCATTCCAGTTGACGGGCATTACGCCTCCGAGCGGCCGCTCAGCAGAACTTCCGGACGCGTGCAGAGGTACAGCGGGTATGCGTACGCTTCCATCTTCCACCACATGCGACGATCACGATCGATGATCGGAAGCACATAAACCGCCGCACCCGGCTGGTTGATGAACTCCGCCGACTCGCCCGGCGCCATGACTTCCTGGAAGATGCCCGGAGCGTTCACCGGGAAGAACTTCACCTTGTCGTCGGCGATCTTGACGGTGGTGTTGTCGTCCGAGCCGCGATAGTTCACCCACGTGATGCCGTCGAATTCGAACGAGGCAAACGCGTCGCCGAACGCATCGCTACGGATGTCCTTCGCGCCTTCCCAGTTCAGGAAGGTGCGGATCACATCCGGATGGTTGGAGAACTGGTCATAGAACACGTCGCCGCAGAGCGCCATGATCCGCGTCTGGTTGGTGAATGCACCCTGCGCCTTGCGCGCCATCGAACGCTTAACGCCGTTGATGATCGGGCGAAGGGTGTTTGCGGCGGCGGCCGCCAGATTGAAGCCGATTTCCTGCGCCTGTGTGATCTGGAACTCGTCGAACCAGTTGTACAGCACAGTGCCATCTGCCGGATTCAGAACGAGCCCTTGCACCGCTGCGAGGCGCAAGTATTCCTTCGTGTACTCGACGCTCGCGAGCAGGCCGGTCGGGCCAGCCAGGCGACGCGCGACTTCACGCTCGAGTTGCATCGGCACCGTGACGATCTGACCCGTCGGGCCCTCCGGGAACTCGCGGATGTTCTGCAGTTCGTACGTGTAGATCGTGTCGTCGTGCATCAGCCGCGGCACATCGAAGTAGCGCATCTTGCGCTTTTCGGTCGTGCGCTGTGTGCCTTCGGTGCCGCGCTCGCTAAAGCCGATCAGCTTCAGCGTACCGGTGCGCTCTTCGACGGACACAGCCGTCGTGCGGATCGGATTCGGATCGAAGATTTTCAATTGACCCAGCGCACCCGGTTGGTAGGGGTTGCGTTGGACACCCTGGGACAGGGTCAGCGCGCTGAATGCGTCGCCGTTGAAGATGTCAATAATTTCGCCAGCCATGGCTTGTTCCTTAAAAAAAGAAAAGCCGCCTTGCTGGCGGCCTCAATGCATTCACGAAAGCCGCCAGGAGGCGGCATCTGGTCGGGTGGCGATTAGCGCGGGATGATGGTCAGTGCCTTCAACTGCGCGAGCGCGGCGGTGATCGCGGCGGCACTCATGCCCGTCGGCCACACCAGTTCCGATGCGTTGACTTCGGCGAGACGAACGACCACAGCGCACGGCTTATCCGCGCTCGTGACGTCTTTCGTCGCGAACAGGATGCCGCTTGGCACCTGCGAGCCATCGACGTTTGCCGGATCGAAAGGCTTGTACTTGCTCGATCCAGCCGCGACCGTGACCGTGAAGCTGTCGCCAGGCACGAACGCCGTGCCGCCAGCGGTGATCGTGAATGCGAGACCGCCTGCCTTGAACGCGACACCGGTCGTGCCGTGGCCGACTTCCGCACCCGTCGGGTCCGATACCACGAAGTGGGTGGCATCGTCGAACTCCACGGAGTAGACGCCGGCCTTCGCAGCGTAGCCCTGCACACTCAGCGAACCGATCGTGCCGTTACCGGTGTTCGTGCCAGCAGCCGATACGATCGTCGGATTGCCCGGCGTCGCAGTGGTCGTAAGCGTGAAAGAGTCGCCGGCCGCAAACGGAGTACCACCGGCGGTGATCGTGAAACCGATGCCGAGAGCGCTGAAAGCGCTGCCGACGGTGCCGGTCGCCGTCTGGCCATCCGGAGCCGTGACGGTGAATGCCGTCGAGCTCGTGAGGGCCACGCTATAAGCACCGATCATCGTCGCCGGCGCAGCCTGCGGCGTGATCGTGCCGAACGTACCGTTACCGGTGTTCGTGCCGAGCGCGACCGCAGCGGCAGTCAGCGCCGAAAGAACAGTGCCGAGCACCGTACCTGCGAACACCTTCACGCCACCGGTCAGCGTGCCCTGCTCGATCGATTGGTGGCCGTTCGCCTGCGAGACCAGGAAGCCACCGTTGTGCCAGTTTTCCAGAAACGGCGCGTAAGTCGGGTTACCCATGATTCAGTTTCCTTTTAGGCTGAAATGGTGATCAGCGGAGGGAGGGGTTTGCAGCCTTGAGATTTGCGTCCCAGCGTGCCGCCAAAGCCTGCTGAGGAGACTGCTTGGCACCAGCGTCGATGCCAAGATTGGGGTTGCGGGCTGCTCGATTCGCATGGGCGGCCGACGCCGGTGCCGGAGCACCTTCGAGCATTGCGAGAGCCTCGGCGCGCGTCATACGACTCTTGAACGCCAGGTTCGCGGCGAGCACCGGGTTCCGGGCCGCAGCCGGAGATGCAAAAATCGCCGCGCAGCGCGCTTGCTCACGAAGGCGCGCGCGCGCCGCAGCGCTCTTTCCGCGCATCTCGTCGTCATCGTCCTCGGCGTCGGGATCGGTGTCGTCGTCCTCACCTCGAGCACGAGCTTCCTCCTCCTTTTTCTTTTCTTCTTCGGCCCGCTTCGCCTCTTCCTTCTCCTTCTCTTCTTCTGCCTTGCGGGCTTCCTCTTCTTCTTTTTCCTTCTCTTCCATGCGCTTTGCGTAGTCCTCGTCGGACTCGTTTTCGCGCGGCTTATCGTCATCGCCTTCGGCGCGAGCGGCGCGGTGGGAGAAGCCGGCGAGATGGGCGAACGAAAGCCCGCGCGCCGCGAGGGAGCGAATACTCATATTGAAAACCTCATGGGTTTGGGGAATGTCAGCCCAGCTCGGCGAGCAGGGTTTTGAATGCCTCGTCTGGCGCGGCAATCACGTCAGCGAGGCCAGCCTTGATGCCAGCAGCACCAAGAAACGTACCGGCTTGCATCCCGCGGACTTTCTCAACGGGCAAGTTGCGGTTTCGGGCGACCGTTTCGCAAAACAGCTCACCCATTTTGTCCACATCATCCTGGATGGCTTTCAGAGCCTCATCGGTCAAGGGGATTTCGGGGTTCCCGTCGGCTTTCTGTTCGCCGTATGTGATGAACGTGACTTTGATGCCGGCCTTATCCAGCGCCTTACTTACGTCAATGTGCGCTGTGATAATTCCGATGCTGCCGGTGCCACCAGTTCGCGGAACAAAAATCACGTCTGCCGCACTGGCCAACGCGTACGCCGCGCTATATGCGTGTTCTGCACAGATCGCGGCGATCGGCTTTTTGCCTCGGGAGTCGTAAATCAGATCGGCAAGGTCAAAGCATCCAGCGACCGCCCCGCCGCCAGAGGCGACGTGCAAAACGATAGCCTCGACGTCGGGATTCTCCAGTGCATGGAGGAAGTTGAAACGGATACCGTCGTACCCCGTTGCATCGCCCCAACTGAAAGTCGTTCCGAGGCTCTGCAAAAGCACGCCAAGTACGGGGATTACGGCTATTCCACCGACAATTCCGTAGGCTATTTCCCCGTATGCCGGTTCGTCGAAGCTTCGCGCGTCGACGGCCATTGCCGCCGGAAAATATCCCGGATGCAAGGCCATCGGCGAGTTCAGCAATTGCGCCGAAATCTGCGATGGCTCAATGATCATTTTTCCTTCCCGGATGAGTTTCAGCGAGGTTGCGGATTTTCTTCTGGCTTTGCGGCCTCAGCTGCAGCAACCGCCCCGGCCCATTCCGGCGGGGTGAGCCCGGCCTGTTTGAATGCCGCCACCTCGATCGCGCGCTGGGCAATAACTTCCTCCCAATCTAGGCCCTGCTCGGCGCATTCCTTCTTGAGAGTGGACAGGCCGCCATCCATACGCATGACTGAACCGGCAGCCTCTTTGGTTGGATCAATCCATCCGCGCGCCACTCCAAGCCAGTCGCAACGCGCATACGCCGTCGCCGCCTCCAGGAAGTCTGGTGCGCCCTTGGGGAGCACGTCGTCGAGATCACCCCGTTCCGTGACCTCCTGAAGCCATGAGGCGTACACCGGCGTCGCAGTGCCCACCTTGAACTCTGTGTTGCGCCGGGTCAGGGTTTTCCAGCTCTCCAGAAGTGCGGCACGCGCGCTCGAGTAGTTGGTCTTGCTCCAGTCCTGCGTGATTTGCTCAGCAGACACGCCGAGGGCCGACGCGATCGAACGAAGCATCTCGTGCGCAAAGTCCTCGAAGCCGACGTGAGGATGCGCCGCGTTGACCTGCTTGATCTCTTCGCCAGGCGCCAGTGTCGGAACGCGCACTCCGTTGAGCATCGCGGGACGCTCTTTGGACCAGTCCGCGCGCAGTTCCTGGTAGAAGCCCATTTCCTGATCGCCGCTCTCAGAGTCCATAGCGGCCTCAATCATGGCCGGGTCATATGGGCTCGTGACGTATGTGCCGAAGATCGTCGCTACGGTCGCAGCCTGCAGCTCGACACCGTAATACCGCGCAAGCATCTTTGCGTGTGCGAGAACCGGCGTGAACACGCCGATGCCTCGATTCTGCCCCGCACGATCGCGCTCGAAGTCGTGAATTACACGACGCCAACCGTCCTCGTCTTCTCGCTCGACGCGCTCCCACTCCATTGATTCGACGGCGTTGTACCAGTCGTTCTGGTGGGCGCGGCGAATGTGATACGCAACAGGCACCCCGTAGTCGTCGACCTCCACACCGCCGCGCAGATACTTCGTGTCGAGCATCTGATACGGATTGGACAGGCGGTCCGGATCAACGAGCAGGAATGCGGTTGCGTATTGCGCACCGCCTCGGCCGACGCGCTCCGGCATCCAGTGCGCAACGAAGAGGCTATCGCCGTCGATCAGCTTGTGGCGAAGCGCCAATCGCAATTGCTGCGACATCTTCAGCTGCCGGGACACGTCGTTGTAGTGCCCGAGATCTTCGGAATAGACGCGCCAAAGCGCCTCCACGGCCTTTCGATACTCATCAGCCCACACAGCATCAAATTTCTTGCTGAAGCGGCGCAGATACTGCCAATCCGGATTCGCCGACAGGCGCATGTGAGCGCCGACGGTATTGTCGAGGATCCGGGTAATGCCACCGCTTGCCCATCCGTCATTGCGCGCGAGGTCGCGAGAACGCGACACCATGATGTCGCGGGAGACGTTGATTTCCGAGTCGGCAGACCGGATGAACGGATACCAGTCCGCCATTTCCTGCGTCTGGTAACTCGCGGCCTCATAAGGAAACAGGCTTGAGTTCGACACCCGCATGTTGCCAGGGACAATCGAACCAGAATCCGCACGCGCACCACCGCCGGCCGGCACATCCCCGAAGGGCCGGCCGTGAGAATCGACGATTAGTGACATTAGAAAAAAACCCTTCGTGCGCGCGGATAATGGCAGATGATCCCGAGAGCCTTTTGAAGCATCAGGATGCTCTTATAAATGTCCATCTTGTCGGTCTGCTGGTACGTGACCGACTTCGTGCCGTCGCCCTGGTTGTACGTGGCCGTCACGATCTTCGCACCCATCGACAGGTCGAAATAGGCCGCTTGAAGCGCGGTCAGTCTCGACTGCATGTCGACGTTGCTCATTCCATCTGTGATTGCCATCGCTGTCCTATGCCAACCGGTTGGTCAATCGTTTCTTGCCTGGCTTTCCGTCAGGCGGATTTGTCGCCGCGGCGGCTGGCGCCGCTTCGGCGTCCGCCGGTGGTGCCCATGCCTGCGCCTGCGGATCGAACTCCAGCGGCACCGCAACGAGATCTGCGCGCCGGTTCAACTTCAATCCGAGGTGCGTCAGGCCACACAACGCGCCGTATGCGTACACGCGGCAGTCGAGCGCTTCGTTCGCACGGCCGGACGGCAATTCCCACACCCGATATTTCTGACCACCCGATACCTTCACGACGGATCGCTCCGACGTGAGCTGCTCGAAGTAGCCAATGTCTCGGTCGTTCGGGAAGTGCATGAAACCCGCACCCGCCTCTTCGACGTGCAGACGGTTCCGGATCGTGTCCTTCGCGGCGTTGACGCCGAGAATGACCGGCCGGAAAGACGCCTTGGTCTTTCGTGTCGGCTTCTTGATCGGCCACACCGGATTGCGCTTGCCGCTTACCGCCGACTCACCCTTGATCGCCCAGACCTTCCGGCCGAGACGCGCTTTCGAAAAGTCATAGACCTTCTGCGTATGGTGGCCGCCAGAGTCGATACAGACCGCCATCGCCTCAAACGGTCGTCCATCTGCGCGATGCCAGACACGGTTAAGCAACGCATCGAGCCGCTCCCACGGGTCGGGCGTCTCCATGTCGCCCTCGATCACCTCGTAGGCAATCGACCAGCTTTCTTCGTTGCGGCCCCAGCCGACGACTTCGACTTCGAAGCGGTAATCCTGCGTGTCGACGCCGATCGTGATGACGGCGACACCGTCAGGAACCTCCACCGCCCATCGTTCGCCGCGTGCGACCAGCGCCTCGAGGCGCAGCACCTTGCCCGAGTTCGGGCGATATGGCATGCCGGCCTGTGTGTTCCACCAGGTTTGTTTCTTCTCTTCGTCGCCTTCGGCCTTCAACCACTTCGCCGCGATGTCGGACGGCTTGTCTTTTTGCCACGGGCTGTACAGCTTGCTTGCCTGAAAACCCGCGTGCTCGTTGTCGACCTTCCATTCGCCGCACTCCGGGCACTTCGCGCGATAAACCGCGTGGCGGTCGCTCTCTGACCACTCCCAGACCTGCTCAATCGCAGCATCGGTCGTCGCCTCGCGCGAGTCTTCCGGGCCGCGCCAAGCGCGCTCATAGTCGTCTAGCGGAACATGCCGCGAACCGCAGCATTCGAACACCCGCGTCTGATGCCAGCGCGCGGTCTGCAATGCACGCAGTCGATCGCCTTCCGACCAGATTTGCCCGCAGGCCTCACACGAGATTCGCGCCGTTTTCGGGAAGTGCTCGACGACGTTTCCGCTATCGTCACGGCGCTTCTCCCAGTCGACATGCTTGAAGAAGTCGGGGAACATGCGATGCCCGCAATGCGGGCACGCGAGCGACGCGCGGCGTTGATCGGAATCTTTGTAGCTCGCCTCGACTCGGCTTTCATCCTCTACTGTTGGCGAGCAGGCACGAATCGACAGCCAGTTCACGCCAAACGTCGCCGTACGCTCTTCAGCCAGCGCAATCGGCTCGCCTTCGCGCGTCACTGGATACTTGTCGACCTCGTCCGCGAGGATGACCCGCACCGGTCGGCGCGCCAGATTGTCTGGGCTGCCTGCGCCGGCGAGCGCCAGAAAGCCCCCAGGGAATGCCTTGAACAGCAGCGTCTCATCGGCGTTCCGCGTCTTGCTCGTGCCGACGATCTCGCGCAGCACTGGTGTCACCCTGATGAGGGGGCTGATACGCTCTTTACTGAATTGCTCGGCCGCGTCTTCCTTAGGCTGCAACAGCAGGATCGGGCAAGGATCGAGGTGGGCGAAATACCCGAACACGTTTTCAAGAAGCGCCGTTTTCAGGAGCTGAGTGCTCACCATCGTCGTAATGACGTGGACCCCCGGCTCTGTCACCGCGAGCATCGGCCCGCGCGCAATCTCGACGGTCGAGGTTTCCCAGTTGCCCGAGGTGCTTCCAGCCTCTTTCGCGAGTTTCCGGTATCGGTCCGCCCATGTCGGCACACTGATGCGCGGCGGTGGAGTCCATGCGCGGCGCACGGACGCGCGGAGCTTGTCAGCCTTCTCGTTCCGAGAAATTGGCCTCCGGCTCGCCGAGTTGGGCAATATGCTTGTGGACATGCGCGGTTAGGGTCTCGACAACTCGGTCGGCCTCGACGCCCAGGTCGGCTGCCAAGATCGGACCTACTCTGGTCGGCCAGTTCAGCCACGCATCGCGCTGTGCCCGGAACTCCTCGAAGAGGATTGCTGTTGCGGTATCCAGCTCGACGAGCGACCCGGACTTGCGTTCATATTCGAGCTGAGCCCTCAACCCGAGGTAGTTCTCTTTTAAGCAGCGTGCTTCGTCGAAGTTGAGCAACTCGACATTGCCGGAAAGAATTCGGCTCGCTGCTTCGCCAGCGTTCTCGCCGGCCTCCAGCGTTACCCCTTTCGCCGCTTGGGTAACAGATTGAGGCTTGTTACCTTTGGCCGTTTTCTTCGCAGGCTGGGTAACAGCGGGAGCACCGTCTCGACGGTATCGCGTCAGGTTCGCATTCGACGCTTTGACATCGATCGCATCGCCCGCAAACACAAGCCAGCCGCGCTCCTTCCATTTCGTCACCGTCTTCCGGCTGACGCTGTGGAGTGCCGCGAATTCGCTCTGATTCATTGCGCGATCTGTTACCTGTTACCCAAATTTCAAAACTCAGCGCTGGTGGGTTTTCGCGAGTCTTCGCTCCCGCCCTACAGGAAGTTCCGGGGAAGGACCCGCGCACTTTTCTGGTGCAGTTTTGGCATGACCACCCCTCTATCGCTTCGCCGCCATGAAGGCCAGCTCGTGCTTCAGGATCTGCGGGAATTTCTGCCGGATCTTCGCCATCAGCGCCTTCTCGACCGCGTCGTTCGCGAGCGACTGCGGGATGGACGGGCCATACAACTCTTTGATCGGCAACCCAGAACGGATCGTCTTGCCGTTGCGCTTCACCTTCTTGTGCTGTTTGCCGGTTCGCTCGAACACGCCGCGGTGGCCGTTCGGCATCGTCGCAATGAACGCGTGACGCAGGACGCTGCGGCCGGCTTTCACTTGCACGCTCACACCGTTCTTGCCTTGGCGCGCGCCGTAGTTGATCAACGCAACCGGTCGGCCAGTTGATTTCAGCACGACGACCAAGCGGCTCTGAGCCGCCTTGGTGATGGAAAATGAATTCTTGATCGCGCTCGACTTGATGTTGTAGCCGGCGCCGCGGACCTCTTGCGCCGCAGCCGTTCGGGCTTGCACCGCGGTCTTGTTCAGCGCCCGGACAACCGCCTTCTGCTGTTCGCCGACGTATCGCGTCAGGCTCGCCGTGATGCCCTTCACATCGGCATTCACGCTCAGCTTCAGCATCTCAAGCCCTCAGTTTGATCCACGCGGCCGGCAGCGAACTCTCGTCGCGCGGCGCAGCGTAGAACGGAACATCGCGCATCATGCGGGACGGTGCGCCGGGCGGAAATGCCGTAAGCGACACGAGCGCGACGGCGCCTTCAGGCAGCAACGCTTCGTCAGTCGTCGCGTCGGTGATGACGGCCGCCACCTTGCGCGTCCCGTTCTGCCAGATCGAAGAGCGCACAAGCGCGTTCTCGCCGATCAGCGCGTCGGCGTCGATCTTTTTGGGTGGACGTGCCATTCATGCACCGAAAATAAAAAAGCCCGCACGTGGCGGGCGAATCCAACGACTCTCATCGTGGAGGAGACTGGTTGAAGGCTAATGCTCGCGGCCCGCATGGCGCAGTGGCCGTCTATCGACGCGCGCGGCTGGTTGCTTCACCCTCATTCAAACCAACAATCCGTTCGCCGTGGAGGCGCGCTTGGCCGGCCTTGCCAGCAGTCTTTAGCTTGAATGAGAATGCCCTTAACGACGGGCCGCCGGCGTGCTATGGACGCCTCACCCGGATCGTCAGGCCCGGCAGTGTGCTGCGACTTCAGTGGTCTTTGGCGCCGTCAACTGGTTAGCGAGGGTGGGTGCTCCTCAACCATCGGGCAAGTGCGAACCCATGCGGACTATCGCGCCGCTCTCAGCGTGGTGCTCGAACCAATCCGGGAGTACTCTGCGGCGCCGACCGCCGCGTGACTGGCTGAAGTCAATCAGGCGTCCGCTGGCGTAAAATCGACGTAGAACTTGTCGCCGTACTTGAACCGGCCGAACAGAGCCGGATTTTGGATCGTGATGTCGAGCGACGCGCACGGCGTCCAGCGCGAGAACGTGTTGTCTTCATCGCCGGTGCCGTCGGCCTCATAGTTGCGGTTTGGACCGACTGCTGCCAGTCTCAGTTGTTCGCTGACCGTGACGCTGTTGCCTTCGCCGTCCTTACCGATGTTCACGGTCACGTTCATTACCAACATCTTCGCGCGCATCGTCGTACTCATGCTTATCTCCGTTAATCTGGCGAACCAATGCAAAAAGCCCGCTCAGTGGCGGGCTTTCTCTACCGACGCCTTCGCCTCCCAACCGGGAAGCAAAAGCTCACGCGCGAGGCGGATTCGGTCATCTGTGCGGGATCATAGAACAACTTCAGCGGGTTTACAACCATCTTCGCGAACATTTTTCATCACGCGATGAGCCGTCAATTTTGAAATGCTTTTCGATAGCGCAGTGTGAGACTCAGCCAGCACCAACTCGAAACGGCGTCCACGCAGATTTGCCTTGTGGGTCTTACGCATCCGCGTTTGCACTTGCTCTGGCGACATGCGCCACACATACGTGTATTTGAGAACCCACTTCGCAACGTGATCGGGCATTGCGGCCCAAGCGGCCTCGACCAGCCAACCATCCTTCTCGACTGGGGTTACCGATGCGGGCGCGTCGCGCGCGCTGTCGCGTATCGCCACATAGAGCGCGGCCCATTGCGCGCATACGCCCGTTTGGAATTTGGGGGAACGCACGGTGAACCCCCAATTGTCGAGCCGGTGCTCCATGTTCTGAAAATCGCTCATCTATCCCCCGTGCGGTATTTGTTGCATCGAATCATGTTGAATACGTCTTGCTGTGCCTTTTGTCGGCCCTTCCGGCACATGAACTTCCTGAATCCGGGTGTGTAGTCTCGGTCCAGATCTCGACACCCGGCGCACGTTGTTTCCTGCCGCTCCTGCACGATGATCATCGGATCGCGCTGCTCGGCCAGCCTCATACACAGCCCACCGATGCGCGGTACTTCGCGTAGGGCTTGCGGATGTGCTGGTCAAACCGGGCGCGCGCCGCGGCGTCGTGATCAAGATCCGCGCGGCTCGCGACTTTGCATACAGCGCGGATGAATGTCGCAGCCATGCTCGGGCCGTTGCATGGGTTTTCCTGAATCAACCCCACCCAGTCCCAGAAGGCTTGCTCGTTCGACCACATGCCAGCCAGCTTTGCGAGTTCTCCGCCCTTGCGGCGTTCGGCCGGCGCGCTCACATGACCACCGTGTAGTGGATGCCGTGATGCATCAGCCAGTCGCCGAGCGCATGGCGCAGTTCGACGAGCTTCGGCCAGACGAACTCGACTTGAACACGGCCGTCACTCAGTACGTCGATCTGGCCGATCAGCGGACAGTCGTCGAACGAGACCAGCTTTTCCTTCGTGACGCTATCGACCCATTGGCGGCTCGACGCGGTCAACGTATCGGGGACGTCGGCGTATTGGATGTAGGCGTGTGCGCTCATGGCTTAAACCAGATCAGTGAGATGACGATCGCGATTAGCTCCAATGCCAACAGCGGAATCGTCCATGAGAAATTCGAGGCCGGCCGTGACGGGCGCGGTTGCGGAATTACGGGTTTGCCTTTCATGCCATCTCCCTCACGTCCCACTCCAGATCACCACTGGCGAGAAACGCTGCCAGCGCTTCATAGTTCGGCCCAACGTCGATCGGTATCCGACAACTACCGTCGACCTGAATTCGTGAGCTTTCGACGCGCCCAGACACATGGGCAGGCGCCTTAACGTTGGCGTAAATGTAGGAGCGACCACGTGTATAACGCTCGGTTGATCCGTACACCGGACCGAAAAGCTTGACCACCTCGAAATGTCCGCTCTCGTATTGCTGCCGTAGATGGCCCCACCGATCGATGCGACTTTCCAACGGCAAATGTCCATACACCTGCATTACGCTGCCTCCTGCATTTCAAGTCCCAACTTCACCGCGCGGACAGGCTCCCATCGCGCGTATGCCGCATTCCACAGCGCCCGCTTGTGCTCGCGCAGGAAGCGTTTTCCCTGGTCGTATTCCGCATGGCACGTCGGGCATGCCGGCACGGTGAAAACGTCTGGGGTCTTCAGGCCCATGCCCTTCCCTTCGTTGCGGTGCGCTGGCACGCTCGTGCGCGGATCGCTCGTGCAGACGCCAGGAATGCGCAGATAGCACGGCTCGTCGCGGCACGCGGCGCGCATGCGCTTGTCGTCGCCGGCCTTCGGCTTGCGCGCCTTGCGTTTGAACGCCGTTCGCACCAGCGACTGCGTGTTGCGGTCGAGCTGCTTCTTGAACGGCTTGCGTTCAAGTCGCTTGCGCGGCTTCGTAAAGGTCGAATTCCACGTCATCCGGGCACCTTCTTGAACGCCCACGACGGCGTTGCAAAAGTCGGAATAACATCGCCGTCGACAACAGGTTCAAGGATGATTGAGTAGTCCGATTTCGCCGGACCTTCGAAAAACAGGACTCGCGCACCTCGCGAGAAGTAAATCGAATGGACCGCGGCGGAGGTCATCGCGTACGAATCGCCGGTCCGATATTCCTTTTGCGCCTGCTTCCATGCGCGAATGCCGCCGGATTCACGCCGATACTTCCCCGGCTGCCCCGCATAGACGGCCTTCGTCTCTTGATACAAATCGCCAGAGGCATCGGGCGTCCAAACAACGTTCATCACTACGCCGGACAAAACCTCGCAGTGGAAGTCGAAGCGATGCGAGTGCGGAGTTATGGCTTCGTAGTGCTGGCGCGAGCACTCGAACAGCCTCACCAACCCGCGCTCAGGATGCGGCTCGCCGATGAGCCAACTCGTCAGGCCCGGTATGCCAGCGTAATTGGAGATCGGCGAGTGCTTCATGCCGTTCAGAAGCAAGAAGTCCTTCATGCGGCCACCTGAGAAATAAGAGTTGCAAACGGATCGAATCGACCGGCACGAATGCGAGTGCGCGCCTTCGAATCCTTCTGGACTAAATTAAGCGGCTTCGCGCCTGGCTTTTCCGCATCCTGCTGCGCACCAAGCGACCATTGCGCAGCGAGACCGCCGAAGACCGAGCTGCGCACCCAGCCTGATATGTGAAATTGCTTGCCGTGCCCGTCACGCAGAGTGCGGTTCACGGAGTTGACGCCCGCGCCTGTGATTTCGGCGATGCGAGCCACCGGCAGATTCGGCTGCACCTTCAACGCCGCAGCGACCGCAGGAAGCACCCACGCATAACCGGTACGCCCTTTCGTTCCGGGTGCACCGCGCAAGCCAATACGCCACGCTTCGCCGCGCGCCGCTTCGTACGAACGTCCCGGCAAACGGCGCAGCCCAATCTTGATGGCGACCGGGCTATTCCATATCTCGGCGAGAATTGACTTCTCCGCGTCGGTCCATGCCTCGGCGACGCTTAGCCTGATACCGACTTTGCTTGCATACGATTTCGCCGCGTCGTGCGTCCTGCCGGGCAAACGGCTCAATTGCGACTGCAACGTCAGACCCTTCTCGCTGATCTCACGCAGAACGGCGATTTCTGCCTCGCTCCATGCCTTGCCGCCCATTTACGCGGCCTCCTTGAACACGTGGCCCGCATCGATCCGGCCATGCACCTCCGCAATCGCTGCAACGATGGTGGCCTTCGGTACCATCGCCATCTGAGCGTCGTGAATCTCAAGCGCCTGCTTCACGTCGATCAGAGCGTCGCCGTCGAAGCCCCATCGGCCAATCTGCCGCGCGCGGTCGCGCGTGCGCACGGCGCCGTCTAGCGCGTCTTTGATAATCTCGATTTCGAGCGCAGCAAAGCCCATCTCGGCGAGCACAAGGCCGATGTTCAACGCGCAGACCACGGTCGACCAATGCTCTTCGGTGCCGCGACCATGGATCATCTCGTCGAGCGCGACGTGATACGCGATGCCGAGGTCCGTCGTCTGGTTGATGTCCATCGGTGTGCGGCGCTCGATCACGTCGAGACCAGCGGTGCGGCTGACGGCGCGCGGCCGATATGCTTTGCGGGGTTTTGTTGAGCGGCCCATCAGATTTCCTTCACGGTGATGTCGTACTTCTCGAGCATCTGTTTGCGCTTCTGGATGTAGGTTCGGTTCTTCCGCGTGGCTTCGGACTTGACATCTTCGACCACCAGCTTTCCGTCGCGGACGTATGTGAAGTCGGCCACGTACGTCGACTTGCGCTCCCATGTGCCGTCGTCGCGCTGCTTGCGCTCTGTCAGCACGAACGCGACTTGCAACCGCAGATCGCTGATTAGGCCGGCCGCCTGCTGCTGCACCAGGTGAAACCAGTGCGACCGCTCGCGCTGGCTATCGAACTTGATGCCCTCGTGCTCGCACTTCGTGTTGCGGTATTTCGCGGGCTTCTTCGGCGGCGCCATCGAAAGTGCAGGCGCCGCGAAGGGGTCGAGCGGATCGTCCAACGCGCTCGACTGCGGCGGGTTGCCAGTCAGTTCGTAGATGCGGCGTTGCGCCGTCGTCATCGATGGCCAAGGCTCCCGCACAGTCGCAGTGCCGAAGCGCCCATCTTTAATCGAGCTCTCGGGGTATCGTGGCGCAGTTGATCGCTTCGTCATCCGCGCCTCCGGACTACGGCAATCCCGATGACCTTGAACACGCACGTAACCGTTTCGGAAGCAATCAACGCGAGGAAGATCGACAACCATGGGTGCGCATCCATGAATTCGAAAATGTTCACTCTTTGCACTCCTGTTTTGCGATTGCGGCACGTACGCGGATCGCGATGGACGGCACCGGTTCGTCGTCCGTGAACAAGACGCCCATTTCCTTCGCCATTGCCTTGATGCCGCTCGCCGACTTGTCCCAGTCGCCCGATGCGCGGGTACCGTCCGGGTTGCGCTTGATCGCCATTCGCCCCTTGACGTCGCCGTAGCCTTTCGGGCTGATCAGGTAATCGAAGCCCGCGTGCGGCGGCAGATCGACCTTGTCGCGCACAGCCGGGAAATACCGCTTCCATGCCTCGGGGTCAGCAGCCAGCTTCCCCATGAACGCGCGGATCGCGCCGGCGCGCGCCTCAACGAAGACCGCCTCGTCCACCGTGCCGATACGCTCCCCGAGTGCCTGGTTAAAGGCTCGGATCACGGCAAGTTCGTCATCGGTGTACGCGGTCTGGATCTCGTCCATCCAACCGCCGGCGTTCAGCCAGGTGCCTGCGTGCGGGATGTACTGCGGGTTCTGCCACTGCTCCGAAGTCTTGGCACGCCCCAGACCTGCCATCAGGTCGTTGAAGAGCTGCTCGTCCGGGTTGCGCTTGGCAAAAGCCTTCTCTGCCGTGGTCTTCGATTTCTTCTTCGGGTATGCCGCCCAGAAAATCTCAAAGCGTTCGCGAAGCGAGCGCGAAAGGGTTTCTTTTGAAGTTGTCTTTTGGTTATGTTTTTTGGAGTTGTCTTTTGTAGGGGGTGATTCCCCTCCTGCAACAGGGTGAATCCCCCCCTCAGAATCGGGTGTATCACCCCCTGATAGGAGGGGATTCACCCCCTTAAAGCCGGGTTTATTCATCAATTTCCGGCCTTCGGGGACATTCCAAGTCGCATGCCGCTTGTTCACGCTGTA
Organism: Paraburkholderia sp. RL17-383-BIF-A; assembly: GCF_046028015.1. Lineage (NCBI taxonomy): Bacteria > Pseudomonadati > Pseudomonadota > Betaproteobacteria > Burkholderiales > Burkholderiaceae > Paraburkholderia > Paraburkholderia sp. RL17-383-BIF-A. Next base: position 87,328 of record NZ_JARESR010000001.1, on the reverse strand, counting down.
CGATTTCGCATACCGGCCCTCGCCGCGCGTGATGATGTTCATCTCGACCAATTGCTCGATGGTGCGGCGAACATCAGACGGGTCGATGCCGGTCTCTTCCGCGAACTGGGTGCGCGCGATGTCATCTACGAGCTTGTTATAGCCGTATGTCTGCCACATCACGACGTCAAGGATGCAACGCTGGTATGCAGTCAGACGCGCCCACGTGATCGCACGCTGCAACTCATTGGCGACGCGCATATAGCCGTCCTCAAGCTGAGCACCACGAAACTCCGGTAGGTGAAGAATGTCTGCGAGCGCCATATCAAAACGCCTTGACCGTGATAATCAGTTCAGCCTTGGCGCGCCGCTCGATTTGGATCAGACCGTCACGCTCAAGATGACGCAGCTGCGTGCGCACGCTGGAGGAAGAAAATCCGCTCACTTCCACGAGTTTGGCAGTGGTTGTCTCGATCACACCGGTCGACATGACGGCGCCATGCGACAGGACACACAGAATCCACTTCCGCAGACCCGGCATCTTCTTGGCCATGGTGCCGTTGATGAGGTGATGGCTCATAGATGCCTCAGTGGCCGCACGGCAGATCGCCGGTCGAGGTTTGGATCGCGCCGCATGACAGGCAAGTCTTGCGTCCTTGGTGGATGGGCTCGACGCCGAGGGCTTCGCCGATTTGACAGACCTTGTGCCGCTCGAAAGCGGCAAAGGAGTCGTCTCCGTGCCATGGGCCGCCTTCATGCAGAACGGTGGTGCCGTCGAGCGAATTCCAGCCTTCAACCTCGATCTCGATACGATCGGTCGAAACGTCGACGCCGGCGGTAAGAAAGGTATTTCCGCTCATGCTGTTTTCCGGCGAACGGGGTTGATGGTGATCCCGCTAATGCGGCATTTGCGCTCCGGCCCGAACTCGATCACGCCGTCTTCACGCATCTCGTTCAGGTGCGCCGAGATCGAACTCTTCTGAATGCCGGTGCGCTCGACCAGCTCACACATTGAGAAGTCGTGTCCGGGCGCGATCGCATTAAAGATCGTCTCGCGCTGAGTCGTTGCGAACAGCGGGACCTGCTCATAAAAAGAGGCCACGGCAGTTTCTTGCTGGGCAATCTTCATGATGGGCTCCAGTTGAGGAGTACTAAATCGGGACATAAGACGCCTGGCTCGCAAGAGGCTTATGTGTCGATTCAACCCATTTGATGCGCCGGCCGGTCCGACCGGCGCCTTACTTCAGTGCTTGGTGCTCGCCGCCGATTCCTTCAGCGCGATCACGATTGCCATTCCACTTACCTCGAAGGCCTTGGCGAGCTCGGGGTCTGCCTGCGCCCGTTTCAACAATTCCTTGAGTACCGCTTCTCTATCGTCCCCCACCCGCTTCCGGGCGTCCTCAATGGCCTTTCGACCCATCTGAAGCGCCGCGTCGTCTGTCATTTCATAGGTTCTCCCGGGAAAGTACTTCCTCCATCAACGTCAACATCCCCATGCGCATGAGGTACTGCGTCACGGCATGGTTTCCAACAAGCCGTTCGAATTCCGCGATGCTCCGTGCCGGCAGATCCCGCCTCGCCTTCCCGTGCTTGTCTACGGGAGTGCGACTCAGGATTCCGGACATGTGCGAGTTAGGGATATGCAGTTCGCCGGCCAGCATGCTTTGCGTCATGCCGCGCTGCACCCGGTTTTCCCAGGCAAGTCGCACGGCATCACGGAAAGACGGGCAAGCGGAAATTGCATCTTTCGGAAGGAAACGGACGGGCGACTTGGTGCGCTCGCGTGAGCTGGTATCCAAGGGTGCAGGTGCCCTATATGGCGCATGTTGTGTCTGCATCGACTGGTCCTATTGAAAAAATCAAACGATTTACCACTGGAATTACCACTGACTACTCGGCGAAATTGAAGGGGTCCTCAGACCCCTTCGAACTACATGAACCTCGCAAACCACCTATTTCTCTTCGCGATCTCCAACCGGCGGCTGAACGTCGTCGCTCGACGCGATCGCGTCAAACCCATTCCCCCAGATGTCAGGCCGCAACTCGGGCAACGTGAAGCGCGGGTCATGCGCGACAATGCGCTTGCACAGTTCGGTTCCCGGTTTTCGAGTCCCGCGCGCGCACAGGTACAAATAGTCGACGCTTGCCTCGACCGCAGCGGCGAAAGCTTCGCGCTCAGCGGGCTTGGTCGTCTGGAAGTAGGTTCGGAGGTTCATGCCTCCATAATAGATCATTTTGATTTGCTGAAGCAAATCTTTTTGCACGTTGATCAAAATGATTGATTACACGATGATCGCGCCTATGAAGACGGTAAAAGAGATTCGCCGGGAAAACGCGCGCGCCCTCGCAACGGACGGGCCGGCTGAGTTCGCCCGAAAGATTGAGAGCACCACTCAACAAGTGAATCAAACGATCGGGCCGAACCCCACGCGGAATATTGGGGACGTTCTGGCTAGAAGGGTCGAAACGGCTTTTGGGCTGCCTACTGGATGGCTCGACGTTGAGCACACTTTCCCCGTCGGATATACGCCGATGAGCGGACTGGAGTTGGGCGTAATCGAGCATTCGCCCAATACGGCAGGCGCTAATCTTGACCTCGGCAGCAAATTGACCTCGCCGCAGCGCCTGAAAGCTGCGGTCATTCCACTGCAGGTCACATCTGAGACGCTCGCTAGCGTCACTGGCGTTGGCGCTGACGTGGCGTCCCAGTGGCTTGAGGGTGAAGGTCCCGAAATAAGCCTTACGCAGGCCGTTAAGCTTCAAAACACCTACGGGATAAATTCGGTTTGGCTGACCAAGGGAAAGGGAGATCCGGGTGTCGCAGTTCGTTTTAGTGACGAATTTCGCCCAATCCCGATTAAAGAAACAGATTGGAAACCAATTCCGGTGGTAGGCATGGCGCAGCTCGGCGACAACGGACACTGGGCAGATCTCGAATATCCAGTAGGACACGGCGACGGATACATCGACTTCCCTTCCCGTGACCCAAATGCATACGCATTGAAGTGCGTCGGCGATTCCATGCGGCCACGCATCCGGGACGGCGAATTCGTGATCGTCGAGCCAAACCACCCCATTGAGCCCGGCGACGACGTCCTTGTGAAGTCGAAAGATGGCCGGGTCATGGTAAAGACCTTCCTGTACCGGCGCGCCGGGCGCGCGCACCTTATCTCGATCAACGAGGCCCATCCTCCAATGGCGTTCGCCGACGAAGAAATCGAGAAAATGCACTATGTTGCCGCGACTGCACGCCCGTCAATGTGGCGCCCCGGCCGCTAGTCGACCGCACCAAAACTTCTAAAACTATCGTCACGAGATATGCGATAGAAAACATTGCGACCACGTAGCAAATCATTTTGCTTGTTTTAGCAAATCATTTTGATATACTTCATCTCAAGCGCTGACCGAGCGCGATCGTGACAAGTGCCCTAAGTTGAGCGGATTCTCGCGAGTCCTCTGTTCTTAGGGCGCATCTCACCAACTTCCAGAGTCCTGGAGTGAGAGATGAACGTCCGCAAAGCCATGCATCGTGCTGCAACCAAAAGCCTCGACGGCCATTGCCGTTTCGTCGCGCAGCTCGGCCGCACAGTAGTTGTTCTCTCCCTCTCTGATCTGGCCCATTGTCCGAAGGCGCGCATTCAGGTTGCCTTCGCTCGCGGCAAAGAAGTCTTGCCGCGGTGATCGGGAGACATTGAGATGAGCACCCTGCACGCCCCTGCTCCGCGCCTCACAGAAGCAACGCGCACGACCAACGAGATCGACTATTTCGTGAACGGCGGCATGACCGACGCCGAGCTCGAGCAGTATGCGCGCCGAACGACGAAGCGACCGCTGCTTTGCTTTGCCCTGCTCGCTGCGTCGCCCTTCATCGCTGAAGGCCTTTGCCAGCTTTTCGGAGCCTGGTAATGCGCGATCTCCTGAAACTCTGGACCGTCACCGTTCTGGTTATCGCTGGCTGGGCGCTTCTCGCCGGCGCACTGGATCAGGTCGACGCGCATAGCAACCGCTGCAGCGTGGTTCGCTGCACCTGATCCCGTAAAGGCTCACCAATGAACTCCTTCATGCTGGCCCAGTTAGTACTGCTTCTGATTGTGGCGTTTGTTTCCTGCTGCCTCGGGTTCATCTTGGGGAGCCTGCTCGCCACCGGAGCGCAAGCAGATCGCGGTGACCCGCTCCTGAACCACGAGTTTGAACACGAATCCGATGCGCACTGCTATCCGCGCATCGGCGACTGAATAACCCCGACTTGTGGGCGCTGTACTGGCCCACTCTTTTTGAGACTAAAAATGATCTCGATCCAGTCATCCTCGTTGAAAGAGGCCCTTAAGCGAGTCGGTCCGTCTGTGGATCGCCGCTCGCACATCACCGCGTTCCAGTCGGTGCGAATCCGCGTTGACGGTGTCGTGTTCGAAATGATCGCCGCCGGCATGGACGGCCAGGCGACATATCGCGAAGAGCGCCTCGGCGATCCTGCATTGACGATGGACATCTGCCTTCACGCCGACCGCCTCGCGCCGCTGCTGAACGTTTCTGGCGACTGGATCGACGTAACTCTGCAGAAGAACTCGCGGGCCAAATTCTCGACGGCCGGATATGCCGTCACCGTTCCGACGCTCCCCGGCGACATCCTGCCGCTCACGAAGGCCGAAGGCGACGTGATCGCCGACTTCGATGTGGTCGGCCTGTCGGAACTGGTGTCGAGCGTGGCATTCGCTGCCAATGAAAAGGACATCCGTGAGTTCTGCCGCGGCGTGTGGATCGAATCCGATGGCACGCAACTCACGGCCACGGCCACGAATGTGAATATGTTGGCGACGGCGCAGGTAACTGCCCGCGCGCCCGAGTTCTCCGTTCTCCTGCCGTCGCGGGCCGCTGAGCTGCTTGTCGACATGGAGCCGAGCCGCCTCGTCATCACGAAATCGCACCTGACGGCCTTCCACGAAAAATCCGAACTGGTGCTCAAGCCAATGGCGACGAAGCCGATCAACTGGCGCAGCGGACTGCCAGCACCGAAAAACGCCATCTCCTTCGATGCGGAACCGCTTCGCGAGGCCGTCTCGATGCATCGCTTCTATGGCGACAAGATGGGCACCGTCAAATTCACCGCCGAAGGATCGGAATGCTCGATCGACATCGCCAGTCAGGAGCACGAGGCGCACATCGACATTGATGCTGACGATGTGGTTGGCGACGAGCCGTTCAATTTCGCATTCCGCGGCGACCAGCTCGCGAAGATCCTGACGCGCGCGCCGGCGGAAACGGTCACCTTCTATTGGGATGCATCCAAGCCGCGCGCATTCCTCGTCCAAAACGGAAATTGGCGGGGCGTCGTCTCGCCGCTCATCGTGTAACGGAGGCTTTATGAATCTGATTCTCGAAGCAGCAAGCAAGCGTGCCGGTCGTGCGGCGAAGCGTGGAGATGCGCGTGCCGCTGATGCCATCGAGCTCGAATACATCAAAGGCAACGTGTCGCTGTTTTCGCGTCGTGCCGACGATGTTGTGCCGGGTGCGTGCACGCGCCTTTGCCGCGGCGCAGGCCCGAACGGCGAAACTCGCCTCGAATGGCTCCTGCCAGACGGCAAGACCGTTTATTCGGACATGGATGCGAACGTGCTCGCTGAGTTCGAGGACGACGCCTGCCGGATGCTGGTGGGCCTGAATCCGGGGCGAACTTTCGAGTTGCTCGAGGCATGACCGGTCTCGAATGTCTCGCTCTCGCCGTATTGGGCGCGATAGCGGTGGGTGTGGGGTTGGGTTTTATCAGCGCGAGAGCGCGTCGAAAGTAGTTTAACGGCGGTCCGATTGGATCGCTTTTCCAAGGAGATGCAATGCAACAGCTTCAGATTCCCCCGCTGTCCGAAGGTGAAGTTTATGTCGGCGCGATCGGCGACAAGAACGGCGATTTCCACCACGTCATCCTGCTGCCGGGCGACAACGACGAGGCCACCTTCGAAGCGCAACTTGAGTGGGCCAAGAGCATTGGCGGCGATTTGCCGAACCGCATTGAGCAAGCGATGCTTTTTGCCAACTTCCGCGATCTGTTCCAGCGGGATGCCTACTGGTCGAATACGCCGGATACCGACCCCGGCTATTCCGGCTGGGCCTGGTCTCAGTACTTCAGCACCGGCGGTCAGTTCTACTTCCGCCAGATCACCGACTTCCGCGCCCGCGCCGTCCGCAGATTGCCTATTTAACCGTTTGCCCATTTACAACGGAGCATCGCAATGACGATCACGCTTGAGGCCATCGAGGCCGAACAGTCCCGCATCAGCAAACTGATTGCAGAGTTCAAAAAGCAGCCGCGTGCAACGGAGTTCCGCATTCCTGCCGCGACGATTCCGCTCGCGCCTGGTGAGCGCTACGCCGGAATCGTGCTCGGCGAAGACGGCGAGCCGTCGCACCACCTGATTTTGCTTCCCGGCGATGTCGACGATGTCTCGTGGCAAGACGCCAAGGCATGGGCTACTGAACAAGGTGGCGAACTGCCGACGCGACGCGAGCAGTCGTTGCTTTTTGCAAACCTGAAAAGCGAGTTCGAAGAGCGGGCGTACTGGTCGGCCGAACAGCACGAAACTGAGTCCGGCTGGGCCTGGTTTCAGTACTTCGACGACGGCGGTCAGCGCTACTACCCCCAGGGCAACGAGTTCCGCGCCCGCGCCGTCCGCAGATTTATTCCTTCAGTAATTTGACTATTTAAATCACCGTGGCCCTACACACCCAACTCCCGATTTATCGAGCAGCCTACGCGTTGCTCGATAGCGTCACCGACATGGTCAAGAACATGCCGCGCGACTTCAAGCGCTCTATTGGCGAGAAGATCAGTGCGGAATGCATCGAGATCATGGTTCTGGTGTTTCGCGCGAATGTGGCAGTCGACAAGTCGATGCACCTGACAGAGTTGCTCGAACGCCTTCAGGTGATCGAGTTGCTCTTGCGTCTTGGTATGGACAAGCGCCTCATCTCGCGCGCCGCATATGCCGGATCCGTTGAACAGACGACCAGCATCGGAAAGCAGGCTAACGGGTGGAAGAACGCCGCACATCGCCCGCTTCGTGGAGGTCAAGGCCGCCATGACTGAGCGATCAATCAATCTGGTCGTGCCGCTGGCTCACAAGGCCACCGCCATGCGCATCGCAGATACCGGCCGCCGGTGTGCGGCACGGTCTGGCGCAGTTTCCCCACTGAGCAATCGGTCGGGCGACGTAGATAGCACGATATTTCCGGCTGGGCCTGGTATCAGAACTTCAACAACGGCAATCAGAACTACAACCACCAGAACAACGAGTTCCGCGCCCGCGCCGTCCGCAGATCGAGAACCGCTTTCGTTTGCCGAACTCGTCGAGGCATATCTCGACTGCCGGCGCACGAAGCGCAACAGCAATGCTGCACTCGCGTTCGAGCTTCGGCTCGAGCGCAATCTGAGAAGGCTCTACGACGAGCTGGTCGACGGAAGCTATTTGCCGGGCCGCTCGAAGTGTTTCGTCATCACGCGACCGAAGCCGCGCGAAGTATGGGCGGCCGCGTTTCGCGATCGCATTGTGCATCACCTGATTTACAACAAGATCGGACCTCGCTTCGAGCGCTCGTTCATTGCGGACTCGTGCGCTTGCATCCCGGGCCGCGGCACGCTATATGCCGCACGACGCCTCGAAGCAAAGGTGCGCTCAATCACGCAGAACTGGTCGCGGTCCGCGTATTACCTGAAGTGCGACCTCGCGAACTTCTTCGTCAGCATCGACAAGCAGATCGTATTGGACCTGTTGCTGACGAGGATCCGCGAGCCGTTCTGGGCCGAGTTGACCGAGCTCGTGCTGATGCACGATCCACGCACCGACTTCGAATTCCGGGGCGATCGCGCTTCGCTCGAACGCGTTCCGCAGCACAAACGCTTGATGGAGCAGACCACAGATCGTGGGTTGCCGATCGGCAACCTGTCGAGCCAGTTCTTCGCCAACGTCTATCTCGACGTGCTCGACCAGCGAGCGAAGCACCTGCTCGGCGCCCGGCAATACGTCCGGTACGTGGATGACTTTATTTTCCTCCATGAGTCGCCGGCGTGGCTGAACGCGGTACTGGCCGACGTCACCGCGTTTCTTCCGGAGCGTCTGGGCGTGCAGATCAATCCGAAGAAAACGATCTTGCAGCCGATCGCGCGCGGCATCGATTTTGTTGGACACGTTATCAAACCGTGGAGCCGCTCGACGCGGCGCCGCACGGTCAATGAGGCGACTCGCCGAGTAGCCGCGGTCGATTCAGACGATTTTCTCGCAGTGTCGAACAGCTATTTTGGTCTGCTGGGACAGGCGCCTAGCAGCCACCTAGACCGCGCGAAGCTGGCGAACGCAGTGCGCCGTCGCGGACACGCCGTCAATCGGCAACTGACAAAAACTTATCGAGGCAGCAAATGAGCATCAAAGAACGTCCGATCCTCTTCAGCGGCCCGATGGTGCGCGCTTTGCTCGACGGCAGCAAGACTCAGACGCGGCGCATCGTGAAGCCGCAGCCGTGGCCAAGCGCTCGCAGCGGGCATTACCACCCTTCCTGCCCGAGCGGATCTGGAGGGATTCACCCGGCCAGCGCGATCTTTTCCGAGCGCGAAACCTTCGATCCTCCTTGGGCCGCCCCTCAACCGATCACGTGCCCGTTTGGCGAGCCCGGTGACCGTCTGTGGGTGCGCGAGACGCATGACGTCAATCGCCTCGGCGTCGAGACATTCCAGAACGGTCGAGAGCGCTTCTATGCCGGCATCGCCTACAAGGCCGACGACGGACGGCATGAGGCCGACATCACCGAGCGCCTTTATCAAACGCTCGATCAGACCGAGAGCCGCGGCTGGACACCGTCCATCCACATGCCGCGCTGGGCGTCGCGCATCACGCTCGAAGTCACCGGCGTTCGCGTCGAGCGGTTGCAGGACATCAGCGAAGCCGATGCGGCCGCTGAGGGCGTCGAGAGTCTGCGCAATGAAGGCGAGTACTGGAAAAACTATCTGGAGTCGACCGCCGACTGCGACGCACTGATCTGTCTGAGCGCGCGCGAATCATTCCGCACGCTTTGGGACAGCCTCGCCGCGCCGGGTTCCGACTGGAACGCAAATTCGTGGGTCTGGGTCGTCGAGTTCAAGCGAGTCACGTAAATGACCGGCTACCTAATGTTCGCTCTCGCCGTATTAGGCGCGATAGCGGTGGGTGTGGGTCTTGGTTTGTTGCATGCATGGAGGCGCAAGTGAGCTTTGATTACATCCAGAAGTACTACGGCGTGCCCGCTGAGCGTGGCCGCCAAGTGACCTGCTACGGCGAGCGCGGCGTGATCGTCGGCGCCGATGGCCATTACCTGTGCGTCGTAATTGACGGCGACAAGAGCGAGGAAGAACGCCGCTATCACCCAACGGACAAGGTCGTCTACGGCGACATCGTGGATGTTCCGGCGCTGCGCGAATGGAAGTGTCTTGCGCCCTGGCGAGACGAATGGGAATCGGATGCGTGGTTCACCGAGACAGCTAGCACACGCAGCAAAGCCCGATACAAGGCGTTCATTGCTCTTAGCGAATGCGCCGACCTCCAAGGAAAAGACCTGATCCGCATCCGCGTGAAGGCCGTGCCGAGGCTGCGGAATCTGCCGCGCACCGAGTCGACGCCCGAAGACGACGACGTGCCCTTCTAGGCATATCTGCCAAACGAATAAACGGCGTTTATGCGCCACACGAATAAACCCTTCTATTGAGGCGAGTATGGGCGAGCAACAGCAAAGATTCGAGCTTCACACCGGTGACTGCATGGAAGTGATGCGATCGCTGGGTGATGCGTCGATCGATGCCATCGTTACCGACCCGCCGTACCACCTGACGCAAGTTTCGCGTGGCGGTCACGCACGCACGAACAATCCCGACATGCCGCACGGACGGCACCGCATCGGCGACAAGGGATTCATGGGCAAAGTATGGGATGGCGGCGACATCGCGCACCGGGTCGAGATGTGGTCAGAGTGCCTGCGTGTACTCAAGCCCGGCGGTCATCTGCTCGCGTTTGCTGGGTCGCGCACGTATCACCGCATGACTTGTGCGATCGAGGATGCCGGTTTCGAGATTCGCGACCAGATCATGTGGATCTATGGCAGCGGATTCCCGAAGTCAAAAAATCTCGACGGGGATTGGGACGGCTGGGGATCGGCGCTCAAGCCGTCGCACGAACCCATCTGTATGGCGCGCAAGCCGCTGATCGGCACCGTCGCGGCGAATGTCGAACTGCACGGTACCGGCGCATTGAATATTGATGCCTGCCGCGTGCACGCCGACGATGCTCAAGGCGGCGAATACGTCGTGAAGCGCTTTGCGCCGGGCGCGTCGGTTGTCGCCGATGGCAACTGGAAACAGGACGTCGAGTTCCGCGGCGAGATGAAAGTAGGCCGTTGGCCAGCGAACGTGATTCACGACGGTTCGCCAGAAGTACTCGAGCAATTCCCTGACGCGCCCGGCCAACTTGCGGACGCGAGCAGCAGCAGCAGCAGCAGCAGCAGGAAAACCCAGAACGTCTATGGCGCCATGGCACGCGGCAACGGCCGCGACGGCGAGGCTTCCGCGAACGCGACCTATTCCACTGTTGGCGGAACGAACTTCGCCATGAAGCCCGGTGCGCGCCGGCTCGATAGTGGGTCCGCCGCTCGGTTCTTCTACTGTGCGAAGGCCTCGCGCGCGGATAGGAATGAAGGGCTTGAAAACCCGGGTCCGCAGTTCAAGAAAGGCTCGACGATGCGCGACTATGAAGTCGCAGCGGCTTCTGGTGAGCTGAGAGGCAACACTCATCCGACAGTCAAGCCAACCGATCTGATGGCGTACCTCTGCCGCCTAGTGACGCCGCAAGGCGGCTTGGTGCTGGACCCGTTCATGGGATCGGGGAGCACTGGCAAGGCCGCAATGCGCGAAGGGTTCCGTTTTATCGGGATCGACATGACGCCGGAATACGTCGAGATCGCCCGCGCGCGCATTTCCCATGAACTTGAGTTCGTCACTGAGCAGCAGCGGATCGCCGCCGCCCAGGGCGATCTGTTCGCCGCCTAATCATCCGCGCAGCGCGCGAAGCAATCGAATAGGACAACATCATGAGCGATACCACTAAAGATGCAGTGCCGCTGAGCGACGCCGAAATTAAAGCATGCGCCCTGATGATTAAGGGCATCTGCATGACACGACCTCAAGAAGAATGGTCATCAAACATTGAATCGCGTATCCGGTTCATGCTGAGCCGCTCCCCCGCCCAAGTGCAGGCAGAGGCGGTGCGGGCTCCGGACATCTACGTTTGGTTCGCCGAGCCCAAGCCAGTATATGGCAGCGATGGTGAGAGGTTTATCCGTGCATGGACCAATGACGCCAGTAAGGTCGACCGGCTGCGCAAAGCGATCGGGCATGAGCCGACTCGTTACCGTGCCGCCCCATCTACCGGTGACCAGTCATGAAACAAAAAGACCTTTATGAGGCAGTGGCAAGAGAATACCAAGTGCCACTTATCCTCGTAGTCAAAATTATAAAGAAATACAAAAAGATACGTCATGCAGCGGCTAAAGCTGATTATGAGAGCACCATAGCGGAAGAGACAACGCGCCTAGCTCACGACATTATCGACGGCAGTCTGTCATGACCGCCACCCAGCCCGAAGGATTGGATATGACCTCACTGACTGATGAACAGATTGACGCGCTTGCACGCGAACACAGAATCTATGTCAAGCGCGGGGAAGAGACGATTTTCCATGGCCTCAATACACTAACGAAAATTCGTGCGTTCGCCCGCGCCCTGCTCGCTGCCGCGCCAGCGCAATCGGCGGTGCCGGTGGCGTGGCGGGCACCGAATCTTTCCGGGTCCGGGGATATATGGGCTTATCGTGACGCAGACGATCGTTTCGAAGGCGTGAACGGCGAGCCAACTGGTGAGGCGCTTTATACCGCCCCGCAGCCCTCTCCGACTGCCGTGGTGCTGGACGAGCGGGGCCAGGACAAGTAAATCGATTTAGAGCGTTGTACTTCGCATTACCACCTACCGGCGCGGAAAGGCCCGGCAGGGCTGGGCGATGCGCGGCAGGGCACGGCGAGGCGAGGTGCCACAGCAGTGTGTGGCGGGTTGGGGATTGGAAACAGTCCCCTTCCCGAGACACATGGCGAGGGTTTCGAAATGGAGAATGGAAATGACGGTAACGACGAAATCGGATACGAGGCTGGACAAGGTAACTCGGACGGTAGTGCTCCGGGGAATCAGGGACATCATGTTCGACCGGTACGCCGGCGACAACAAGACGAAGCTGGAATGGCATCAGAAGATTTATCAGGTGCCAGGCACGGACATTTTATGTCTACCGGCCATCAATATTGTGTCGTTTCTAACAGCGCACAACACGAACAGCGCACCGAAGCGGTTGAGGGACAAGCGAGCCTATAAGGACATCGCGAATGCCTGTCTGAGCTTCACCAGCGTCAACGGCCATCCGAATAACCCCAACTACGTGCCCATTCTGCGCGATGGCGTACCGATCCGCGTCGGCAAGTTTGAGGATGACCGTGAACCTCAGACGGGTATCTATTTGCACCGCTCCGTAGCGCGTCTCGACAAGGGCATCCCGAACCCAAAGGAGCGGCCGGTGCTTCCTATGCCTTGGTCTATTGAGTTCACTTTGGACATCCATCCGAACAAGGAGATCAAAGAGCAGGAAATCCGTAACTTGGTTGAGGAAGGTGGTTTGGCTATCGGGCTCGGAACGTTCCGCGGCGTTTTTGGGAAATTTGTAATTGATGCGTGGGAGTGAACATGAACACTATGACCGTCGCGCGTCCGGCAAGCGGAGAGACAGAATGACTTCAACTACGCCATTTGCGCAAGCTGCCATTTGCGCCATGACCGGGATAGCTGCTGGCTCAGTCGGCTATGCCACCGCAACCCAAGGAGACGGAGCATTCGTCCTGACGATAGGAGGCGTGCTCGGAACGTCCATTGTGGCCGCACTTCTCGCCTATTTTGCCGCTGGAGGTGATCAATGACTGAGCGAGAAAAGTTTGAGGCGTGGTGGTTGAAAGATGTGCCGGAAAATCATCGTGACTTCGCCAAGAAACTGCTCACCGAATACGGCCAAGACTACGCCGCAGCACCGGGCGTCGCCGATGCGTGGACGGTATGGAAAGCATCCCGCCGCGCGGCGCTGGAGGAAATAGCCAAAAGGTTCGAAACCGAGCATGGCCGAACCCGCGATCACAATTACTGGCTTGTAGCGGCAAGCATGGTGCGCGCTCTTTCATCGGAACAGAAAAAATGAGCAACATCGAACAGTTGCCCGTCAAGGGCACGAGCGAACGTCCGGCGCCACGCCGAATCATGCGGCCGTGCGAGTGGGGTCTGCTAAGCACGGTGCGCGACCTTGAAACGCAGATGGGCACCGTCGAGGCATACAACCGCCTCTGCGATGCAGCCCAGCGATTGAAGGCCAAGATCGACGCCGGTGAAGCCGAGGCACAGCACAAGATGTGGGCGACCGACCCGAACTTCATCTACCCGGCAGGCGATAGATGACCGAAGCGGTACAACGAATGATTGAAACCACGCGCAAACACTGGAGGATCTGATGAAGGTCGTCGAACTGCCAAAACTGATGACGCTTGAAGCGTGGGCGGAACGCCTGTTCGGTGACGCCAAGCCGCATCGCAACACACTTTTGAACTGGCGCCGAAATGGCCGTATCGTGCCGCAGCCGATCAAATGCGGCGGCCGCTATTTCGTTGAGCCGGACGCGGTGTATTGCGACGATGCCGGCGAGATGTCGCGGAGGCTAGGCAATGGCCGCTAGGCGTCGCGAGGCAAAGCGCCGCAACTGGCCGGATCACCTTAACCAGAATGGCGCCGGTTACTTCTACTGGCGCGATCCGGGCACAAAACAGGACCACGGACTAGGGCGTGACCAGGCGCGCGCGTTCGCGGAAGCGCGCGCCGCGAATCTGGCGGTCGAAAAGCGCCGCGGCAATATCTCGCTCGCCCAAAAGATATTGGAGCCAGCCGGCAAGACACTCGACGCATGGGCTACTGAATACGAGCAGATCTACATCGATACGCGCAACGGCACGCCGGCCACAATCAAAACAGTGAAGTCGGGCATCCGCGCCGTACGCACGGCCCCATTTGTTGGTAAGCACCTTCGCGAGATCAACACTGCGGAAGTGTCTGAATTCATCAAACATGCAACTGCGGCGCGCGGCGCCCAGATGGCCGGGCTGGTACGAAAGACGCTCGCCGACATGATGCGCGAGGCAGAGACGCGAGGCCTTATTGAAACAGGGAAGAACCCGGTGACCGTTACTCGGGTTCCAGGCTTTGAGGTAGAGCGCTCGCGCCTGACGTTGGATCAGTTCCGGAAAATATATGAGGTTGCACAGCAGGATGTGCCGTGGGCCGCTCGCTGCATGGAATTGGCGATGCTGACCGCGCAACGCCGGGAGGATGTCGCGTCGATGCTGTTTTCCGACGTTAAGGACGGGTTTCTATTCGTCACCCAGAAGAAGACTGGCGTGAAGCTTCGCATACCGGTCGGCGTGCGCCTTGATGCCCTCGGGTTGTCGCTCGAGGAGGTTATCAGGCGATGCCGAGACTCGATCATATCCAAGCCCATGCTGCATCACGTCAGGCGGCATGGCCAGATAAAGCCCGGCGACGCACTGGAAGTCAACGCGCTGACGCGTGCCTTCGCTCGCGCTCGGGAGGCGTCGGAAATCACGTGGGAAGAAGGCAAGACGCCGCCCACCTTTCACGAGCTGCGCAGTCTCGCCGCGCGGCTCTACTCGGAGCAATACAGCCCCGAATTCGCCCAAGCAATTCTCGGTCACAAGAGTGCCAGCATGACCGCAATGTACCGAGACGTGCGCGGCGCCGAATGGGTCGAAGTCAAGCTTGCCGGTTGAAAATTCCAGACGAATTCCAGACGAATTCCAGACGCTCTAGCTGGGGCGGGCGTTTCCGGCTGCGTCGATTACCTGAGAGGTAAGCAGTCTTGCGCTGCGGCGCGAGCGCATTGCGTCGAGCGCCGGATTGGCCATCCGGCCGAGTCGTCAGCCGCGGCGGCAGCCGCTAATCTCGTGTGGCAATGGGGGCTGCGCGGCGCCGGCGCGCGGCTTGTGACGCACTCAACAAACACGGGCACGGGGGCGCTTTTTCAATATGGTTTTTACACTTGCAAGATCGTATCTACACGGATACACTTCTCGACAGATCGGTTCACCACCTGAGTACACGATCAACCGCACCGAGGAGTTCGACACCTGGCTTGCACGGCTCTCCGATTTAAGAGCCAGGGCGAAAATACTCGTGCGTATCCGGCGTGCGGAACGCGGGCATTTCGGCGACGTCAAGTTGCTTGAAGAAGGTGTGTCCGAGATGCGCATCGACTGTGGCCCCGGCTATCGGGTCTACTTCGCGCGTGAAAAAGGCATGATCTATCTCCTGCTATGCGGTGGCGACAAATCCACCCAGTCGGCCGATATCAAGCATGCCAAAACAATGTGGGCAGCAATCAGAAAGGAACTGTCATGAGCAGAATCAAAACCGCACGCTTCGACGCGTCGCATTACCTCGATAGCGAGGAAATGATCGCCGAGTATCTCAACGCAGCGCTCGAAGAAGGCGACGCCGACGTCCTGCTCGCCGCGATCGCCGACATCGCCAAAGCGCGCGGCATCACCAAGGTCGCGGCAGATGCCGGACTTGGCCGCGAAAGCCTCTACAAAACGCTTGCACCCGGCTCCAAACCGCGTATGGACACGGTGCTCAGACTGCTGCGTGCACTCGGAGTCAAACTCAACGTGGTACCGGAAGGCGTAGCGGCGGTCTGAGTCGGGTGTCCCGCTCTGTCGGCTTTGCCGTTTCGTCGATTTGCCGCGGCTTACTACGGTGTCACGCGTCTTTCCGAAGTTTCGTAGGCGTGGCAGATGGCATTCCGGGGTATTGCGGGGTATTCCATTACCTCTGAGGTAATGGATCGCTAGCGCGGTTTGGCTATGATCGGTGGCATGAACACACTCTCCCTTGCGCAACCAGTCCCGCCACACTTGCCGGCGGCCAGCCGCACGGTCGGCGACCTGCTGCGCGAATGGCGCCAGCGTCGAAGAATGAGCCAACTGCTGCTCGCCGCCGAAGCCGATATTTCGACCCGGCATCTGAGCTTCGTCGAATCAGGCCGCGCAGTGCCGAGCCGGGAAATGGTCATGCATCTTGCTGAACGGCTCGACGTGCCGCTGCGCGCGCGCAATGCACTGCTGGTCGCCGCAGGCTACGCACCGCTGTTCCGGGAACGCCCGCTATCGGATCCGCAGTTGGCCGCTGCACGCGAGGCTGTCGAGTTGGTGCTGAAAGGACACGAACCCTACCCGGCGCTTGCCATCGACCGGCACTGGACCATCGTTGCCGCGAACGGCGCGCTTGCGCCTTTGCTGAACGGCGCAAGTCCGGAACTGCTGAAGCCGCCGGTCAACGCACTGCGCCTGAGCCTGCATCCGGAGGGTATCGCTGCGTCCATCGTCAATTGGCATGCATGGCGCGAGCACATACTCGCGCGACTTCAGCGGCAAATCGACGTGAGCGGGGACGACACGTTGAGCGCGCTGCGCGACGAATTGGCGGCGTACCCCGCGCCGCCGGGCGCGGATGCGACCGAGCACGACAACACCGCCGTCAACCAGATTGCAGTACCGCTGCGGCTGCGCACGCCGATCGGCGTGCTATCGTTTTTCAGCACGACCACCGTGTTCGGCACGCCGGTGGACGTGACGCTCTCGGAACTCGCGATCGAGGCGTTCTTTCCGGCCGACCCGCAAACCGCTACGGCGTTGCGCGATTTCGGCGAGAGCCAGTGCGCCGAGGCGGCACGCCAACCATAGCCTGGACCGTGACAGACAGGTCGCAGTTCGATATCGAGTCTTTCAGCCTTTCAATCACCGGCCCCACACGGAGAGACACTTGAGCGAGAACGCTGTACTCGTACGCCAACTCGGTCCCGACGACCGCGACGACTACTTCAACCTGCGGCTGCGCGGACTGAAAGCGCATCCGGATTCGTTCGGCCAGAGTTACGAAGAAGCACTTGCCAAAGGTCCGTCGCAACACAATGCAATGCTGGACGGCTCGCGTGCGGCCGAAGGTGACTTTTTGCTCGGCGCTTACGCATCGGCAGGAACACCATTGATCGGCGTGGTTGGACTGATCCGGATCCCGAGCGACAAACAGCGGCATAAGGCCGCCGTGGTCGGCATGTATGTCGCGCCGGAGGCTGCCGGCCGCGGCGTCGGGCGCGCTTTGCTGAAGGAGTTGCTGAGGCGGGCCTCGCGTATGGACGGCCTGCGGCAAATCCAGTTATTAGTCGGCAGCCGCAACGAGGCCGCGAGGAAACTTTACGAGTCGCTCGGCTTTCGCAAATATGGCTGCGAAGTCGGAGCGCTGAATGTCGGCGGGGTCTTCCACGACGCCGATCTGATGGCCCTGCTTATCTAATAGGCCGTGACCGCGCGGCGGCCCGCGCCACTTTCCCCGCCGTTCAGCAGCACCTCTGCGGCCGACGTTCCGCGTCGAAGTCGAGCGTGTCCACCGCACCACCCGAGCGAAGTTACACAAGAAGTTACAAATCCGGCCTCGTTTGTAACTGGGGCCGCACCAATCTGTTACACCTCTGTTTTGTCCCCAAAGCACCGTCAAAGAGCGGAATTTATTACTTTATATTGACCTCGCTTTCTATTTCCTTTCTAACTCGACCGGGAACTACCGGCACTTGATGGGTCCGCCCTATTTGCTCAGACGAAAGAGCGAAAAGCCCGTAGTACAAGGGTTTTCATGGATCAGACAAAAATCCGGGGTGGCGGAAAATTCGGTTTGCATCGTGTATTACGCCCCTGTGAAAGAGTTACCGAAAATTGATGTATCTTTTTGAGACATTTTTTTGAGAAGGGATTGATTTCTTGTTTTACCCTTCATACAATTCGTCCCAAGCTGTTACGAAATGTAACGCCATGTATCAAAAGGTCGCCGCTTGTATCAGGTGGTGACAGTAGCCGGAGGACAACGTTTCCGGCGAGGCACAAAAGACATAACGGCAAAAAATGCCGACATCGTAATTCGGGGCTTCGGAAACAGAGAAAATGGACCGTAGCAGCGAGACGCTGGATTCAATCCGCGAGATCAACTTGTCTTACATCATGCTCGCGCAACGTATGTTGCGCGAGGACAAACCGGTCGGCATGTTCCGGCTGGGACTGTCGTCGGAACTGGCTGATTTGCTTGCCGGGCTGTCGCTCGCGCAGATCGTCAAGCTGGCCGCTTCCGATCAGCTTTTGTGTTTCTTCCGCTTCAACGACCACTCCATGTTGTCGGCTTTGACGCAAACGACGAAACACGCCGCAGTCGCACCGACTCACGCGGCGATCCTGCTTGCAGGCCAGCCTGCTGAACAGTTCGCTTGACCGGGGTGACTGCCATGCTCAAGCGTAGCCTGACGGAAGACGCACAAGAAGTATTCCGCGCCATCGCACTGATCGAACTCGGCGCGCGCATGCAAGTGCTCGAGAGTGAATTGACGCTCTCGCGCGACCGCATGATCCGCCTGTACCGCGAGGTCAAAGGCGTATCGCCGCCCAAGGGCATGCTGCCCTTTTCGGCGGACTGGTATATGACGTGGCTGGCGAACATTCACGCGTCGCTGTTCTACAACACGTACCTGTTCCTGAAGAACGAAGCCCGCTGCTCGCATCTGGATGCGCTGACCAAGGGGTATCGGCTGTATCTGGAACATTGCAAGCACAGCGAGACCGAACCGGTGCTGGACTTGACGCGTGCGTGGACGCTGGTGCGTTTCTTCGACGCCGACATTCTGCAATTGACCAAATGCTGCCGTTGCACCGGCAAGTTCGTGGCGCACAAACACGATCTGCAGCACAACGTGGTGTGTGGCGCATGCCAGCCGCCGTCGCGTGCCGGCAAGACGAAGAAGGCCGCCGCCGCTCGCCAGGAACAGGAAGCGCTCGATGCAGCGCAGATCGCACAAGCTGCCTGAGCTCGATTGACTCGGACTCGACGAGGGCTGGTCCGGCCCGACTCGATCCGAAGCCCGAAAGAAAAAGTCCGCATGAGCGGACTTTTTTTCGTCCTAATCGCGCCGCTCAAGCGGCGCGAGGCCGGCTCATCCGGCCAGGCCCACCGTCTGCACCACCAGCCAAAGGTTCGCCGCGCTGATCACCACGAACAGCATCCACGCGACGCAGCGGGTCAGCAACGTGTTGGCGAATTCGCCCATCAGCGAACGGTCGTTGGTCATCCGAATCAGCGGATAAAGCGCGAACGGCAATTGCAGGCTCAGCACGACCTGACTTGCGACCAGCAGCTTGCCGACGGCGCCGTTGCCCATCATCTGCACGCCGATCAGCGCGGGGATCAAAGCGAGTGCGCGCGTAATGAAGCGCCGTTGCCAGCAGGGAATCTTCAGCTTCAGGAAGCCTTCCATGATGACCTGCCCCGCCACCGTGCCGGTAAAGGTCGAGCTTTGTCCCGAGGCGAGCAAGGTCACGGCGAACAACACCGCAGCGAAACCCGTGCCGACGATAGGCGCGAGCAGCTTGTAGGCGTCTTCGATTTCGGTGACCTGATTGTGGCCGGTGGCATGGAACGCAGCGGCGGCCAGAATCAGGATCGCCATGTTGATCAGCAGCGCGAGCATCAGCGAGACGATCGTATCGATGCGCGACATGCCGATCGCCGACCGGATGCTGGCGGGATCGCGCTTCACCGCGCGCGTCTGCACGATCGACGAATGCAGATAAAGGTTATGCGGCATGACCGTCGCGCCGAGAATGCCGATCGCCAGATACATAGGCTCGCGCGAACTCAACGCCTGCCACGACGGAACCAGTCCCTGCGCGACCGACGGCCAGTGCGGCTGCACCAGCGCGAGCTCGATGATGTAGCCGACGCCGATCGTCGCGATGAGGCCGAGCATGATCGCTTCGAGATCGCGGAAATTCTTGCCCTTCAGGCCGAGCACGATCAGCGTATCGAACGCGGTCAGCAGCACGCCGGTGGTCAACGAGCATTTAAAGAGCAGATGGAAAGCGAGCGCGCCGCCAAGCACTTCGGCCAGATCGCAGGCCACGATCGACAGTTCAGCGAGCAGCCACTGAAAACGCGCGACGGCCGGCGAATAGCGCGTTCTCGACAACTCGGCGAGGTCGCGCCCGGTCGCAATGCCAAGACGCATGCTCAGGCATTGCAGCGCCATCGCCGCGAGACTCGACAGCATGACGACGAACAGCAGGCTGTAGCCATAGCGCGATCCGGCTTCGATGTCGGTGGCCCAGTTGCCCGGGTCCATATAGCCGATCGACACCAGCAGGCCAGGGCCCGCGAATTGCAGAATCTTCTTCCAGAACGGCGCGCCTTGCGAAACGGCCACCGAGCCTTGCACTTCGGATGGGCAAAACGGCGCCGTTGCGGTGGTCGGTAGTTTGAACTGCAATCCGGGAGCCTCTTGAAGGGGATAAACCACGGCGCATCGTACAGGCCGCCGCGAACCGCCTCAAGTGTACAAAGAAACCTCCGGCAACGCGCCGGTGAGCGCGTAGCGGCCAACGTCGCGCACGCGATAGTCGAGCGGATCATGCAGCGTATGCACGCGGGCGTTGCGCCAGAAACGGTCGAGCGCGAGCGGCGCGTGCGTGGCGCGGGCGCCACAGGCGTCGAAGAGTTGCTCGCTGACGTCGAGCGCGGCGCGATGCGCGACGATCTTTGCCTCCGAGGTGGCGAGCGCAACCTGCGCGCGAGCCTCCGCGGAAAGCGCCGGACCTTGTTGCCAGGCGTCTTCGAGCAGCCAGGCGGCGCGCGTGGTCAGCGCTTCGGCGCTCACCGCTTGCAGGCGCATCTCGCCGAAACGCTGGATCAGGTAGGGATCGTCGGTCGCTTTGTCGACGCCCGAATAGATCCACGCCTTGCCGTGTCGCGTGACGTAGGCCCGTGCTTCGTCGAGCGCGCCCTGTGCGATGCCCACGAACAGATTGGTCAGCACCAACTGCGAGATCAGCGTGCGCAAACTGGCGTACGGCGTGTCGGGCCGCACCATCACTTCGTCCGGTTCGACCTTGACGCGCACGAAGGACACGCTGCCGCTGTCGGTCTGCCGCTGGCCGATCGGATTCCAGTCTTCGTGAACGGTGATGCCTTCCCGCGTGGTCGGCACGACGCCGAACACCGGGGTGCCGGTGACCGGATTATGTGCGGAAACGGTCATCATCTGCGAGCCGCGCGTGCCGGAGCAAAAGCCCTTCTGGCCATCGAGCAGATAGCCGCCGTCGCTGGTTGCGCTCGCAACGAGTCGCGTGTCGAGCGGATTGACGGCATTGCCCCACCACCATCGGTTTTCGACGGTGCCGCTCAGATAGCGGGCACGTTGTTCGGGACTGCCCCATACATTGACGCTGACCACCTGCAAGCACGTAAAGCCCAGCAGATGCGCGAGCGCGCTGTCCACCCGCGCAATCTTGCGAACCGTCTCGTAGATGTCGGGCCAACGCGCGCCGAGGCCGCCGAATTCGCGCGGCACCGCGAGCGTGAGCAGCCCCGCGTCGGCGATCCATTGTTTTTCCTGTGCGGCGTGGCCGCCGTCGAGATCGCGCTGCGCGGCAGTGGCGTGCAACGCGTCGAGCAAACTCGCGAGATCGCGCACCACCGGCGCAGCGGATGCCTGAGGCGTTTGTAACGCGTCGGCATGACGAGGATCGTTCATGCAATTTCCAAGTGAAAAGTTTTTCGGCGAGCGGTGATAGGCAGAACGCCCGCGGCGCTCAATGCTTTAGCTAGCATGATAGGCGTTGTTGATGCGGATGACGGAAACGTGCGCGGCTATTCTTCATGCAAATAGCCGCAGGACGGCACAACGGAGCAGAACGGATCAACCGATCATGTGCGATCAAGCTCGCTGCGCGAGCCGCCGCACGAATCGATCGCCGACGAACTGCACCGCCGTAACGATCACGATCAGCAGTACGATCACCGTCACCATCACGGTCGTATCGAACCGCTGGTAGCCATAGCGAATCGCCAGATCGCCAAGACCGCCAGCGCCGACCGCGCCCGCCATCGCCGACGAACCGATCATCGCCACCACGGTGATGGTGAAGCCGCCCAGGATGCCCGGCAGCGCCTCAGGCAGGAGCACATGCCGGATGATGTGCCGGCGCTGCGCACCCATGGCCTGCGCAGCTTCGATCAGACCGCGATCCACTTCACGCAAACTCACCTCCGCCACGCGCGCGAAAAACGGAATCGCCGCGATGCTGAGCGGCACGATCGCGGCCCACACGCCGATCGTCGTGCCGATCAGCAAACGCGTGAGCGGCAGCAAGGCGACCAGCAAAATGATGAACGGCGTGGAGCGGAACGCATTGACGAGCGCGCCGAGCGTGCTATTCACCGCCCGCTTCTCGAAGATACCGCCGCGTGTCGTGGTGACCAGCACCAGCGCCAGCGGAATGCCGACCAGCGCCGCGATAAAGGCCGACACGCCGACCATGACGATGGTGTCGCGAATCGCATCGGCGAGTTCGGAAAGCCACAACTCAGACATAGCCCAATACCTCGACATGGTTCGCATAGCGGCGTGCGCGGTCGAGCAACGTCGCGATCTGCTGTTGCACCGTGGTGTCCGCATTCGCACGCACCTGCGCTGACACCACGAGGCGCCCCTGCGCATGCCCCTGAATCCGGTCGATGCCGCCATGCAAGAAACTCACGCGCCCGCCGTCCGCACTCAACGCCGACGCCAGACCGCCGAGATCCGGCTCGCGCGCGTCGACGCCGGTGAAACGCACGTCCAGCAGAATCCGCGCATCCGCTTGCGCGATGTCGTGCAATGGCTTGACACGTTCGGCGAGATCCGCCGGCAAGTCGTGCACCAAGGTGCGCAACAGCGCCCGTGTCGCGTCATGTTGCGGATCGCCGAACACGCGCCACACGGGGCCGGTCTCCACCACTTCGCCACGCTCGATCACGGCAACGGTATCGCAGACCTCGCGAATCACCTGCATTTCGTGCGTGATCAATACGACGGTCAGGTTCAGGCGCTGATTGATATCGCGTAGCAACGCGAGGATGGCTTGCGTCGTTTCCGGATCCAGTGCGGAGGTGGCTTCATCGCACAGCAGAATATCCGGGTCGGTGACCAGCGCGCGCGCAATGCCGACTCGCTGCTTCTGACCACCCGACAGGCTCGCCGGATAAGCATCGCGCTTGGCGGAGAGGCCCACCAGTTCCAGCAATGCATCGACCTTTTTCTCGATGACCGCCTTCGGCACACCGGCGATTTTCAGCGGCAGTGCAATGTTCTCGCGTACCGTCTTTGCGGAAAGCAGATTGAAGTGCTGGAACACCATGCCGATACGTCGGCGCAACGTGACCAGTCCGCGCTCGTCGAGTTCGCCGACACTGACGCCGTTCACGCGCACCGCGCCTGAACTCGGCTTCTCCAGGCCGTTGACGAGTCGCAGCAGCGTCGACTTGCCCGCGCCGCTGC
This sequence comes from Paraburkholderia sp. RL17-383-BIF-A, assembly GCF_046028015.1. NCBI lineage: Bacteria > Pseudomonadati > Pseudomonadota > Betaproteobacteria > Burkholderiales > Burkholderiaceae > Paraburkholderia > Paraburkholderia sp. RL17-383-BIF-A. The sequence continues at coordinate 63,785 of NZ_JARESR010000001.1, read as the reverse complement.
GTCCGATAATGCCGAACACTTCGCCCCGCGCCACGTTCAACGTGACGTTGGCGAGCGCCGCGGTCGGCACGCCGCGCGTGTTGGCGAACACCTTGCCGACGTTGTCGAATATCACGGCGGGTTGCGTCGCCGCTGCGTGCGAACCCGCATGCACAGCGAGAGACGGCGCGTCTTCGATGAACTGCGGCGCGTCGAAAAGATTGCCCATGATTTAGCTCCTTTCAGGCTTTCGCAATGGCCAGCGCAGCGGTTTGTATCGCGCGCCGAGGCTGTGCGCCGGCATGCACGCCGCACAGCCGGGCAAGCTCGCCCCTGAACCGCGTCTTGCGCGGCGCCGACGCGGGATCGTCGTCTTCGAACGGTCCACGCATGACGGTGCGCGTTACCAGGCGACGGCGTAGAGATTGCCGAAGGCCTTGTCGAGCGCGGCGCGCACCGCAGGCGAATGCTGATAGATCGAGATGAACTTGCGGATACGCGGGTCGTTCACGCTTTCCGGACGAACCACCCATTGGATCGCGTAGTTTTTGTTTTCGAGGCCGTCGAACAGCAGCGCGCTATTCGGATCGGTGGTGCCCGCGAGCTTGATGAAGCTCGGGTAACCCTGTGCGAGATCGACGTCGTCGAGCGAGCGCGCCAGTTGCGACGCTTCCAACTGGACTATCTTCAGATGCTTCGGGTTGTCGGTAATGTCGAGCGTCGTCGCGCGATAGTCGATGCCCGGCTTCAGCTTGATGAGACCGGCTCGTTGCAGCAGCAACAGACCGCGGCCACCGTTGACCGGATCGTTGGCAATCGCAACCGTGGCGCCGTCTTTCAGTTCGTCGAAGCGTTTGATCTTCTTCGAATACAGGCCGATTTTCATGATCGTGCCGGGCGCGATGGCGACAAAGTTATAACCGCCCTGCTTCTTCGCATTCTCCAGAAACGGAATGTGCTGGAAGTAGTTGACGTCGATATCCTTGTTGGCGAGCGCCGCATTCGGCGTGTTCCAGTCGGTGAACTCGATGATCTTCACGTCGAGTCCCTGCTCTTTGGCTTCGTGCGCGGCGATTTTGAGCGCTTCGATTTGCGGGCTGGTCGCGGTGCCGATTTTCAGCGTGGACGTGTCGGCCGCTGAAACAGGCGTGGCTTGCAATGCGAGCGTCAGACCGAAAGCGCTGATCAGCGAGATAGCCGACGTGTAGAAAAAGTGCCGCACGTTGGATAGAAAGATGCGCATGGTGAACTCTTGGGATTGGGGCGTGGTGTTGATTCTTGGCGAGCCGATCCACCGGCATGCGCCTCCGGGTCGCCAAAGCGTTACGGACTTGCTTCGGGCCAGGAACCGGCATGCCGGACTCATCAGGCAACTGAATTCCGCGACGCGCGGCTCAGCCCTCGCGTGGCGGCGACAGGACGCGCATTCGCTCAGCGCGGACAGCGGAAGGTCGGACAGATCATCGCCTCTCTCCAGATGAGGTGCGGCTCATCATAGAGGGCGGAAATGCGGCGGTCTACGAAGGGATTTTCGAAAGGAAAGCGGGAAAAATGATTTGGGCAAAAAAAGCCGGGCCGCGCTTTCGCGCGACCCGGCGTCTACCACTCGTTCCTGCTTCGGCTACCCTACCGCTTCGCCACCTGCTGCACGGAAGCGGCCACAGGAGCCGCGGCAGCCACCGAAGCCGAAGCCGGCGCGACGGCGCCCACCGCCGTGTCGGCCGCCCCGTCCCCACTCCAACCACCGCCCAGCGCGCGAATCAGATTAACCGTCGCCACCGCTTGCGTGCCCGACAAATGGCTCGCCTGCAGTTGCGAAATCAGCACCTGCCGTTCGCCGTCGATCACGTCCAGGTAGCTGACCGCACCTTCCGTGTACTGCGTACGCGACAGATGCGCCGCCCGTTGCGATGCCTGCACTGCATCGTTCTGCTCGCGCATCTGATCGTCGAGCAGGCGCAGATCGGCCAGGTTGTCTTCGACCTCACGGAATGCCACCAGCACCTGCTGACGATACTGCGCCACGTCCTCGTCATACTTCGAACGGGCCTGCGCGAGGTTCGCCTTGCGGCGGCCGCCGTCGAACAAAGGCAGCGTCAACGCCGTGCCCGCAAACGGCCCGAGAATGAACGCGCGGCTCGACCACATGAAAAGATTGCCGAGCGTCGCCGATTCAAAACCAGCCGCGCCGGTGATATCGAGCTTCGGGAAGAACGCCGATTTGGCAAGACCGACTCGCGCATTCGCGGCCTGCATCGCGCGTTCCGCCGCCGAAATATCCGGCCGGCGTTCAAGCAATGCCGAGGGCAGACCTGGCGGCACACGCACCGTCACGGGAGCGAGCGGCGCTTCCGCGAACGAGAAATCCGCCGGCGGCTTGCCGAGCAGAATCGCAAGGCTGTGCTCCGACGCCGCGCGCTGACGCGCCACGCCAACGGCATCCGCTCGCGCACTCGCGAGTTCATTGCGAGCCCGCGACACATCCAGCTCGCCGATATCGCCTTCCCTGAAACGCCGCTCGACGAGTTTCAACGTATCTTCGCGCAGCGCCACGGTACGGCGGTACAGATCCTGATCCGTATCCAGCTCACGCAACTGGAAGTAGTTCTGCGCGACGTCCGCCTGCAACGAGAGTTGCACGGAACGGAACAGCGCCTCGCTTTGCTGCTCGTCCGCACGCGACGCGTTCACGTTTGAGCCGACCCGCCCGAACAGATCCGCTTCGTACGACGCGCCGACTTGCGCGCGCCAGATCGTGCCGTTCGTGCCGCCCGCGCTATCCGGCTGGAATTGCGATGCCGCGGAGGCACGCTCGCGGGTCGGGCCGAAGCCCGCGTCGAGCTTCGGGAACCAGTCGGACTTCGCCGCCTGCGTCACCGCCCGCGCCTGCTGAACGCGCGCCGCGGCCGCCTTCAGATCCTGATTGGCGGCGGCCGCCTGCTCTTCGAGCGCATTGAGTTGCGCGTCGCCGAAAATCGTCCACCATTCGCCGCGATGCGCGTCGTCCGCGGGCTGGGCCTGCTTCCACGTGCCGTTCTCCTGCGCCGCTGCACCCGATATTGCACCCGACGCAGCCGACGGCGCCGAAGCAGCCGGCGCTTCCTTGAACGCCACCGGCGTATCCACTTCCGGCCGCTTGTACGTGGGTTCCACGGAGCAGGCGGCGAGCAACGCGACCAGCAAACCGCTGGTAGCCGCCCGGCCCCACCCACTCAAAGATTCAAAGCGTTTCATTATTGTTTTCTCCTCAGGCGTCCGTCACCGGCGCGCCGTAGTGCGGCGAATCCTTCTGCGCGACGTGAATCGTTCCACCCGCCAGCGTACGCAGCACTACATAGAACACAGGGGTCAGCATCAAGCCGAACAGCGTGACGCCGAGCATGCCGAAGAACACCGCGATACCCATTGCGTGACGCATCTCCGAACCCGCTCCGCTCGACAACACCAGCGGCACCACGCCCATGATGAAAGCGATCGACGTCATCAGAATCGGCCGCAGACGCAAGCGGCTCGCTTCGATCGCCGCGGAGAGCGGTGTATGCCCGTCGTGCTCCAGTTCACGAGCGAACTCGACGATCAGAATCGCGTTCTTCGCCGACAAACCCACCAGCACCATCAACCCGATCTGCGTGAAGATGTTGTTGTCGCCTCCCGTGAGCCACACGCCGGTCAGCGCGGACAGCACGCTCATCGGCACGATCAGGATCACCGCGAGCGGCAGCGTCAGGCTTTCATACAGTGCGGCGAGCACGAGGAACACGAGCAGCACGCTGATCGGGAACACCCACAAGCCTGCATTGCCGGCCAGAATCTGCTGATACGTCAGGTCGGTCCATTCGAGCTTCACACCGCGCGGCAAGACTTCCGCCGCCACGCGTTCGGCCGCCGCTTGCGCCTGCCCCGACGAGAAGCCGGGCGCCGGTCCACCGTTGATGTCGGCAGCCGTGTAGCCGTTGTAGCGGACCACCATTTCCGGACCGAACGTCGGCGTTACCGTCACCAGCGACGACAACGGCACCATGTCGCCTGCGGCATTGCGCGTCTTCAGTTGCAGGATGTCGTCGGCGCGTTGACGGAACGGCGCATCTGCCTGCACCCGCACCTGATACACGCGGCCGAAACGGTTGAAGTCGTTCACATACAGCGAGCCGAGATAGATCTGCATCGTGTTGAACACGTCCGTGACCGGCACGCCGAGTTGCTTGGCCTTCACGCGATCCAGGTCCACGTTCAATTGCGGCACGTTGATCTGATAACTGGAGAAGGTCGGGCCGAGTTCAGGCGTCTGCGCCGCCTTCTTCACGAACGCCTCCGCAGCCTTGTTCAACTCCGCGTAACCGAGCGCGCCGTGATCCTCCAACTGCATCTTGAAGCCGCCGAGCGTGCCGAGACCGAGCACGGGTGGCGGCGGGAACACCGCGACGAACGAATCCTTGATCGCACCGTATTGCTGGTTCAGCGCACCGGCAATCGCACCGGCCGAGAGCTTTTTGTCGCCACGATCCTTGAAGGGCTTGAGAGTGACGAACACGATGCCCGCGCTGGAGCTATTCGTGAAGCCGTTCACCGAGAGACCCGGAAACGCCACCGCGCTCTCCACGCCCGGTTGCTTCAGTGCAATCGCGCTCATGTCGCGGATCACTTTCTCCGTGCGATCGAGCGACGCACCGTTCGGCAATTGCGCGAAGGCAATCAGATATTCCTTGTCCTGCGCCGGCACGAAGCCGCCCGGCACCACACGCGAGATCAGCACGGTCGCGCCCAGCAGGATCGCGTACACCGCGAGCATCGCACCCTTACGGCGCAGCACGCCAGTCACGCCACGGCCATACTCGGTCGAACCGCGATGGAAGACCTTGTTGAAACGCTTGAAGAAACCGCCCAGCAGGCGATTCATCACGCGCGTCAGGAAGTCTTCCTTCGCGCCGTGGCTGCGCAACAGCATTGCTGACAGCGCCGGCGAGAGGGTCAGCGAGTTGAACGCCGAGATCACCGTCGAGATCGCGATGGTCATCGCAAACTGCTTGTAGAACTGGCCCGTCAAACCCGTCATGAACGCGAGCGGCACGAACACGGCAACCAGCGTGAGCGCAATGGCGATAATCGGCCCGCTCACTTCCTGCATCGCCTTGTACGTCGCGTCGCGCGCACTCAGCCCGTTTTCGATGTTCCGCTCGACGTTCTCCACCACCACGATCGCATCGTCCACCACGATCCCGATGGCGAGCACCATGCCGAACAATGACAACGCGTTGATCGAGAAACCGAACGCGAGCAGCAGCGAGAACGTCCCCACGATGGACACCGGCACGGCGATCAACGGAATGATCGACGCGCGCCACGTTTGCAGGAACACGATCACCACGATCACCACCAACGCAATCGCTTCGAGCAGCGTATGCACGACCGCCTCGATACTCGAACGCACGAACTGCGTCGGGTCGTAGACGATCTTGTATTCGACGCCCGCCGGCATGTCTTCCGCGAGTTCCTTCATCGCGGAGCGCACCTGATCGGAAATCGCGAGCGAGTTCGCACCCGGCGCCTGGTTGATGGCGAGCGCCACCGCCGGCTTGTTGTCGAGCAGCGAACGCAGGCCGTATTCCGAGGCCGCGAGTTCGATTCGCGCGATATCTTTCAGGTAGGTCACGCCGCCGTCCGGCGTGGTCTTGACGATGATGTCGCCGAATTCGCCCTCGGTCTTCAGACGGCCGCGCGCATTCACCGACAACTGCAACTGCGTGCCCGGCACCGAAGGCGATGCGCCGATCACACCGGCCGCCACCTGGATGTTCTGCTCACGGATCGCGTTGACCACTTCGGTCGCCGTCAAACCGCGTTGCGCCACTTTCTGCGGATCGAGCCACACACGCATCGCGTAGTCGCCCGAACCCCACAACTGCACTTCGCCGACACCCTGAATCCGCGCGAGCCGATCCTTGACGTTCAACAGCGCGTAATTGCGCAGATACGTCATGTCATAGCGATTGTTCGGCGAGATCAGGTGGACCACCATGGTCAGCGTGGGCGAGCTCTTGATCGTCGTGACGCCGAGACGCTGCACGTCTTCCGGGAGGCGCGGCAGCGCCTGGTTGACGCGGTTCTGCACGAGCTGCGTCGCGAGGTCCGGATTGGTGCCGAGCTTGAAGGTCACCGTGAGCGTGAGATTGCCGTCGCTATTCGCTTGCGACTGCATGTACAGCATGTTCTCGACGCCGTTGATCTGCTCTTCGAGCGGCGAGGCGACCGCCTCGGCGATCACCTTCGGATTCGCACCCGGATACTGCGCGTGCACCACCACCGAAGGCGGCACGACTTCCGGATACTCCGAGATCGGCAGCTTGAAGAGCGAAATCACGCCCGCCAGCAGGATCAATACCGATAGCACGCCGGCAAAGATCGGCCGATCGATGAAGAATTTGGATATGTTCATTGGAAGCTCTTAACGTTGGAGCATGCGCCGCGCAGTCAGGCCACGGCGCGCGAGGCTCACGAGTTCTTGTCCGCTTTGGTGCGCGTCTGCGCTTGCGCCTGTGGCTGCGCTTTCGGCTGCGATTGCGTCTGTGCAAGCGGCGCGCTGTTCGGATCCTGATCGGTCGTCATGGGCACCATATGGGCGCGCACCGCATCGCCAGGACGCACACGCTGGATGCCGTTCACGACGATCCGGTCGGTGGCTTTCAGGCCGCCCTTGACCACACGCAGATTGCCCTGCATGCCGCCTACCGCGATCTCGCGATAGACGACGTGATTGCCCGCGTCCACCACCAGCACGAATTTCTTGTCCTGATCGGTGCCCACCGCGGCGTCGTCGATCAACAGCGCAGGGTGCGGTTCGCTGCCGCCGACCTTCACGCGCGCATACAGACCGGGAATCAGCGCACCATCCTGGTTGTCGAAACGCGCGCGCACGCGGATCGTGCCCGACGAGGTGTCGAGCCGGTTGTCCACCGACTCGATCACGCCGCTGCGCGAGTAGCCGCTCTCGTCCGCGAGACCGAGTTCCACCGGCACCTTGCTGCCGTCTTTCGCGCGGCTCAGGTATTGCAGATAGGTCTGTTCGTCCGCGTCGAACGACGCGTAGATCGGCGAAACCGACACCAGCGTGGTGAGCGGCGCCGCGCTGGCGCCCGCCGAAATCACGTTGCCCACCGTGATTTCCGCACGCGAGACGCGGCCCGACACCGGCGCGACGATCTTCGTGTAGCCGAGATTGATGCGGGCGGTTTCGAGCGCGGCTTGCGCGGCCTTCAGGTTCGCGCTCGCTTCACGCGCGGCGTTCTGCTTCTCGTCGTAGTCGCGCTTGGCGATCGCGTTGTCGGCGATCAAACGTTGCGCGCGCTCCCAATCGCTTTGGGTGTAGCCCGTGCGTGCCTGCGCGGCGGCAAGCTGCGCTTCGGCGCGATCCACTTCGGCGGCATACGGACGCGGGTCGATAACGAACAGCGTGTCGCCTTTCTTCACGAGCGCGCCGTCCTTGAAGTTGACGGACACGATGGTGCCCGGCACCTGCGATCGCACGTCCACTTTCTCGACGGCTTCGAGACGGCCCGAATAGCTTTGCCAATCGGTGATGGTTTTCTGCACGACGGTGGCGACATCGACTTCCGGCACGATGGTCGGCGCGGCGGGCGAGCTCGCATCCACGCGGATCGCGCCGAACGTGCCCAGCCCGGCCACGGCGATGACGACGAGTGCGGCAATCGCCACACGGCGACGGGAAAGAGGAAGGATAGTCATGTGAAGCTCCCGGTATCGTTGATCAAAGTTCTGCTTGTTTCTGCTTATTTCTGTTCTATCGATGGGCGCGCGCGTCGAAACGCCACTGAAAAAATCGCACCGCTTCCTGCAAGGCGGGCGGATGATCGGCCAACGCGGCATGCGACACACTCGGATAGCGGACCACCTGGGTCAGCACTCCGGCGTCGATCAGACTGCTGGCGTATTTCTCCGCTTCCACGTGCAGCACGTCGTTTTGCGCCGTCGCGATCAGCGTGGCGGGCAGCCCCGCGAGGCGCGACGATTCGAGCGGCGCGGCATACGGATGCATGCGCTGAGACGCTTGCGGCAGATACGCGCGATAACACGCCGCGCACTCTTTCGCGGTAATGTCCGAACCGAGGCGCTTTTCGTCACCCAGGCGCGTGAGGCTCGGATCGAGCATCGGCCCGAACAGCGCCTGCGCGGAAATGCGCACGTCGCCACGATCGCGCGCAATAAAGGCGAGGCAATTGGCCAGCTGCCCGCCCGCATCGTGACCGGCCACGCCCACCTTCTTGCTGTTGCCGCCGAATGCACGCGCTCGCGTTTGCACCCACAGCGCCGCGCGGTGCGCGTCTTCAGGCGCGGCCGGAAACGGAAACTGCGGCGCGAGCGAATAGCCCACCGACACGACAAGAGCCGGTAAGTGTTCTGCGAAATAACGCGAGGCGTAATCGGCCTGTTCGATCGATCCCTTCGTAAATCCACCACCGTGGAAATAAAGCAGTACCGGCAATGCGGTTTTTTTTGCCTGCCGGTACAGGCGTAACGTGATGTCCTGCGCGTGTCCTTCGATCTGCACGTCAGTGACTTCCAGTGCCGTGCTGTCGGCCTCTGCCGGCTCGCTGCCGGTGGGCACGAAGGAATACGGCGGTTTAAATGCTTCCATGTCGAGCCGCGCAATGCGCATAGAACTTCAATGGTGCGAATTGTGGGTTCAGCAGACTCGTAAATAAATGCCTATAATCCGGCAACACAATTCGGCGCCCCTGAACAATCGAATGCGATTGTCTGCGGATTCGCGGTGGAGTCCATTCCTGCTCGGTGCGCCCGCCCCTATTGGAGGTCTGCAATGGACCGGCTTCAGGCCATGCAAGTGTTCACACGTGTCGTCGACACCAACAGCTTTACCCGCGCAGCGGAAACGCTCGACCTGCCGCGCGCATCGGTTACCACGATTATTCAGAACCTCGAAGCGTTCCTCGGCACGCGTCTGATGCATCGGACCACGCGGCGCCTGTCGCTCACGCCGGACGGCGCGGCGTACTACGAACGCTGCGTGCGTATCCTTGCGGACGTTGAAGAAACCGAGGCCAGTTTTCAAAGCGGCAATAAAAAGCCGCACGGCAAGCTGCGCATCGACATGCCGGGGTCGATTGGCCGCCTGCTGGTGATTCCTTCGCTGTGTGAATTCCACACGCGCTATCCGGACATCGACCTGCAACTCGGCCTGACGGACCGGCCGGTGGATCTATTGCAGGAAGGCGTGGACTGCGTGGTGCGGGTTGGCGCGCTACAGGATTCCTCGCTAGTGGCACGCCGTATCGGTTTGTTCGAGGGCGTGACCTGCGCGGCCCCCGATTACATCGGGCGCGCGGGCATGCCCACTTCGCTCGAAGACCTGGAGAATCACAAAGCAGTCAATTACTTTTCGAGCCGCACGGGGCGCACGCTCGATTGGGCCTTCATGGTTGACGGCAAAGAAGTCGAAGTGAAAATGAAGAGCATCGTGTCGGTGAACGACGCCGATGCCTACGTGACGTGCGGGTTGGAAGGCTTCGGCCTAATTCAGCCGGCGCTCTTCATGGTGCTGCCGCATCTGCGTTCGGGCCAACTGGTGGAAGTCCTGCCGGAGCTGAAACCTTTGCCGATGCCGATTTCCGCAGTCTATCCGCACAGCCGGCATCTGTCGCCTAAAGTCCGCGTTTTCGTAGACTGGATCGCGGAGTTGTTCGACCGTTGTCCGTTGCTGAGCGGACGCGGCAGTCTCGACGCAACCTGTACGATGCGCACTTTCGAAGAACGCGAGTCGGCACCGAGTCTCGACACGCCGGTGATAACGGAATGGGTCGCGTGATCGACTCGGCTTGAAGTACAGATTCTGAAACAGTGAATTCCAACCGCGGCTCTAATGCCGCGGTTTGCTTATCCAGCACCGTAATTACTACGGTTTAACGCAGCGTTTTCGCGATTGTTCTGGAAACACGACAATTCATTTCGCGAAAGTGCGATTTATCCGCCCTGCCTCAAAGTCTACATTTCACCCTGTCGCAGCGCCGCTAGTGCTGCAAACGAATCGACAGGAGTGAATCATGAAACGCAATCTCTTGGCAGGCCTGGCTCTTTCGCTGCTCGCGAGCGCTCCGGTGTTTGCCCAAAGCAGCAGCGGCGGCATTGGCCGCGCCGGCACTTATGAAACACAACCCACGCCGACCACCAGCGCGAAAACGCGTGAAGAAGTGAAGGCGGAACTCGTCGCGGCCTATCGCGATGGTTCGCTGCCCGCTCTGAATCGTACGACCTATCCGAACAAAGGCCTGATCGGTCAGACGCAGGCTGCACGGATCGCATTGCAGGAAGGCAGCAACGGCGACGTCACACGCGTGGCCGACGGACAGTAAAACGAACCTGTTGCAATGATTCGGTTTCCAAAAGAAATAGTCATTGCGGCGCTTTCATGCACTCTTCAAAAAGGAGCACATCATGACCCCCTCTGAACTCGACCATTGGGATACTGACACGCCAGTGTGGACGCCGTACCGCGCGCCGCAGCACTAAGTGTCGAAAGTAGCGGCACGTACCCGCGGATCCTGTGCGCGGGTACACACGCATTTGAAGACGCCTAGCGCTTCGGCACGCCGTCGCGCCACTCGCCCCAATGGGTGGCGATATCCTGCACGAGCGGATTGCCCGAGAGGAACAGGTTCTGGATAGCGATCGTAAAGCCGCCTTGCGCAGCGTAGTTCAGCAGGTTGTCCGCGCTCGTCTGTCCATCGTACGGGCGGTCGAAATCGGAGCCGGCCCGCAGCACGGCGACGCGATTCAAATCCACCTTATGGACCGAGGCCGCGCGTTTGAGCGCCTCGTAAGTGGCGTTATCCTCCTGCTGCGTCGTGCAGTAGACGCCCTTGCCATCGGTCAGGATCTTGGTCCAGTCGCGCGCGCGCTGCCCGAGCAACGTGCCTGACCACCAGGTATCGCCTGCCAGCGTGTCGCACTGAATCACAGTGGGCGGCCGATTGGCGGGCGCATACGAATACTTGGCCCGCGCGGCCTGAGCCTGCACGTTATCGGACAACGTCACGCTACGCGACAAGGCGAACGCCGTGTCCGCGAGCCGGGTGTTCAACTGGAATACTTCAGTGCGGTAGTCGAGCGGCGGCTTGGCGGTAGGACTCGTGGTATTGATGCCGAGGTAGCCCGTCGTCCAGCCGGGTGGAATTTCACGCCCGTCTATCTCCCACTGAATCCCGAAGTCGACCAGATACTTCGCCCAAGCTGCGGACCCGACCGTTCCCTGCTGCGGATCGATCCCCGCAATACCGGCCACCATGAAGTAGGTATGCCGCAAATCGAAACGCGGCGAGAACGTCAACGCCATGATCGACGCAGCAGCGTTGCTGTGCCCCATGCCGGTGGTCATCACGCACACGTCCTGCTTGTTGCAATGGACCGTCGGGTAATCGGGCGACAAACCGTCCACGGCGATGTCGCGCCAGGGCCCGAGGTTGTCGAGCCACACCTGCCCTTCCGGCCCGAACATTGAAATGATCATCACCTTGACGGGCCGCCCTCGCGAGCCGCCGTCGTCATGCGAGAAACCGTCGTTGTCGTCCGCACTGGCCGGTCCGGACGAAAAGGCCGCACATGCCGCGAGTGTAATGGCGGCACTAGCGCCGAGTGAACGAGTCAGCATCGTGATCTTCCTTTTTTGCTTGTGATGCAGGTTGGGAGAGAGTGCTGCTTTCAAGCCGAAAGAAGTATAGGTGCGAAGAAATTATTTTCCACTACACGATGCACTATCGGTTCACGTTTCCGCACGCCGCCGGGCAGCTATGCGAATCGGCTCCGCACGCGCTTTTCGCCGTTTTCCTATAATCGGGCGTCCGCAGCGCGCCCGAGGGCAACTCACTCGGGCGCGCACCGCGTTTGTGCAGTTAACAGCAGGAGCACCACGATGGACTATGTGAAACTCGGCCGTACCGGCCTCGATGTATCGCGTCTTTGTCTCGGCTGCATGAGCTATGGTGTGCCGTCTCGCGGCACTCATCCCTGGTCGCTCGACGATGAGGCCGCACGGCCCTTCATCAAGCAGGCGCTCGATCACGGCATCAATTTCTTCGATACCGCGAATGTCTATTCCGACGGCACGAGCGAGGAAATCGTCGGCCGCGCGCTGAAGGACTTTGCGAAGCGCGACGAGATCGTGCTCGCCACCAAGGTGAATAGCCGCATGCATCCGGGCCCGAACGGCGCGGGCCTGTCGCGCAAGGCCATCATGGCGGAAATCGATAACAGTCTCAGGCGCCTCGGCACGGATTACGTGGACCTGTACCAGATCCATCGGTGGGACTACGGCACGCCGATCGAAGAAACCATGGAAGCGCTGCACGATGTCGTGAAGGCCGGCAAGGCGCGCTATATCGGCGCATCGTCCATGTATGCGTGGCAGTTCGCGAAGGCGTTGCATGTGGCCGAGCGCAACGGCTGGACGCGCTTCGTGACGATGCAGAACTACGTGAATCTGCTCTATCGCGAGGAAGAGCGCGAAATGTTGCCGCTATGCGAAAGCGAGGGGATCGGTGTGATTCCGTGGAGCCCGCTCGCGCGCGGCCGCCTGACGCGTGACTGGAACACGGAAAGCGCGCGCTCCGAGACAGATGAATTCGGCCGTACGCTCTATGCGCACACGGAGGACGCGGATCGGCGGATTGTCGAACGGGTCAGCCAGATCGCCAGCGAGCGCGGCGTGCCGCGCGCGCAAGTCGCGCTGGCGTGGGTGTTGCAGAAAAAGCCGATCACCGCGCCGATCGTCGGCGCAACCAAACTGCATCATCTCGACGATGCGGTGGCCGCGCTCTCGTTGAATCTGAGCGCGGAGGAAATCGGCCGCCTCGAGGAGTTGTACGTGCCGCACGCGGTGACCGGGTTCAAGTAAGCGGCGCGCGTGCCGCTCAAACGCGCGGCACGTCCGGTTCGAAAAACACCCAGCGGACTTGTGGGAACGTCGCCTGCAAGTCCTCTTCGATTACGTTGATCGCATCGATCATCGCGCGCCCGCTTGCGTAGTCGATCATTTCCGCCTGCACGGCCACCACGACATGCCGGCCCCATTGCAGCGTGATCATATTGATGATGCTGCGAATCTCGCTGCGCCCGCGCAGATGCGCCTCGATCGCGCGCCGCACCTCGGGGCTCGCCGATTCGCCGACGATCATCGACTTTACTTCGCGCGCCACCAGCCATGCGATCAACATCAGCAGCAGGCCGACGCCGATAGAGCCCAGCGCGTCATAGACCGGATTGCCGGTCACGAGCGTAAGCAGCACGGCGGCGAAGGCCATCGCCAGGCCCGCGAGCGCGGCGATGTCCTCGCCCGCCACCACGAGCAGTTCGGACTCGCGCGTCTCGCGGAACCAGCGCCACATGTTCTTGTCGGGATGCGTCTTGCGGATTTCCTTCACCGCGCCCCACAGGGAAAGCGCCTCGAGGACCACGGACACCCCGAGCACTACCAGCGCCACATACGCATACTGCAACGGCTCGTGCACGAACAGACGATGCACGCCCTCATAGACCGAGAACGCGCCGCCGACAAAGAACAACAGCAGCGCGACCAGCAGCGAATAGAAGTTGATCTCGCGCCCGCTGCCCATGGGATGCAACGGGCTCGCCGGCTTACGCGCTTCGCGCAGTCCGAATAACAGCAGCAGCTGATTGCCGCAGTCGGCGGTCGAGTGAATGGCCTCGGCGAACATCGAGCCGGAACCGGTGAATGTGGCAGCAGCGGACTTACAGATGGCGATGCCGAGGTTGGCGGCGAGCGCATAGAAAATGGCTTTCGGCGATTCTTCTTTCATCGTCGTGGCGGGCGTCCGTGAGTTTGCAAAGAGCTTTCGGTTGGCAATAGCCCGTATTATGGCCATGCCGGACGCCATGCGTCCAACCCCGGTGCGATTTGCACCGTGCCCCTGCCTGTACTCGAGAACGCCGCCTTTGGCGCGCCGAATGCCGCGTCAGACTCTTTCGAGCGCCGCCATTTCGCGCACGATCACCAGCAACATCGAAAGGCTCGCGCCGCCCGTGGCCCGCAGATCCGCCAGCAGTCGTGCGTAGCGCTCCAGTTGCGCGATGCGCTTCTCACGCCATGCTTCGACGAGTGCGTCCGGTGTGGATGCTTCGTCGGCACCGGCTAGTGCGCTCGTGGTCAACGCGCGTTTGAGACGTGCGAGCTCGGCCAGCGCCGTGGCGCGCGCCAGCATGTCCCAGTGCGTGGGCACCGGCAAAGCAGCCGCGCGCTCGCTGATCCAGCTGGAATTGAGCAGCGTGCCGAGCGCGAAATACACGCCCGCCACCAGTTCGAGACTGCGCCCGCAGGTCGACGCGACTTCGGCGATGTCGAGCAACGCGGCGGAGATTTCGCCGCTCGCGATCCGCACCGCCAGTTCACTATCCACGCCGGCATCCACGAACACGCGCTGTCGTTCCGAGAGCGCTTCGAGGTCGGCGCCCGGCAACAGCGCCGGCCATTGCGGCGCGAGGCGTTGCGCTGCGTCGCGGCAGCGCGCGAGCAGGCCGGCCACGTCGCCTGCGCTGACCGCGCCCGACTGCAATTGCCGCAGGAACCACAGCGCGGAACGCTCGACCAGGCGCGCGACTTCGACGAACATGCGCGCCTGAACGTCGTCGGCAACGCGGTTGTCGAGCGCGTCGATACTGCGCCAGACGTGGTCGAGGTCGAACACGTCGCGCGCCATGATGCAGGCTCGCACGATGTCACCCGGCTGGGCGTCGGTCTCTTCCATCAGCCGGTGCACGAATTCGCAGCCTACCCGATTCACCAGGGCATTGGTCAAATGCGTCGCGAGAATTTCGCGGCGCAGCGGGTGGCGTTGCATCGGCACGCTAAAGCGCTGCCGCAGCGGCTTCGGAAAATACTCCACCAGCATGTCGGCGACGAGCGGGTCTTCGGGCATCGACGAGTCGAGCAACGCGTCGTACAGCCACATCTTGCTGTACGCGAGCAGCACCGCGCGCTCCGGCGTGGTGAGCCCCTGTTTCGCGGCCTGTCGCTCGGCGACTTCCTCATCGGTCGGCAGAAACTCGATTACGCGATTCAGACGCCCGGTCCGTTCGAGGTAGCGCATCAGACGCGCTTCCGCATCGAGCAATTCGACGCCGTAACGGCCGGCGATCGACAGCGCCTGCGTCTGGTAGTAGTTGTCCTGCAATACGAGCAGGCCGACCTCGTCGGTCATTTCAGCGAGCAGCGCGTTGCGCTGCTTCTCCGTCATCTCGCCGTCGGTCACGACCAGTCCCAGCAGAATCTTGATGTTGACCTCGTGATCCGAGCAGTCGACGCCCGCGGAATTGTCGATCGCATCGGTATTGATACGGCCGCCACGCTGCGCGAACTCGATGCGCCCGAGTTGCGTCAGACCGAGATTCCCGCCTTCGGCCACGACCTTGCAACGCAAGTCGGCACCGTTGACGCGGATCGCGTCGTTGGCGCGGTCGCCGACCTGCAGATGCGTTTCGCGGCTCGCTTTCACATAGGTGCCGATACCGCCGTTGTACAGCAGATCGACCGGCGCCTGCAGAATCGCGCGCATCAATTCAGCGGGCGCGAGCGCCGGTGCGCTGATGCCGAGCACCGACTGCACGGCCGGCGAGAGCGGAATCGTCTTGGCGCTGCGCGGAAACACGCCGCCACCCGCCGAGATCAACGCAGGATCGTAGTCGGCCCAACTCGAACGATCGAGGATGAACAATCGCCCCCGTTCGGCAAGACTGACCGCCGGATCAGGACTCGGATCGAGAAAGATATGCCGATGATCGAACGCGGCCACCAACTTGATATGCGGCGACAGCAGCATGCCGTTGCCGAACACGTCGCCCGACATGTCGCCGACGCCCACCACCGTGAAGTCCATGGTCTGGGTGTCCACGCCCATTTCGCGGAAGTGCCGCTTGACCGACTCCCATGCGCCGCGCGCCGTGATCGCCATTTTCTTGTGGTCGTAACCGACCGAGCCGCCCGATGCGAACGCGTCGTCGAGCCAGAAGCCATATTCCTGCGAGATCGCGTTCGCGTAGTCGGAGAAGGTGGCCGTGCCTTTGTCGGCGGCGACCACCAGATAGGGATCGTCGGGATCGTGGCGCACCACGTCGGGCGGCGGCACCACGGCCGTGCCCGCGAGGTTGTCGGTCAGATCGAGCAGGCCGCGCAGGAAGGTCTGATAGCACGCGATACCTTCGCGCATCCACGCGTCGCGTTCGGTTTGAGGCGGCGGATTCTTCACCACGAAGCCGCCCTTGGAACCGACCGGCACGATCACCACGTTCTTCACCATCTGCGCCTTCATCAGGCCGAGCACTTCCGTGCGAAAGTCCTCGCGCCGGTCCGACCAGCGCAAACCACCGCGCGCCACGCGTCCGCCGCGCAAATGCACGCCTTCCACGCGCGGCGAGTAGACCCAGATTTCGAACATCGGTTTCGGTTCGGGCAAGCCGGGCACGAGCGCAGGGTTGAACTTGAAGGACAGATACGGTTTTGGATGACCTTCCGCGTCGAAGCGATAGTAGTTCGTGCGCTGCGTCGCCTTGATCACGCCGAGAAACTGCCGCAGTATCCGGTCTTCGTCGAGATTCGGCACCTGATCGAGCGCGCTGTCGATCGTGTGCAGCCAGCCGTCGACGCGCGCCTCGCGCGTTTCGCCCAACACCGGGTCGAAGCGGGCCACAAATAACTCGACCAGCATCCGCGCAATGGCCGGATTGCCGGTCACCGCGCGTTCGATATAGGCATCGCTGAAGGTCGATCCCACTTGCCGCAGATATTTGGCGTAGGCACGCAGTATCGTTACCTCGCGCGCATTCAGTTGCGCCCGCAAGACGAGGCGATTGAAGTCGTCGCTCTCGATCGCTCCGGTCCATACCTGCTCGAACGCTTCTTCAAAGAGATCCTTGACACGTTCGATATCGAATTCCGCGTCGTCGGCGAGTTCGAGGCCGAAGTCGTGAATCCACGCCGGCGTCGCGCCCAATGCCTCGATCAGATAGGGCCGCTCTTCATCCACGCGTACGCCGAGGTGTTCGAGCATCGGCAAACTGCGTGACAGGGCGATCGGCAGACCCGCGCGATACACCTTGAAGCGGAATGCACGCGGACCCGATTCGATTGGGCGGTACAGGTTCATGGCGAGCCGCTCGCTGCCTTGCACGCGTTCGATCAATTCGATATCGCGCACCGCCGTGCGGGCCGGATAATCGTCGCGATAGCCGGCTGGAAACGAATCGCCGTAGTGTTGCAGCAAGCGGTTGCCCTGCTCTTCGCCGAAAGCGTCGAGCAACGCATCGGCGAGATCGTCCTGCCAGCGGCGCGCGACCTGCACGAGCCGCGCTTCCAGCTCGCGCGTATCGACATTGGGCATACCGCCTGGCTTCGCATGCACGACGAAGTGAATGCGCGCGAGCGTCGACTCCGAAAGCAGCGGCGTAAACTCGACGCTCTCGCCGTTGAACGCGTCGGCCAGTAGATTGGCAATACGCTGGCGCAGATCGGTGTTGTACTTGTCGCGCGGCACGAACACGAGGCACGACACGAAACGGTCAAAACGGTCTCGCCGCACGAACAGACGCGTGCGCTGATGTTCCTGCAAGCGCAGCACACCCAGCGCGATGTCGTAGAGCTGATCCTCTTCGGCCTGAAAAAGCTCGTCGCGCGGATAGGTTTCGAGCACCGTGAGGAGCGATTTCGCGAGATGACCTTTTGCCAGGAAACCGGCACGCCGCACAATATTCGCGCATTTGCGCCGCACGATCGGAATCTCCGAGGCCGACACGAAATACGCGGTGGACGTATAGAGACCGATGAAACGCCGCTCGCCGGTCACCTTGCCGTTGGCATCGGTCAGCTTGATGCCGACATAGTCCAGATAGCCCGGCCGGTGCACAGTGGCCCGCGAATTGGCCTTCGTGAGAAAGATCGGCGACGTGGCGGAAATGATTTCGACCGCAGCCGGCGGCAAGGGCGTGACTTCGGCGGTGGCGACGGGCCGTAGCGCGTCGCGCAGAATGCCCAAGCCCGAGCCCGGCACCGCGAGCAAACCGTAGCCGATATCGTGCTGAACCAGTTCGTAATCGCGCTGGCCGAGAAAGGTGAAATGATCGGCCACCATCCATTCGAGAAACGCGCGCGCTTCCAGACCTTCCGGGCCCGCCTCACCGGCTTTCATGCCCTTGATCGTGCTGCGCGCGAGTTCGACGATTTTCGGCCAGTCCTCCACCGCCGCCCGCACGTCGCGCAATACCCTCGCGATGTCGTCGCGCAACGCGTCGAGTTTTGCGGCATCGCCGCAACGGTCCACTTCGAAGTGGATGAACGAGGTCAGCTGCGAACGCGTGTCAGTGGCTTCTTCGGCGCCCTGGCTCACCCGCGCGATACTGCCGTCGGGCGCACGCCAGATGCGAAACACCGGATGCACGACGGAATGCAGCGCGAGCCCATGCCGGTTGACCGCCATCGACACAGAATCGACCAGAAACGGCATGTCGTCATTGACGATCTCGATCACCGTGTGATCGGAGTGCCAGCCGTGCTGTTCGAGAATCGGGTTATAGACGCGCAAGCGCTCGGCGCCGGGTACGAAACGCTGCGCCGTTTGCCAGTGCGCAAGCGCCGCGCCGTAGAGATCGGCGATCGAACGGCTTTGCAGGTCGTCGGCGTCGACGAAATCGTAGTAGTGCCGCAGAAAAGGCTCGACGACCTTGAAGGTGGGTTCGGGCAGGCGCCCTCGCGCAAATTCGACGACATCGTTCAGCAAGTGCGTGACAGCTTCTTCGTTCTTTGCTTGCATGATCAACTCCCCGGCTGGAGGCAATGGCGAGTATCGCTTGATTCGCATGCATCGTCTGAAGGGGAATTATGCACCTGCCGACCATGATGCGAAGGATGACCGCACTTAGGTTATACCCGCTGACGTTCGCCGCGCCGCAACGTAGGATCGCGCCGCTCAAAGCACGGCTTTGGGCACCGCATGCTCTTCGCCGAGCCATGCGCGGACCTGCTCGCCAGTCCACACGGGGTCGTCGTGCGGCAGATCGTGCCCGGCCCACGGGTGCTCGCAGTGCAAAGCGCCCCACGCCGCCGCGAGCTTCGCCGAGCACACCGGGTCGACCAGTTTGTCGGCCCGCGAAGAAAGAATCAGCACGGGGCATTCCGGCCGCGCCGTGCCTGCAGTAAAACGTGCCGCGGCCCAGAGTTGCCGCAACGCATTGCCACGGCTCACGGGCGCGCTGCGGCGAATCCGGCTCCACGTGTCGAGATCGTCTCCCAGCGTCTGCACGTTATTGCACGTCAGCCGATGAATGCCGTGTTCCGCGCGCGGCGCGTCGCGCCAGCGCGCGGCCACGCCCAACAGGCCCGGCCACGCAGAAGGACGCAACCGCTCCTGCATCTGGCTGAACGGCCGCATGCTTGTATTGATGAGCACCAGCCGTTCGATCTCATAGGGATACCGCTGCGCCCAGTCCGTCGCCACCATGCCGCCGAGCGACATCGCCAGCACGCAATACGGGCCCGGCAAACCGCTTTGCAAAGCAGCATTTCGCACGAAGCCGACCATCTCGGCGACCGTCGACGGCGCGCGCAAATGCGCGAATTCGCCGTTGCCCGGCAGATCGAGCAGCAGCAGCCGGGCAGGCGCGCCCGTTTGCCAGGGCACGTCATTGACGGCGCCCTGCAGCAAGCCGGGCAAGCGGCCCCAGTGGCGGATTTCGCGCGTGAGTCCGCGCAGCAGAATCCACGTGCTCATAGGCTTTCCGGTTGATACCAATGGTCGATCGCGCTTTGCAGCAATTGCTCGCGACGATGGCCTTGCGGCAGCCAGCGTTGCGACGAAAACGCCGCGCGCGCCAGAAAGTCGAGCAGGTTCGCGTGACGCCGCAGCACACGCGCGGTTCGATGTGCCTTGACCGGATTGAACATGCCCTGACGCGAAAACAATTGACGCGGGTTTTTCTTGATCCAGAGCCACGAGCCCAATTCGAGCGTCATCGGCAGGAAGACATTGGGAGCGGGCGCGCGATCGTAGGCGAAGTCCCACAGATCGCCGTGCAGCAGATATTGATGGCTCTGCGGTTCGAACGCGTAGCCATGATGGGGATGCGCGCGTTCGAACATGGTTTTCAACACGTACATTTCCGGCAAATGCGGCATCAGCTTGCGCGTGCGTGCGTACGGAAACCAGATGCTGTCGCTCCAGCCGTAGCCCGAGTGGCAATCGAGCGCAATGCTCAACGGCCGCGCGGCCAGTTCGGTTTCCACCACCTGCAGCAGCGCGGCAGCCTCGGGTTCCATCGGCGCACCCATGCGGCCGCGATACCACGGCAGCCACGCGCCCACGCGCTGGCCGCCCGCCAGCAGCGGCACGCGTTCGTCCGCATTCTGTGGCGCGTTGCGCATCAGATCGACGCCGTTCGGATTCGCACGCGTGGCCGCCCACATGCCGCCCGGATTGACGATCGGCATAAAGATCAGACGAATCGACTGCAATTGCCGCACCAGCAGTTCGTCCCATTCGAGCCGCGCCAGCAGCGCGCGCATATAGTCGAGCACGAGTTGCGAGCCGATCCGCTCGAGCCCGTGAATGCCGCCAAAAAACCCGATGGCCGGAGCCTGCGGATCGGTGGATCCAATGCTCGCGGTCTGGATGGCAAATTGCCGGCCGCGCACCGTTGTTTCGCAGACTGTGCGGATCGCGAAGCTCGCGCTGCCCTGCTCAAGGATCGCCCTGAGATCTTCGTACTCCGCAAAACTGTCGGGAAGGAAGCTCAGGGGCTGCATGAGGACGTCGAAAGGGATTGCAAGGTTATTGGGGACGGCACACCGATTGACGCAATATAGCCTGGTGCGGAGCGATCATGCTGAAGCGTCGCCAACACAACTGAATCGTGTCACACGCCTGACATTTTTCACTCGAGCGAATGACATCGTTCTGCCTTTCTGGCGACGTAAAAAAGACACGATAAGATATAGTCGTCTAGACGTTGCGATGCCTTCACTCAACCGTCACAGACGCTTCCTAGAATGAGCCCCACACAGGCCGGCAGTGGCCGGATGCATCAAGGGGTACTTATGGACGCAATTCGGGAAGCAATCCGTATCGAACGGTTGAGCAAGACGTTCAGCAATGGCCGCAAGGCGCTGGACGAAATCGATCTGCGCGTCGAACCGGGCGAGATGGTTGCGTTGATCGGCGCCTCGGGTTCGGGCAAGTCGACGCTGCTGCGCCATATCGCGGGCTTCACGGCTTCGGATGCGCAGCCGTCGCAGATCGCGATTCTGGGCCGGCCGATTCAGCAGAACGGGCGCATTGTGCGTGAAGTGCGCAGCATTCGCCGCGATATCGGCTTCGTGTTCCAGCAATTCAATCTGGTGAACCGGCTCTCCGTGGAAAGCAACGTGCTGATCGGCGCACTTGCGCGGCTGCCGTTGTGGCGCCGACTCAGCGGGCGTTTTCCGCGCGCCGAGCGGGCGTTGTCGATGGCCGCGCTCAACGAAGTCGGCATTGGCGAACATGCGCGCGAACGCGCCGCCAATCTCTCCGGCGGCCAGCAGCAGCGCGCGGCGCTCGCCCGTGCCTTGGTGCAACGCGCGCGCATCGTGCTCGCCGATGAACCCATCGCGTCGCTCGACCCCGAGTCGTCGCGCCGCGTGATGGAGATGCTGCGCACGCTGAACATCGAGCATCGACTCACGGTGCTGGTGTCGCTGCATCAGGTCGATATCGCGATGCAGTATTGCCCGCGCACGGTTGCGCTGCGCCGCGGCAAGGTGGTCTACGACGGCCCTTCCGCCGCGCTCACGCCAACCTTGCTCAAGACGCTTTACGGCGAGGCCGCCCGCGAACTGCTCGATGAATCCGCCCCCAGCGCGGACGATAGCGAGGCTAACCACGCGGCCGGCAGCACACCGCTTCAGGACGCCGCGCCCGCTTCGGGCCGCTATGCATTCGCTCTCAATCCGGCGCACTCGAACTGAGCGCGTCCATCCACTCTGCTAACTCAACCGGGTCTCAAACAATGAAATTCCTGCGTTCGTTGATCACGCTGGCCCTCGGCGCGGCTGCTCTCGCCGGTGCCGCCACCGCGCACGCCGAGGACATCAACCTCGGCATCATTTCGACCGATTCGTCCTCGGTGCTGAAACAACGCTGGGAGCCGCTGATTCAGGACATGAACAAGCAAACCGGCCTGAACATCAAAGCGTTCTTTGCAACGGACTACGCCGGCATTATCGAAGGCATGCGCTTTAACAAGGTACAGGTCGGTTATTTCGGCAATGCGTCGGCGATCGAGGCGGTGGACCGTTCGCAAGGCGAAGTATTCGCGAAGGTCCAGTACGCGAACGGTGACGCAGGTTACTACTCCGTGCTGATCACGAATGTGAACAGCCGCTTCAAGACGCTCGACGACGTGTTCAAGAATACAAAGGACGTCACGCTCGGCTTCGGCGACCCGAACTCCACCTCGGGTACGCTGATTCCCGGCTATTACCTGTTCGCCAAGCACAATACGCCGGTCAACACTTCGTTCAAGACCGTGCTGCCGTCGAGCCACGAAGCCAATCTGCTGGCCGTGGTGAACAACAAGATCGACATCGCGACCAACAACACCGAGATGCTCGACACGTTGAAGAAAGAGCATCCGGACAAGTTCGCGCAGGTGCGTGTGCTGTGGAAATCGCCGCTGATTCCGTCGGACCCGCTGGTATGGCGCAAGGATCTGCCGCAAGCCACCAAGGACAAGCTGCGCAACTTCTTCCTGAACTACGCGAAGACCGATCCGCACGAAAAAGCGGTGATGACAGCGATTACCGGTTACGGCGGCTTCGCGGCGTCCTCGGATGCGCAACTGGTGCCGATCCGCCAGGTCGCGCTGTTCCAGCAGAAGCAGAAGATCGAGAGCGACGCGCATCTCTCCGATGACGATCGCAAGACCCAGTTGGCCGCGCTCGACGCAAAGCTGAGCGCGCTGAACACCGCGCAATCGAAGCAATGAACACGGTCGATCTGATCACGTCGCCGGCGCGTGCGAGCGAAACGCTCGCCGCGCAGGCGGCGAGTCATCCCGCGCCGGTTGCGGGCAAACGCAGCTGGCTGTCGCTGCTCGGCTGGATCGCCGTGCTCGCGGTGTTGGGCGGCGCATGGCATGGCGCCGATATGCGCCCGCTGGATCTGCTGAGCGACTCCGGCAACATGGGCCAGTTCGCCAAAGACTTCTTTCCGCCCGACTTCACCGAATGGCGCAGCTATCTGCACGAGATGTATGTGACGCTCTCGGTGGCGGTGTGGGGCACCGCCCTCTCGCTCGTGTGCGCGGTGCCGTGCGGACTGATGTCCGCCCACAATATCGCGCCGATGTGGGTCGTGCAGCCCATGCGCCGCATGATGGACGCGTGCCGCGCGATCAATGAAATGGTCTTCGCCATGCTGTTCATCGTGGCGGTCGGGCTCGGTCCATTTGCCGGCGTGCTGGCGCTGTGGGTGCACACTACGGGCGTGCTCGCCAAGCTGTTCGCCGAAGCCGTCGAGGCCATCGATCCGCGCCCGGCCGAAGGCGTGCGCGCCACCGGCGCAACCGGCCTCGACGAAATCATCTACGGCGTGTTGCCGCAAGTGCTGCCGTTGTGGATCTCGTACGCGTTATATCGCTTCGAATCGAACGTGCGCTCGGCGATGGTGGTCGGCATGGTCGGCGCGGGCGGCATCGGCGTGGTGTTGTACGAGGCGATCCGCTCGTTCAACTATGCGCAAACCGCCGCGGTGATGATCATGGTGATCGTGGTCGTGACGGTGATCGACCTCGCGTCCGCGTGGCTGCGTGAACGCGTGACCTGAGGTGACAGAAGTCTCATGAGGTTGCCGGCGTGACGGCGTGACGGCCCGGTGGGAGGGTCCGACGAAGCAGCGCTTCGTCGACTTCTTGCCCGGCGTCGCGCCGCGTTCCAGTTTGCAGTTCAACCTCCGTACGGCGCTGCCAGCCCGTCCGGGCGGCGTCTCTTTGACGCCACAAATCGCCGCATTTCCCCAAATAAAACCCCTCCAATCGAGTCGTCCACTCCTCTATCCCGTCGTTCTGCTGGAATAATCACGGGCTTGCGGCCCGCACCCGGGCCTTCGCTTCCCCTCTTCCCGGTCTTCGATGGAAACCTTTGTCGTTTTGCTGGTGCTGCTCTCCGCGCTGCTTCACGCCACGTGGAACGCGTTCCTGCATCTTTCGGAAGATCGCGTCTGGCTGCTCGGCATGATGGCGATTCCGTATATCGCCGTGAGCGCGGTCGGCGTGGTCTTACTGCCCATGCCCGCGCCGCAGGCGTGGCCGTACATCTTTGCATCGGTCGTGCTGGAATTCGGTTATCTGCTGGCGCTGATTCGCGCCTATAAAAGCGGCGACTTCGGGCAGATCTATCCGATTGCGCGCGGCCTTTCGCCGATGCTCGTGTTCGTCGGCGCACTGGTCTTCGCCCATGAGGCGCTCAAGCCGTTGGCCGCGATCGGCGTCGCGCTGGTGTCGATCGGCATCGTCTCGCTGGCGTTTCGGCGCGGCATGCGCTTTTCCGGCGAGAGCGTGCCCTTCGCGCTCCTGACCGGCCTGTTCATCTCGGCGTATTCGGTGGTCGACGGAATCGGCGCGCGCGTGGCGGGCAACGGCCTGAGCTACATCATGTGGGTCTATCTGATCTGGAATATCCCGCAGTTTCTGCTCGCCTGGCATTGGCGCGGCGGCGCGAAAGGGCTTTTCATCGGCCGCGCCGTGGTGTTCAAGGGCATGGCGTCGGGCGTGCTCGCGTTGAGCGCTTACTGCCTGATCATCGAGGCTTACCGCTATCTGCCGATCGCGATGGTCTCCGCGCTGCGCGAGATGAGCTCGATCTTCGCGGTGCTGATCGGCTGGCTGTTCATGCGCGAGAAGCTGACCACGCGGCGTATCGTTGCGTGCGCGCTGGTGACGTTGGGGGCGGTGCTGATCAGGATTTGAGTTTGAGTTCTTCCCTCACGCAAACTCCGGCAACGTCGCATCGATCGCATCGGCCAGCGTATTGAACGCCGGCGCGATCTCCTCATCCGGCACGCACGCGTAGCCGATCAGCAAACCCGACGGCGCCAGCGACGGCTGCGCGTAGTACCCCGACAAAGGCCGCACCACGATATTGCGCTCCAGCGCGGCGGCGGCCACCCGCCGGTCGTCGCTGCCTTCAGGCAACTGCATCACCAGATGCAGGCCGGCGTCGCCGCCCACGGCCGGCAACGCGTCGCCGTAACGCTGCGAGGCGGCGTCGAGCAGCGTCTGGCGGCGCTGTCCGTAGAGCGTGCGCATCTTGCGGATATGCGACGTGAAATGCCCTTCGGCAATGAACTCCGCGAGCATCGCCTGCTGCAACAGCTGCCCCTCGCGATACAACTCGGCGCTCGCGGTGGCAAAGCTCTCCGCCAGCGCCTCCGGCACGACGAGGTAGCCGATGCGCAAACCCGGAAACAGCGTCTTGCCGAAGCTGCCCACGTAGATCACCTGCCCCGACGTATCCAACCCTTGCAACGATGCCAGCGGCCGGCTGCCATAGCGGAACTCGCTGTCGTAATCGTCCTCGATGATCCAGCACTGGTTCAGCCGCGCATATTCGAGCAGCATGCGGCGCCGCGCGAGACTCATCACCATGCCGAGCGGGTATTGATGCGAAGGCGTGACGAGCATCAGCTTCGGCGGCTGCGCGAGGTCGTCGGCCGAAGGATTGATGCCTTCCTCGTCGACGGCGATTGGCCGCGATTGCAGGCCGGACACGTGGAGCACGCTACGCACGCCCCAATAACAGGGATCCTCGGTCCAGATCACGTCGCCCGGATCGGACAACAGGCGCACGGCGAGGTCGACCGACTGGTGAATCCCGGTCGTGATGATGATCTGCTCCGGCGTACAGCGCACCGAGCGCGAGGTGCGCAGATAGTCGGCCAGCGCGTGCCGTAGCGACGCCAGCCCGCCGCCCGGCGCGTACGTGAGCAGGTCCGGCCGCAGCCGGCGCCAATATTTGTTGTGCAAGCGGCTCCACACCCGCGCCGGAAATTTCGTGACGTCCGGCACGCCAGGCATGAACGCGCCCCACTGACGCTTGGACACGCCCGCGCCCGCCACCAGCCGCGCGCCACGCGTGGAAAGCGCTCGCCGCGCCTGCAGCGGCAGCGGCTCCGGCCGCACGTCGGGCGCCACGGCATCGGGCACGCCGACGATCTCGTCCGGGGCGCTGTCGGCAACGAACGTGCCACGCCCGGTCGCCGAACTCACATAGCCTTCGAGCACGAGTTGCTCGTACACCTGCGTGACGGTATTGCGCCCGATGCCCAACTCCTGCGCCAGCAAACGCGACGACGGCACCTTGCTGCCCGGCGGCAGTTCGCGCGACAGGATCGCCTGCTGCAACAGCCGATGCAGCTGGCGATAGATCGGCTGCCCATTGCCGCGGTCGAGGCGCTGGGCCAGCCAGTCGGACAAAACGCTCGCACGCATGGATTGGCTCCTATAATTTTATTGGAATGGCTCTGAAGTTAAGAGCCAAATCTCATTATAGTCGCTGCATGTGCTGCGCTGAGCGCGCGGCGTCCGCAAAACCGAGGAGCGAAGGAGATGACCATGAAGAATGCCGAACTGAAAAGCCGCAAAGACGCTGCCACACCGCGCGGCGTCGGAGTGATGTGCGATTTCTACGCCGAGCGCGCTGAAAACGCGGAATTGTGGGACGTCGAGGGCCGCCGTTTCATCGACTTCGCGGCCGGTATCGCCGTGTGCAACACGGGCCACCGTCATCCGAAGATCGTCGCCGCGATTCGCGATCAGCTCGATCATTTCACCCACACGGCGTATCAGATCGTGCCGTACGCGTCGTATGTCGAACTGGCCGAGAAGCTCAACGAGCGCGCGCCGGGCGACCATCCGAAGAAAACCGCGTTCTTCACGACCGGCGCCGAAGCCGTCGAAAACGCGATCAAGATCGCCCGCGCCGCGACCGGCCGCCCGGGCGTGATCGCCTTCACCGGCGGTTTCCACGGCCGCACGTTGATGGGCATGGCGCTGACCGGCAAGGTCGCGCCGTACAAGATCGGCTTTGGCCCGTTCCCGTCGGACGTGTTCCACGCCCCGTTCCCGAATCCGCTGCACGGCGTGACCACGGCCGACTCGCTGAAGGCCATCGAATTCCTGTTCAAGGCCGACATCGATCCGAAGCGCGTAGCCGCGATCATTTTCGAACCGGTGCAGGGCGAAGGCGGTTTCTATCCGGCGCCGGCCGAATTCGTGCGCGCCTTGCGCAAGCTGTGCAATGAGCACGGCATTCTGCTGATCGCCGACGAAGTCCAGACCGGTTTCGCACGCACCGGCAAGCTGTTTGCCATGCATCACTACGACGTGGTGCCCGATCTGATGACGGTCGCCAAGAGCCTTGCCGGCGGCATGCCGCTGTCGGGCGTGATCGGCCGCGCGGACGTGATGGATGCCGCCGCGCCTGGCGGGCTCGGCGGCACGTATGCGGGCAATCCTTTGGCCGTTGCCGCCGCGCATGCGGTGCTCGATATCATCGACGAAGAGAAGCTGTGCGAGCGCGCCACGGTGCTGGGTGACCGCGTCAAGGCCAAGCTGATCGCGCTGCAAAGCGAAGTGCCCCAGATCGCGGACGTGCGCGGCCCCGGCGGCATGGTTGCCGTCGAGTTCTGCAAGGCAGGCAGCACGGAGCCGGATGCGGAGTTCACCAAGCGCGTGCAGACTCGCGCGCTCGAACGCGGCTTGCTGTTGCTGGTGTGCGGCGTCTATTCGAACGTGGTGCGTTTCCTGTTCCCGCTCACGATTCAGGACGCGGTTTTCGACGAAGCCATGGCAATTCTCGGCGACGTGATCAAGGACAGCGTCGCCATCGCGGCTTGAGGATCGACACATGACCACGTTGACCCTGAAAGACCCGTCGCTGCTGAAAACGCACGCCTACATCGCAGGCGAATGGCAAGGCGCGGACGACGGCGCGACCTTCGAAGTGAAGAACCCCGCCACGGGCGAAGTCATCGCGACGGTGCCGCGCATGGGCACGGCGGAAACCCGCCGCGCGATCGACACGGCCAACGCCGCGTGGCCCGTATGGCGCGCCACGACCGCGAAGCAGCGCGCGGTGATCCTGCGCAAATGGCATGACCTGATGATCGAGAACGCCGACGATCTGGCGACGATCCTCACCACGGAACAAGGCAAGCCGCTCGCCGAAGCCAAGGGCGAAATCCAGTACGCCGCTTCATTCCTGGAATGGTTCGCGGAAGAAGGCAAGCGCGTGAACGGCGACACGATCCCGACACCGGCGAATGACAAGCGCATCGTCGTGACGAAAGAACCGATCGGCGTTTGCGCGGCTATCACGCCGTGGAACTTCCCGGCCGCGATGATTACCCGCAAGGTCGGTCCGGCGCTCGCGGCGGGCTGCCCGATCATCGTCAAACCGGCTGAAGCCACGCCGCTCTCCGCGCTCGCGCTCGCCGTGCTGGCCGAGCGCGCCGGCGTGCCGCGCGGTGTGTTCAACGTCGTGACCGGCGAGCCGAAAGCCATTGGCGCGGAAATGACGGGCAATCCGATCGTGCGCAAGCTGTCGTTCACCGGCTCGACGCCGGTCGGCCGTCTGCTCATGGCGCAGTGCGCGCCGACGGTCAAGAAGGTGTCGCTCGAACTCGGCGGCAACGCGCCGTTCATCGTGTTCGACGACGCGGATCTGGATGCCGCGGTGGCCGGCGCGATTGCGTCGAAGTATCGCAATAGCGGCCAGACCTGCGTGTGCACGAACCGTTTCTATGTGCACGACAAGGTCTACGACGCGTTCGCCGAGAAACTGCGCGTCGCCGTCGAACAGCTGAAGGTGGGCCGCGGCACCGAAGACGGCGTCACGCAAGGTCCGCTGATCAACGAAGCGGCCGTGCTCAAGGTCGAGTCGCATATCGAAGACGCGCTCGCCAAAGGCGCGCGTATCTTGACCGGTGGCAAGCGTCATGCGCTCGGCCACGGCTTCTTCGAGCCGACGGTGCTCGCGGACGTCACGCCGGCCATGAAGGTCGCGCGCGACGAAACCTTCGGGCCGCTCGCGCCGCTGTTCCGCTTCTCGTCGGACGAGGAAGTGATCGGCCTTGCCAACGATACCGAGTTCGGCCTCGCGTCGTATTTCTATAGCCGCGATATCGGCCGCGTCTGGCGTGTCGCCGAAGCGCTCGAATACGGCATGGTCGGCATCAACACGGGCCTGATCTCGAACGAGGTCGCGCCGTTCGGCGGCGTCAAGCAATCGGGCCTGGGCCGCGAAGGGTCGCATTACGGCATCGACGATTACGTGGTCATCAAGTACATGTGTGTCGGTGGGATCTGAGCCTTACCGCCCAGGCTCGAATATTGGACTGACGCGGAAAGCTACGCCGACAGAATCCTGTTGCGCGTAGCCTTCGTGAAATACACCTCGCGCGCGCGGCTCGGTTCGCGCGCGAACTCCACCTCTCTATTCAGCGCTGCCGTCCGGCCAGCGATACTCACGCCCCCTGCCAGCCTGCCGGGCTGCACGAAAACGCTCGCATGGCGTGCGCGCAGGCACCGCGTGCCACTTGCCACGCGCCTGGGAAACCGCCGCAACCAAGGGTTTCACAGGACGAAACTTCCGCTGACATCCGCCGATAACTCGAAAAGGAACGCCCCGGGCGCAGGCCAGTCCACCGGCACCACGCGGCGGGCCCAGTCACGCGCCGCTTCGCCCGGCAACCGTGCGCGATTTCCATTCGTTTTCGAGAGGACTCACGATGCACAAGCTCAGTTTTACGCAAAAACTGTGGCTGCCGCTGATCATCAGCCTCGGCGCCCTGCTGGCCGTTTCGGTGTCGGCAGCGTGGCAGTCGCGCGAGACGCGCATCGAGGAACGTAAGCACGACCTCACCAACGTCGCGCACGTCGGGCTCAGCATCGTGGCGGAATACGGGGCGCTGGCGCAAAGCGGCGCGCTGCCGGAGGCGGACGCCCGCAAGCAGGCACTCGAACGCCTGCGCGGCATCCGCTATGGCGAAGACGGCTACTTTCTCGTCATCAACTCGACGCCGCGGATGGTGATGCATCCGATCAAGCCGGCGCTCGAAGGCAAGGATCTCGCGAACAGCGCCGATGCCGACGGCCGTCACCATTACGTGACGTTCGCGTCGGTCGCGCAGGCGCCGGAAGGTGGCTTCGTCGACTATGTGTTCCCGCATCCTGGCGCGGCGGCCGCGCAGGCGGTCGGCAAGATCGGCTACGTGGTGCGCTATGCGCCGTGGGACTGGATCATCGCGACCGGCGCCTATGTCGACGACATCGACGCTGCGTTCATGCAATCGCTGTGGCTGATCGGCGCGATCTTCGTGGCGGTGTCGATGGTGCTCGTGACACTCGTCGCGCTCACGAACCGCAGCATCGTGCGCACGGTCGGCGGCGAACCGGCCTACGCGGCGAACGTGGCGGATGCGATCGCATCAGGCGACCTCACGGTGGCGATCCACACACGCGACGGCGACACGTCGAGCCTGCTGCACGTCATGCAGCGAATGCGCGATGCGCTGACGGGCACCGTCCGGCAGATCAAGCACGCCTCGGACAACGTCGCGTGCGGCGCGAACGAGATCGCGAACGGCAACGCGGACCTGTCGTCACGCACCGAGAACCAGGCGGCCTCGTTGCAGGAAACGGCGTCGAGCATGGAACAGATGGCAGCGATGGTCCGCCAGACTGCGGACCACGCGCGTACCGCGAGCGGGCTTGCGGCCAGCGCGGCGGATATCGCCAACCGCGGCGGCGACATGATCGGGCAAGCCGTCTCGGCAATGAAAGCCATCTCGAACGAATCGGGCCGCATGGTCGAGATCATCGCGACGATCGAAGGCATTGCGTTCCAGACCAACATCCTCGCATTGAATGCGGCGGTCGAAGCGGCGCGCGCGGGCGAACAGGGCCGCGGTTTCGCGGTCGTCGCGGGCGAGGTGCGCAGCCTCGCGCAGCGCAGCGCGACCGCGGCAAAGGAAATCCGCCAGCTGATCAGTCGTGCGGTGGACAGCGTCGGCAGCGGCGCGACCCTGGTCGAAAACACCGGCTCGACGATCGACCAGGCGCGCGACGCGATCATGCGCGTGACCGGCGTCGTGCAGGAGATCGCGGCGGCGGCCGCGGAGCAAAGCGCCGGCATCGACCAGGTAAACCTCGCGGTCACGCAGATGGACAGCATGACGCAGCAGAACGCGGCACTCGTCGAGCAGGCGGCAGCCGCGGCACAGTCGCTGAAGGAGCAGGCAACGAGCCTGCAACGCGCGGCCGGCGCCTTCCATGTGGACGCCGAAGCCGGCACGAGCGGCGGCGCACCGGTACTATCCTTGTAATCCGGCCGGTTGCAAGACAGCCGCGATTACGGATGTACAAACCACGCCGCCGGCTGCAAGAATGCGGAGGCAACCGGCGCGCCACGATCCGATCCATGCACGGCGCCCCGCAACCTGAGCGAGGAGAAGGAGCATGTTCATGGGTAGGCTTGTCAAATCCCCAGCCGGCAACCGGAGCGCGCGACAGTGGCTGATGGCCGCGATGCTGGCAGTGCTCTGCTGCCTTACCCAGAGCGCCTTCGCGCAAGCCGCCGACAACGCGGCGAGCCTGGGTGACAAATACCGGAGCCTGACGCAGCAACTGGCTCACAACCCGTTCCAGCGACCGCTGTACCTCGAATCGCAGGAGTTGCCCTCGGCACTCAAGGGCGATATTTACGGTGTGCTCGACTATCCGTTCCAGGCGGTCAACGCTACGCTCAACGACCCGGCTCAGGGGCCGGCCAACTGGTGCGACGTGCTGATCCTGCACCAGAACACCAAATACTGCCATGCATCGACGAGCGCGAGTGGCGCGGTCCTCGCGGTGAACATCGGCAAGAAAACCGAGGAATCGCTTTCCTCGTCCTACCGCGTGCAATTCGACTATCACCCGGTCGCGAGCAGCCCCGATTATCTTCGCGTGGAACTCTCCGCCGCCACGGGGCCGCTGAGCACTAAAGACTACCGTATCGTGATGGAGGCGATACCCGTGGGCGATAACCGCACCTTTATCCATCTGACCTACGCCTACGGTTACGGCACGGCGGGACGGATTGCGATGAAAACCTATCTGGCAACGCTCGGCAGCGACAAGGTTGGCTTTTCTTCCGCGCCCGATCCGTCGACGGGCAAGTCGCAATTTATCGGCGGCGTACGCGGTCTGGTGGAGCGCAATACCATGCGCTATTACCTCGCCATCGACGCCTATCTCGGGGCGCTTTCCAGCCCGCCCAACGCCCGTCTCGACAAACGCCTCACCGACTGGTTCGATGCGACCGAGCAGTATCCGCGGCAATTGCACGAGGTCAGCCGCGCCGACTACCTGCAAATGAAGCACAACGAGTATCAACGTCAGCAGACCGCGCAGTAGGTCGCGCGGCAGGTCGCTGCCGCCCGCACTGAGGGACAGCCCCGGTCGGCTCCGCCAATCGCGGCCGCAGGTTGCGACGTGCGCGGGGAAAGGGACGTCATGCCTGCCCGCCCCCAAAAAAAGCTAAAGGTTCAAGGGCCGCCGGTCGTTATATGTACCATACGGTTAATTTTGCATGCCCGCGGCCGGCTACATCCCTATGAAAATTTCGACCAAACTGATTTTGATTGTCGGCACCGCCCTGGCAGGTGTCGTCAGCATCGCTGCGATCGCGCTGTCGCAACTCGACCATGCCCTGATCGAGAGCCGTCAGGCGCAGATTGAAACGCTGCTGACCAAAGCGGAACACCTCGTGCTGTATTACCAGTCGCTCGAAGCGAGCGGCAAGATGAGCCGCGACGACGCGCAGGCTGCCGCCAAAACGGCGCTCAGTCAGTTGAACGCGAACAGCCAGAGCTACTACTGGGTGACGAATACCGACAGCGTCAATCTGGTCCACCCGAACCCGAGTCTCGTCGGCACCAAAACCGGCGGCAACAAGACCAAATCTGGCGACCTCACCGATACGCAGGCGTATCAGCAGGGACTTGCAAAGAATCACATTGCGCTGGTGGACGTGCTGATCAAGCGCTCTCAGGACGCTCCGCTCGTCGGCAAACTGCAAGGCGTGGTCGCCATTCCGGCATGGCAATGGTGGATCGGCACGGGGTTCTTCTATGACGACATTAGCGCGGCGTACTGGAAACTCGCGAAAATGCTGATCGTGATTTCGCTTGCGATCTTTGCCGCGGTTGGCAGCATGGCGTGGGTCATGACGCGTAGCGTGAAGCGTGAATTAGGCGGCGAACCGGCCGATGCCGCGGCGTTTGCGGCGCAAATCGCGTCGGGCAATCTGGCCGCCGCGATCAAGCTGGAGCCGGGCGACCGCTCGAGTTTGCTGTACGCGTTGAGCCAGATGCGGCTGCAGTTGTGTGAACTGGTGAAGGGCATTCAGCATTCGAGCGATTCGATTGCGACCGGCTCGGGTGAAATCGCGCAAGGCAACACCGATCTGTCGCAACGCACCGAAGAGCAGGCTGCTTCCTTGCAGGAGACGGCGGCGAGCATGGAGCAGTTGACGGCAACCGTGAAGCAGAATGCCGACAACGCGCGGCAGGCGAGCCAGTTGGCGGTGCTCGCGACGGATGCCACCCAGCGCGGCGGCAATGCGGTCGATGAGGTGATCGGCACGATGCAGAGCATCGCCGACGAATCGCGCAAAATTGGCCAAATTATTACGGTCATCGAAGGCATCGCGTTCCAGACCAACATTCTCGCGCTCAATGCAGCGGTGGAAGCGGCACGGGCCGGCGAGGAAGGGCGCGGTTTTGCGGTGGTCGCGGGCGAAGTGCGCACGCTCGCGCAACGCAGCGCGGCGGCCGCGAAAGATATCAAGGAACTGATCCATTCGTCCGTGGCGCGCGTTGACGACGGCACGGATCAGGTGGCGGTCGCGGGCGAACGGATGAGCGAGATCGTAGAGTCGATCCGGCGCGTGAGCGACATCATGGGTGAGATAGCCGCCGCGTCGATCGAGCAGAGCACCGGTATCGAGCAGGTGAATCGTGCGGTGTCGCAGATGGACGAGGTGACGCAGCAAAACGCGGCACTGGTCGAACAGGCGGCAGCGGCCGCGGCATCGCTCGATGAGCAGGCCGCCCGGTTGCAAACGATGGTCGGCACATTCCGTATTCAGTAGCACGTTGGAACGGTTGCTGGCGAACGCGGCGTTTGTCGCAATCCACGCACCCAGTACGCCGTTTCGCGAAGCGTCTCCATGGAGTAAAGGGCCGCCTCCATGTGGAAAGAAAACAAGGTATAGTCCGCAAGCGCAGGTATTTCCATTACCCCATTCTGATGGATGTGAATATGATTCCACTCGGTGCAGCATCCACCCTGCTTGGCGGCGTACGCAGCGCCATCAGTTCCGGGCTGTCGATGCTAACAGGCAAAAGCAGCACAGCTGAATCCAGCCAGTCGAGTTTTGCGGCGCATCTGAAGTCGGCAACAACATCGCAGAGCGGCTCTGGAAAAAGCGTGCATCACCTTCATGTACCTGCCGCAGGCAGTACGGTGAGCGCATTGGCCAGTTCTTCGTCTTCGCCAGTGCATGGCGCCGGTGCGACACAGGGCGGCGCGGCCGGCTCGGTGATCAATACCAGCGCCTGACCTGCCACCGAAATCCAAGGGGTAACGCATTCGCAACCGGCGTTACCCTCAAGCGCGCTACAAGCCCGCGCGCGGGCCGGTCAATGAAATCCCGATCGGGGAGACCCCGTCTGATCGTCGGGGCCAACGCGGCGTCGATCCGGTTCCTCTATGTTCGTCAATGGCGTCTCGACTCGACTCGGCGCCCTTCTGCACCTCCCCCGTCTAATTTCGTTTGTACGCTCCGGCCGACCGGCGAGTGAATACGTGCCGCAGCTGCGTCTATACCAGCCCCCTGTCAATGAATTGGGTCAAACAGGCGTCCGACGCGGCAAGTCGCCCCGCCGGGAAGTCCCGCGAGTAAGGATTCCCTGACCCGTAGTTCAGCATCTACCGCCCACATTTTCTTGATCCCCTGACTGCACCGCGAAAAGTGGCCGCATAGGATGAATGCACGTCAATTGCCTTCATCCGAGTGTTGCCATGGTTCCGTATCTGTCAGAGAGAGAAAATTCGATCGAGCACATCAACGCAATGTGCTTATGCCTCTTCGACCGGTGGTGCGAGACCAGAAGCGTCGCGCCGCTGACGTATCTGTTGCAAGGCTGGCCGATGATGAACAGCGAGCCCGACGCTCTCCGGCGTCTTGGCAACGCTCTACGCGAGCTCAGACGGCAACATCCGCACGACTCCAGCGACGCCTCGTTTCAGGAGGTATGCGAACTATCGGATTGTGTCGAAGACCTGCTGATCCTGTCGTCACTGCCAACGTGGCTGACGAGCGGTTTGTAGCGGCAACGCCGACACCCGTGTTCGCCCAAAGCAATGGGTATGTGGAGGACAGCGTGCATTTCGACGAAATCAGTGACGAAGAATGGCTGCTGCTCGCGCCTATCCTCGCGGATCCTCCCATTTCTCACCGGCAGCGCGGCCGGCCACGCGCGCAGGTTCGCGTCGTGGCGAACGCCGTGGTGTGGGTGCTGACGACCGGCGAATCCTGGTCGATGTTGCCGAGCCACTATCCGTCGGCGCCGACCTGCCGGCACCGCTTCGAGGCATGGCGTTCGAGCGGCGCCCTGGCGCAGATGTACCGGATTCTTTCGAGCACTGGACGCAAGTTCCGGTGCGGTCCGCAGTTCACACTGGAGCGCCGCGATGCCTCATCGCGACGCATCGATCGAGAGACGTGGGAAGATGGTTTTCGCCGGGTGTTCTGGAGGGAGCAGGCGTCCTGGCAAACACCGCGCGAGGCATGGCAGTCGTCCCATACGGCCGATACGTTCAGGCATATTGCGCGGCAACTCCCGAATTCCCTGAATGCAGGGGATCCCGTACCCGGGTGCGTCGAATCGCGCGAACCGGTGACTCGCCCACACACCATGCAACGGCCCGCCTCGCCATGGACGACCCTCGCGTCCAAAGGCCAGACCGAATCCGACCCGCGCGGCTACGTGATCCACGTTTCCGCCGATCGACTGGCCAACGCGCATTTCCGCGGATGGGCCGAGATCGTGCGTGATAAAAAGCGCGTCGCACGCTCCGGGCTGATCGGTCCGAGCTTCGAACACCGCGAGACGGCGCAGCAATACGCGCTCGAATGGGCGCGGCAATGGATCGACGAGGAATGCGGCGAAAGCGGCGACGACGCCGCTGAATCGAACAGCGATGTTCGCCAACAAAGAAAATGCTCGGGGTGATCCGCTCCCGAAAGCGCCGGATGCTCCGGCGCCCCTGGCGAGTCAATGCACCACGCCGAAAATGGCCTTGACACCCTCCGCGGGCGTCAATCCCACGTCGAAGTAACCTTCGAGCCTCAATGCGGTCGCGTCGTCGAGTATGAAAGGCGGCCGGATGAAGCCCGTCGCGAAGGCGTGGTCGTACCATTCGCTCAGCCACGCGCGCAATGCCGCTTCGTGCACCGACAAGGTCCCCAGTTTGTCTGCGTTCATCGATGACTCCTTTGTCCGGCCTCGTTCATGTCATCCGACGAGCGGCTCGAAGCGCATTCTGCACAGTTTCTCTGCCGGCGGAAATACGTGCCACGTACCGTCGCTGTGCCGGAAAAAGAACAGCAGGATCGGTCCATCCGGTCGCCTGATTTCGACGCATACGCGGCAAGTCAGACCGTCCGCCGAACCATGCAGCGTGAGCACACGGACCGGAAGCGCGCCCGCCGTCGCCAGTAATTTCTCGCGCAGTCCGCGTAGTGAGCTTTTCGTCGCATCCACATCTGCCCCCGCACGTCAGATTTCCATTTGCCAATCGTGGGACAACGGCGAGGTTTCTTCAGTCAGCAGCGCCGGATTGTTGATTCGGGAAACGCTGCTTCGCGCCTCAGGATTTCCCTACCGGCACCGTCACTTCGTTACTCTGTCACCAGACCGTGCCTGATCGCATAGCGGATCAGCTCGGCGTTGTTGTTCAGGCCAAGTTTCTGCATGAGCCGCATCTTGTGAGTGCTGATGGTCTTGGCGCTGAGCGAACACGACTCGGCAATCTCGTTGATGCTCTGGCCGGCTGCCAGCATCTGCAACACCTGGAATTCACGGTCGGATAGCACTTCATGCGGCGGCGCGTCGCCGGAATGCGTTTCGAAGACCATCGCGTCGACCAGCTTCGGGTCGATGAAACGCCCGCCTCCCGCCAGCTTGCGGATCGCCGCGAGCAGCACGTCAAGATCGCTGTCTTTCGTCACATAGCCCGTCGCGCCCGCGCGCAGCGCGCGCGACACGACCTGTGCCTCGTTGTGGATGCTCAGCACGAGAATCGGCAAGGACGGCTGCTCGGCACGCACTCGCCGAATCAGATCGACCCCGCTGATGCCGGGCATCGTCATGTCCAGCAGCACCAGATCGAACCGCCGCGTACGCAGCCGATCGAGCACTTCCGAACCTTGTGCGGCCTCGGCGGCGACGACGATATCCGTGGTCGTCGCGAGAATCTGTTTCAGGCCGCCACGCACCACGGCGTGATCATCGGCAATCAGGACGTCGATCATTTTCTGCTGCGCCTGTAAGCGGAATGTGAATGGAAATCGCGGTGCCCATACCCTGCGCACTGTCGATACTCATCGCGCCGCCGATCAGGCGGGCGCGCTCCTGCATACCCAGCAGTCCGTACGAATAACCCGTACGCGCCATGGATGGATCGAATCCGCAGCCGTCGTCGCTCACGTGCAGATCGAGCGCCGCCGCCGTGCTAGTCAGCGTCACGTCGGCACGCGTTGCCCGCGCGTGGCGACCGACGTTGGTGAGCGAAGCCTGAACGATCCGGAATACGGCTGTGGCGCAAGCCTCCGGCAGCACGGGTTCCCCCCCGTTGATGTGCAACTGGCAAAGAATGCCATGCCGCCGCATGAAATCCTCCACCAGCCATTCCAGCGCCGACACGACCCCGAAGTTGAGCGCCACCGGCCGCAAATGGTTCGCGACATTGCGGACCATCCAGATGGTCTTTTCGACGAGTTCGCGCATGTCGTCGGCTTTGCGCATCGCCTCCGGATCGGTGCCGAGACGCATTTTCAGCAGGGAGACGTCCATCTTTAGCGCGGTCAGCAATTGGCCGAGTTCATCGTGAATCTCCATGGCGATGCGCTTGCGCTCTTCCTCGCGAATCGCCTCCATGTACGCGGACAACTCGCGCAACTGATTGCGCGATTCGAACAACTCCTGCTCGATACGCTTGCGCGACGTGATGTCGTTCAGACCGACGTAGATCGCCGGGGCATCGCCGAAGGTCGCCACGCGCGCGGTCGCCATGGCCCAGAACGGCGAGCCGTCGGCGCGCCGCATATGCACTTCGCTGTTGCTGAAACTGCCCTCCGTGCGCAGATGCGACAGGAGCCGGTCACGGTCGCCGGCATCCATATAGAAATCGACGATGTTGGTCAACGGGCCCATGCCCGTATCGAGACCGACCAGTTTTCGCAACGGTTCATTCGCGTACAGAATGACGCCGTCGGGCATCGACGTGATGCACAGCGGAATCGGGCTGGTTTCGACAATCGTGCGAAAACGCGCTTCGCTCGCCTGCAACTTCGCTTCCGCCCGGCGGCGCTCGTCCACCTGAGCGGACAGCCGCGCATTCGACTCCGCGAGTTGCCTCGTGCGCTGCTCGACCGTCTGTTCGAGCGCGTCGCGCGCGCGCGACAATTCGGCCTCGGCCTCGTGGCGCACCGCCACCTCGTTCATGAGCTGGCGGTTCTGCACGACAAGCTGCCGGTGCATCACGCGCAACGCGAGATGGGTCTCGATGCGCGCCATCATTTCGTTGACACGGACGGGCTTCGCCACGTAGTCGACGCCCCCGGCCGAAAAACCCTCGACCATGTCTTCCGCGCCCGTCAAGGAGGTCATGAAAATGACCGCGATATCGCGCGTGCGCGTGTCCGCCTTGAGCCTCCGGCAAGTCTCGAAGCCGTCGATTCCCGGCATCTTCACATCGAGCAGGATCAGGTCTGGCGCGGAAAACAGCGCACGCTCCAGCGCCTCTTCGCCGTCGAGCGCAATGAGCACCCGAAAGCCGCGGTCCGTCAAACTGTCGACGACCACGCCGAAATTCGCCGGCGTGTCGTCGGCGATGAGGATCGTCGGCCGTTCTCGGGCCTCCGCGTTGGGCTCGTTCATGGCTTGCCCTCGAGAGTCAGATACCGTTCGACCAGATGGAGAATCGACTTCGACTGATAGTTGCGAGCCAGTGCACAGAGTTGCCCCGTGAAAGAGCCATAACGCGAATCGCGCGCCGCCAGGTTCTCGGCCCACGCGATGATTTCATGCATATCGCCAAGGCGCGCAAGATGATGCAATTCTTCCATCTGCCGCCGGGGCACGGCTGCGAGGCTAACCTCCGGCGTCACGTCACGCTCGGCCGGCGACGCATGGATCCACCTCAGCCCAAGTAGCGTGGCGATCTGCGCCAGCAGCGCTTCGAGGTCGACCGGCTTTGGCAGGAACGCGTTCACGCCCGCTTCCATGCTCATCGCCTTGTTGATCCCGGAAGGGCTGGCGGACATGGCAATGATCGGAACATGAGCGAACCCCTGCGATTGTCGCAGGTTGCGCGTCAATTCGAGGCCGTTCATTTCGGGCATCACGATGTCCGTAAGAATGAGTGCCGGTCGTTCGCGTTGCGCCGTCTCGAACCCGTCGCGACCGTCTTGCGCCTCGACGGTGTCGAAGCCGAGACGGCCTAGCAGGTCTACAACGATCGCACGATTGACCTCGATATCGTCGACGACCAGCACCTTCCTGCGCGGCCCCTCATAGCCCGTCGCCGTGGACGAGAGCGACGCTGGGGCCGCTGTCTTGCGCAACACGGGCGTCACGCTCGCGGGCGGCAGTTCGAAGCGGAAAGTACTGCCCTGCCCGAGGCGGCTTTCCACCTCGATCTCGCCGCCCATTGCACGCACGAACTCACGGCTGATGGCGAGGCCGAGGCCGGTCCCGCCTGCTCGCCGCTCAGCCGCGCCCAGTTGTTCGAAGGGCTCGAAGATCGTATTCAGTTGATCGTGACCAATGCCCACCCCCGTGTCGCGCACTTCGAAACGGACGCGGCTTTCCTCTGATCTGGAGACAAGGAGGCTCACGCAACCGGAGTCGGTGAACTTGACGGCGTTGGCAAGCAGATTGAGCATGACCTGCCGCAAGCGTCGCTCATCGGCACGCACGCCGTCGGGCGCATCGTCCGCGAATTCGCAGATGAAGTCGAGATGCTTCTGCTCGGCTTTTACTTCGATGATGTCCCGAATGGCATCGACAAACCCCGCCAGCGGCACGTCGTTTATTTCGACTCTCAGCTTGCCCGCTTCGATCCTCGCGAAATCAAGCGTGTCTTCGATCAACGTCAGCAGATGCTCGCCACTATGGCGGATGACCGCCACGCGTTCTCGCTGCCGCTCGCTCAACGTGGCATCGCACTCGAGAATCTGCGCATAGCCGAGAATACCGTTCAGCGGTGTGCGCAACTCGTGACTCATGTTCGCCAGGAACTCGCCTTTGGCCCGGTTGGCCGCTTCCGCCAGATTGCGCGCTTCGCGTTCAGCCGCCGTATTCTGCTCGTCGCGATACGCGCAGTGAAGCCGCGCGCCCATCGCATTGAATGCGGCCGCCACACGGTCGAGTTCGTCTGGTTCACGCCGTTTGCGGCGCTGGAGGCTGAACGGCCTGGGCGGTTCACGAAAATCGTAGTTCTCCACCGTACGCGCAATGGCCGCGACGTGCCGCATCACAAGACGGGACAGGATGTAGACGATGAACAGCGAGACGAAAAAAGTGTTGGCGGCCTGCGTGATCAGAATCGTCGCGGCGGTCCGCTTCAACTGCCGGTAGAGGTCGAGCAGCGTCGCCTCCACGTAGAGCTTGCCGATCTCGCGCTCCTTGCCCTGCACCCTGTAGAAGAGCGGAAACTCGCGAGCCATGACGGGACCGGCGGAGCGTTGACCCGCACTCAGGTAGGCAGATTGACCGGCTTTCCCCGCCTCGCGAATTTCCACGGCACGGATATCCGCGAGACGCAGAATGCCGTTCAACTCCAGTTGCAGTTGCGCATCGTCGAGTCGCCAGAGCGCTTCCGCCAGACTGTCGCGACTACTGCGGTCAATGTCCACAAGGCGATTGTCGATCTGCTTCACGCCCTGCTCGTAGTCGCGGTAAAGCTGCAGCCCGGTCAGCAACACCGTGACCGCGCAGCTGACGAGCAGCACGGTGACGAGAAGCCGTGATACAAGGCTGCTCCTGAAGCGGCTGATCAAACTCCACCATGCGTCGAAGAGGTTGTGCTTCATACTTCCCCGCGAGTGCTACGGTTCTAGTTTCGTCTATTCTGCACTCGTTGCCGCTACACGGGCTCTGAACGGTCGGCCAGCGCTTTCGCAGGGTGGCGCTTCAACGTTTGCCTGCCCCAGTCAGCCAGTCACTCTGATTTGCCGATCCGCCCGGTGCTCGTTCCCGGTGAAACGCGTCCTGATTATTCTGACGAAAGTCTAGTTGACGTACATGTCCGTCGCGACAGCCGGCGAATCGTTGACCGCTCGCGGCAAGCAGATCCGCGGATACTGCAGGATCTCATCGATGCATGAGGTCACCTCCGCGAGGATCGGCCGGATGCGGCCACCGAGCGCATGGGGGTTCGACATCCGCAGTTCGCGCAATCCGTCGGACAACCGCTTCACGGACGCGTACCCCCTATCCGGCAATGGCCAGCAGTGCAGCAGGTAGCTGAGCGGTATGACGCTTCTGCTTTCACACCAGATGTCGAACAGCCGCTCGCACGCGGTGTCGAGGAATTCAACCGCGATTTCGCGGCTTTCTGAATGACCGTTCATAACGGGACCGTTGATATAGACGATTTCGATAAACCATCCTAAGGAGGCCGGGACCGGCACACAGTCAGGAAGCCCGGAAAAAAACCCTTCCGATCCGCTGAAGATGCCGTCAGGAAATCCTGAATGCCCGCTGCACCCTAACAACGGGATTACACGATTTGTAAGTAAAGGCAGGACGTGGCAGGATGAAAAACCGCTCAGGCGAGAATCTGTGCGGACAAGCGCCAATCCGAGCGCACCACTGCTGTTTCGAGAAACCGACCATCCATGGATCGCAGGCGCTTTGTACTGGCAGCGCTGGCTGCGGCGGGCAGCACGCTGCGCGCGCGTGCCGCGCCTGCCGACTCTCCCGTCCACTTCGACGTTGTCTATCCCCGCATTCGGCCCGCCCGCGACGTTCACGCCGCGTTTGCGCTCGCCGTGCTCGATCTGGCCATGAAGACAACAAACGTTTCGTACACGTTGCGGGCAGCCGACATCGAAATGGAGCGCGCTCGGGCGCTAGCCGAACTGGCCGGCCCCGACAACATGATCAATCTGCACTGGACGAGTATGGAGGCGCAAGCCGAGCGCGGCAGGAATGTCGTGCGGATTCCGATTCATCGTGGACTGATTGGCCACCGGCTATTCATCATCCGAAAGGATCGGCAAGCGGATTTCGACAAGGTCGAACGCTTCTCCGATCTGAAAGCATTCATGTGCGGGCAGGGACTGGGGTGGATCGATACGGAGATCCTGAAGGCAGCCGGCCTGAACGTTCAGACTTCGACCTATGACACGATGTTCGAGATGACCCAAGGTGGCCGGGTCGACTATTTCCCGCGCGGCTTAGTTGAAGCATTTACTGAACTCGATGGCCGTCAGCACCAGGAGCCCGATCTCGTGGTCGAGAACCGGCTCCTGTTGAAATACCGATCGGATTTCATCTTCTATGTCGCCTCGGGCCACGAAGCATTGGCGGAGGCGATCGAAAGCGGGCTTACCACTGCGTATCGCAATGGCGCCTACATGAGACTGTTCAACTCCCATCATTACATTCAGGATGCGCTGACACGCGCAAAGATCGGATCGCGCCTGACCTTTACGCTCGACAACCCTTTCCTTTCCGAAGCGGACCGCAGAATTCC
This sequence comes from Paraburkholderia sp. RL17-383-BIF-A, assembly GCF_046028015.1. Lineage (NCBI taxonomy): Bacteria > Pseudomonadati > Pseudomonadota > Betaproteobacteria > Burkholderiales > Burkholderiaceae > Paraburkholderia > Paraburkholderia sp. RL17-383-BIF-A. Next base: position 20,660 of record NZ_JARESR010000001.1, on the reverse strand, counting down.
AGACAAGTACTGGATGAGCTGACGATCAGAGACTCAATATCCGCGGCGTCGGTTCACGCCGGCCCCATGCCGTGCACCAGCTTGACAGACGCCGCAAGGGGCGACGCAAGGAACGAAACGAATGCCTGTGCCTGCGCAGCTTGCGTGGACGCCACGCAAACCGCGGCTGAAAAAGCGGTGACGACCTGAATATCAGACGGAAGTATCCCGACCACATCGACGCCGGGCAGGTGCATCAATTCGCTCAATTGCTGGAAACCGAGTTGCACCTCACCGCTCGCGACGAGTGAGCCGACCGGCACGCCCGGCGAAGCCTGCACAACGCGCGGCGCGATAGCCCCTGCAATGCCCCAGCGCTCGAAAAGCCGCAACAGATGCGAACCGCTCGGTCCGGTGGAATAGCCGATACTGCGGGCAGCCAGAATCGCACTGCGTACGGCGGGTCCGGTCGAGATGTCGGGATGCGCCGCGCCCGCCCCCACGGCGATTGCCACGTGAGAGCGGGCGATCTCCCTCTGACTGCCCGCCACGATCCGGCCGGCCGCCGCCAGCCGGTCGATTGCGTCGGCCGCCAGCACGACGACATCGAACGGCTCACCGTTCATCACACGCCGGGCAGCATCGACGCCGCCTACCGATTCGACCGACACCGATTGCCGCGAATCCTGCGCGTATCGTTCGGTGAGATCGGCGAGCACATTGCGGGTCGCCATTGATGAGATAACGGTGACCGTTTGCCCCATGGTTTGATCGATAACCAAGTTACACGCCCTTTCAGTCGATATAGCGCAGCCCCGCTTCTTGCAAGGGCTCGCGCATGCGATACATATCCAGACCGAGCACGCCGGCAGCGAGCTTCGCGCGCTTCTCGGCCTCATTGGCTTCGCGCGCCGCCGCCTTGTCGAGCACCTTCTGCGCCGACGCTGCGGGGACCACCACGACACCGTCTTCATCCGCGACGACGACGTCGCCCGGATTCACCAGCGCTCCGGCGCACACCACCGGAATGTTCACCGAGCCGAGCGTGGCCTTGATCGTCCCTTTGGCGGAAATCGCTTTGCTCCAGACCGGGAATTGCATGTCGGCCAGCACGCTTACGTCGCGCACGCCCGCATCGATGACGAGCCCCTGCGCGCCGCGTGCCTTGAAGCTCGTTGCCAGCAGATCACCGAAATAGCCGTCCGTGCAATCGGCCGTGACACCGGCAATGACAATATCGCCCGGCTGGATCTGTTCGGCGGCGACGTGCAGCATCCAGTTGTCGCCGGGTTGCAAAAGAACCGTGACCGCCGTGCCATGGGCGCGCGCACCCGCATAAATCGGCCGCATGTATGGCTTGAGCAGGCCGACGCGACCCATTGCTTCGTGCACGGTCGCGGTCCCAAGCGCACCGAGATTCGCGGCGACATCCTTCTGTGCTCGCTGAATGTTGCGATACACCACGCCTAATTCATACATGATCAAAGCCCCTTCATTTTCAATGCTGCATCGAGGCGCGGATAAACGCGCCGCGCGTTGCCTTCATAAATCTTGTACCGCTCGTCCGTATCGATCTGCGCGGACTCGATATAGCGCCGGGTGTCGTCGAAATAATTGCCCGTCTCGGGATCGATGCCGCGCACGGCGCCGATCATCTCGCTTGCAAACAGAATGTTGTCCACGGGAATCACGCGTGTCAGCAAATCGATGCCCGGCTGGTGATAGACGCAGGTGTCGAAGAAGACGTTATTGAGCAGATGGTCCTTCAAGAGCGGCTTCTTCAATTCCTGTGCGAGTCCGCGAAAGCGTCCCCAGTGGTACGGCACAGCGCCGCCGCCGTGCGGAATCACGAAGCGCAGCGTTGGAAAATCGCGGAACAGGTCCGACGTGAGGCATTGCATGAACGCAGTGGTGTCAGCGTTCAGGTAGTGCGCGCCCGTCGTGTGGAAACACGCATTGCAACTCGTGCTCACGTGAATCATTGCGGGGATGTCGTACTCGACCATCTTCTCGTAGATCGGATACCAGTAGCGATCGGACAGCGGCGGGCTGGTCCAGTGACCGCCCGACGGGTCCGGATTGAGATTGATCGCCACGTTGCCGTACTGCTCCACGCATTTGACGAGTTCCGGAATGCAGGTGGCGACATCCACGCCGGGGCTTTGCGGAAGCATTGCAGCCGGAATGAAATGATCGGGAAACAACTGGCTCACACGGAAGCACAACTCGTTGCAAATCACCGCCCACGTGCTGGAGACCTGAAAATCACCGATGTGATGCGCCATGAAACTGGCGCGCGGGCTGAAGATCGTGAGATCGAGGCCGCGTTCGCGCATCAGGCGCAACTGGTTGCTTTCGATCGATTCGCGCAGTTCGTCGTCGCCGATCTGCAATTCGGAAACTTTGGGCACTTCCGAAGGAGTGTTGATGCCCGCAATCTGGCGGTTGCGCCACATTTCCAGTGCTTTGGGTGCCGTTGTGTAGTGGCCGTGAATGTCGATGATCATCGTGACTCCGAACAGCGTTTGAATTGTTGCCGCAATGCCGGACGTAGCATCGCTCGATTACCTGGTCAGTGTGCCGTGTTGGGCTGCGCGGCCGGCTCGCTTACCCTGACCCGCTGGGCCAGCAGGATGGCCACCGCAGCCAGCGTTGCGGGCACCGCAAGCAGCGGGAGAATCGCGCTGAACTGCAAGCCGAGGCCGAGCAGCGCGCCGCCTATTGCCGAGCCGAAGATGCTGCCGAATCGCCCCATGCCCAACATCCAGCTCACGCCGGTAGCACGTGCGAGCGTCGGGTAACGGCCTGGCGCAAACGCGTTCAACCCGGTCTGCGCGCCGCTCATGCAAAAGCCGGCTGCAAACACGAACCACGCCAGCGAGGACGACAAAGCGCCGATCCACCCAAGCGCAAGAACACACAGACCACCGCCGAGATAGGCCGCACTGATGACCGGCGCCGGCCGCACTTTGTCCATCATCCAGCCGACAAGAACCGCGCCGATCGTTCCGCCGATCTGGAACATCGCGGTCACGTTGGCTGCGGACGTGACGGTCAGCCCCGCATCTTTCATGAGCGTGGGCAGCCAGCCCGTCAACAGATAGATCACGAGCAGGCCCATGAAATAGGTCGCCCAAAGCGCCACGGTCATGAAGCCGTAGCCGTGCGAAAAGAGTACGCCGATCGGTTTGCGCGTCGGCAACGGGGGCTCGCTGGAAACAAAAACCTCGTCGCCTGTAAAGCGCTCACCGCACACCCGGCCCAGAGTCGCGCCGATACGCGAGGGCGACGCGCCGCGCACCGCCAGGAGACGGGCCGATTCCGGTAGCAGCCACACCTGCAAGGGGATCAAGGCGAGCGGCAGAGCGCCACCAAAGATCAATACCGAACGCCAACCATGGTCGGGAATGAGCCAGCCGGCAACAAAACCGATCAAGGCCGATCCCAGATTGAAACCAGTGAACATGATGGTGATCAACAGTGACCGCTTGCGCTGAGGTGCGTACTCCGAAAGCAGCGTGGTCGAGTTGGGCATCGCGGCGCCAAGACCAATGCCGGTCAGCAAACGCAGCGTGGCCATTTCCATAGGCGACCGGGTGAAGGCGGTCGCTATCGTGAACACACCGAAAAGGAAAACAGAAGTAATCAACACCCACTTACGGCCCACACGGTCCGAAGCAGGCCCCGCCCCGAGAGCGCCGATCACGAGGCCGAGCGGCGCCGCGCTCATCACCAGACCGAACGCGGGTCGCGAAATCCCCCAGTCGTGAATGATCGAAGGCGCCACGAAGCCCATGATCGCCACGTCCATGCCATCCGCCGTCACGACCAGGAAACACAGCGCCACCAGCAGCCACTGGTAAGGCGAAATGGATCGCCCGTCGATAAACGCCTTGATATCAATCGTTCTTCCGTTAGTCATTGTTGACTCCTGTCTCCTTCCTATATGTCTCGCCCGACGCAACGATCGCAAACGGCTCCGCAACGGCAACGCCAAAGCGGGTTAAAGGCCCACTCGAACGATGGCCTGAGTGGCGCGGCTCAACGCGCCATCGGAACTGTTTATGCCGTTGATCTGTGTCTGCGTTGCGGAATTACCGCTTGCATGGTTGCCATGCGATCCCGGTCAACTGCGCCTGTTCTCAGCTCACTCTTTCTTCGGGCTGTCCCAGTCAAGTTTTCCGGCGGTCTTTCCCGCCACCGAATACAGCGCGCCGGGCGCATTGCGCGTGCGCTGGAAAGCCTCCAGCGTTTCCCCGCGCATGGCGGCGTAGATGTGAAGATTCGACACGCCTGTCACGGCGCCCAGCTTCTCCAGCATGAAGAAGATAACGCCGTAGTGCAGCATGCCGCGCCAATCCCGGCGACGGATCAGGTCTCGCTCCTCTTCGGTCAGCGCGGCCGCTTCGAAACTTGCCTCGGGATCGCTCAGGAAAGCCTCGCGATGGGCCGGCTCCACCATCCGGTGAAGATAATCGTTGATCCGATACGCCTTCACGGCGAGTTCAATCGTGAACGGATAGGTGCCTTCGAGCTTCTCGATATCGGCTAGCTGCGTCGCCATCCGTTGCCGGTGGCGCTCCAGAATGGAAGGCTTCGTCTCACCTTCCTCGCCTTCATAGATGGCGGTCGCGATGCCCGCCATCGACGGCAAGTAGTAACTGCGATGCTTGCATACGACGCTCGACGGCAACGCGCCCCGCATCGTGAGCCACATGATCACTTCAGCGCCCTCGAACCCGCCCAGTTCCGCATATTCGGCGATCGTCATATCAGCAAGTTGCTCGGGATCGCGTTCGAAAAGATCGAGAAAGCGCTGATCCCATTCCGTGTTGTTGAAGCCGGCGCGCTCCCCATGAACCTGATGCGACAGGCCACCCGTTGCGACGATCGCGACCTTGAGATCCTCCGGGTAACTCTCGATCGCACGCCTTAGTGCCTGGCCAAGCTTGTAAAAGCGCCGGGCGCTCGGCACTGGCACTTGCAGCACACCCATCTGCAACGGCACGAGTTTCACGGGCCATTCGGGGGTATGCGGGCAGAGCATCGATAGAGGCGAGAAACAGCCGTGATCGAGCGCCTTGTTCTGGAAGAAGGACATATCGAACTCGTCGGTCATGAGCGACGTGCCGATGTGCGCGGCCAGGCCCGGATGTCCGCTGATAGGCGGCAGATCCCGCGCGCCCCCTCCCTCGTCGGCGACCTTCCACTCAGGCCCCACGCCTAGCGCGAACGCCGAATAGTGGTCGAAGAAGAACGACGTGACATGGTCGTTATAGATAACCAGCAGCACGTCAGGACGCTTCTGCGCGAGCCAGTCCGCCAGCGGCGCGAAATTCTCGAAGATCGGAGCCCACACCGGATCGTCGCGCTTGTTCTTGTCGAAAGCAAAGCCAATGGTTGGTGTGTGCGAGGCCGCGATGCCTCCGATGATCCGTGCCATGCCCATACTCCTCAGAAATCTCAGATGACCGCCCATCGAGGCGCCTCAGGTGGCGAGCGCGGAGAATACGGCTAGCGGCGGTCCGGCAACGATGGGGCTCACCCTAAGTCGTCGCGACCTGGATACCGCCAACCATCATCCCGCGATTCGCTTACACCCCTTTCCTTGCGCCGCCCATACTCCCGCGAAACCAGATGGGTCGGGTAACCGGCGCGGCTATCTTCCGCACAGGCTTTCGGATACAAATATAGGGAGTAAGCCTGCTCGAAGGAAGGGTGCGGAAACCACCGTCATTACCACCAAAGTTGGATAATTGATGGCCATTACCGACTCTTCGCTTGCGCGGCAAGTGCCGCGAAGCGCGCTGCGACAAGGGTTTTTGTAATCCCACACCGGCAAAGCTTCAACAATGGATCCCGCTGGGACCGTCCGGGCGCGATAAACAGAACAGATGCCTTATGAACCAAATCGCAATTCGGAATTCCAGAACACGGCCCCGTCCATGAGCAGCCACGAACTTCTCAACCTCTCGCAATTGCGCGCATTCCGAATGGTCGCCGACACGGGCAGCGCCACGCGTGCCGCCGCCGCCCTGTTTCGCGCCCAATCGGCCGTCACTCGGTCTGTCCAGGAACTCGAGTCGGCACTCGGCGAGCCGCTCTTTGTCCGCAGTCCGTCGGGCATGCTTCCAACGCCAGTCGGCCGGGCGATTCTCAAACGTTGCGAGCGGATTTTTGCCGAACTGGAAGAACTCGCGCAGTGGTGCTCGGCAAGGCAGGCACGCCGTCGGGCTGCGGCGGAGGGCGCGTTGCCGGCTTATCTGCTCAACACGCGGCGGCTGCAACTGTTTGCGGCGCTTGCCCGCCATCGGCACATGCCCAGCGCAGCGAGGACCTTCGGCATCAGCCAGCCAGCCGTGAGCACCGCGATTCGCGTGCTGGAAAGCGGCTCCGGTCTGACTTTATTTCATCGTAGCCCGCGCGGCATCCTTCTCACGACAGAAGGCGAAGCGTTTCTGCTGCGCGTGCGTCGCGCGTTGAACGAACTAAGGCATGTACCCGACGACGTCGCGGCAACGCACGGTCAGATTCAAGGCACGGTGACAGTCGGTGCGTTGCCGCTCGGACGCACGCTGATCCTGCCAAAAGCGATCGCACGGATGACGAGGGAAAATCCAGGTGTGCGCACCATCACGAACGAAAGTGCCTACGAGGCGCTCGTTGCAGACCTGCGCGCGGGTGACGTCGACTTTATCCTCGGTGCGCTGCGGGAGAACGACGCCGCGAGTGGCCTGAAGAACGAGCGACTGATGTCGTCCGACATGGCACTGCTCGTACGCCGCGATCACCCGCTCGCTCGCGCGCGCGATCTCAGCATCATGGACCTGCGCGACGCACAGTGGATCCTGCCGCGCAGCAACGCACCGGCTCTTGCGCTTTTCGAGAAACAGTTCAGGCGAATGAAGGTCAAACCGCCTGTGCCGACCGTGGAAACTGCGGACCTGGCAGTGATTCGCGGGCTGCTATTCGACACGGACATGATTGCCGCGCTGTCGGCCCACCAATTGCAACTGGAAATTCAGTCCGGACAACTGGCGATTCTCGACGTCAAGTTACACAACACGCGACGCGACATCGGTTTGACCATGCGCTCGACCGGCAGCCCGTCCCCGGCCGCGCGAGCTTTGATCGATGCGATCCGCGTGTCCGTTGTAGACGTGATGCGCACACACAGTGGCTGAAGTCCGGCAATTCGGCAGGCGTTTTCGACATGGCGAAAGCGATTCGCCAATTCCGAAAAACATGGAAGTTTGCGCGCTGCCTCGCGGACTTTCAGGGGGAGGATTTGGCGAGAACAGTCCGCGGAGAAACAGAAAGACTCGCTGATTCCCTGGAGCACTCTCCAGGGAATCAGCGAGTCATCGATCAGATACTTTCCGGCGTAGCCGGAGCCACTGCAGTCAGTACGAAAGCCGTCGTGATCGCCGTGTGCGGGAAGCCGATCCTTGTCGGCTGCCGCACACGCGGATGGAGCGAGCTATTACGCACTCACGTCGAAATCAGTTGTGGCTGTAGTTGACGACAGGAGCCGAATAGGAGCTGCGGGTCGTTTCCGAACGGCTGCCGGCCTGCGACGAACCATTCGTGGCCGAACCATAACCGCTGGTTTGGACTGCGCCGTTTTGCGCGGCTACACGAGCCTCGGCAGCTTGAATATCAGCCGGATATTGGGGGTCGCTCGCGGTGGCCGGGTTGTAGCCGGCCTTTTCCAGCTGAACCAGCTCAGCGCGCACTTGCGCGCGCGTAACCGGCTGATTCGATTGAGCAAAAGCGGCGAGCGGTGCGGTGATGAGTGCGGCGATAACTGCGGCTTCGATCAGGGATTTCATGATAACTACCTCCAGAGATTGTTTTTGCCACGCTGCGAATCGGTTTGTCTGCAGCGGATGAACACAGTCTAGGAGTCAGTCTATTTAGGGTAAACCCCCAATCGCCTAATTCACTGTTGCGATAATCGGGATAATTGCGTCGAGGGCACAAGATTTGACCTCTCCGACGGCGGCAATTCGCCGGCCTTTGTACCGCCTGTCCCCTGTCCCCTCTCTCCTCGCGTTGGCGCTTCAGCGCCTTTACGCCGGCCCCACGGAAGGCTGCCGGTCGCTTCTCGGGCTCGCGCCGAAGCGCGCGCGGTACGTGCGCGAAAAATGCGAGGGCGACTCGAATCCGCATGCCACGCAAATCGAAGTAATCGACATGTCGGTCTGTTGCAGCAGCTCGCGCGCACGCGCGAGGCGCAACTGCAGATAGAAATGGGTCGGCGTGTCTTTCAGCGAGGCGCAAAAGAGCCGCTCGAGTTGACGCCGCGTCACGCCGATCTCCTGCGCGAGCCGATCCGGCGCGAGCGGCTCCTCCATATGCTGTTCCATCACGCCGATCACCTGAATCAGCTTGCGGTTGTGCACGCCGTAACGCGCGGCGATCTCCATGCGCTGATGATCCGAGCGCTGGCGGATCCGGCTCACCACGAATTGCTCCGACACCGCCGAGGCCAGCGCGGCGCCATGCTCACGGCCGATCAGGTCGAGCATCATGTCGATCGATGCGGTGCCGCCCGCGCACGTAATGCGCCGCGCGCCGATTTCGAACAGCTCCTGACTCGCGTCCAGCGACGGATAACGCTCGCGGAACGCCGACAGCGCTTCCCAGTGCACGGTCACGTTGTCCGCACTGCCCAGCAGGCCGGCTTCGGCGAGCACGAAACTGCCGGTGTCGATACCACCGAGCGTCGCCCCCGCGCGGTCCAGTCGCTTCAGACAATCCCCCAGCGCACGCGTATAGCAGGCAAGAGGCTCGAAGCCCGCGACGACGAAGAGCGTTTGCGCCGCGGCCACGTCGCCGATGGCCGCATCGGCGTTGATCGAAATGCCGTTGCTGGCGGCCACCGGCGCGCCGTCGACACTCAGAATGCGCCAGCGGTACAGATCGCCCTGAAAGCGATTGGCCACCCGCAACGGCTCCACCGCCGACATGAAGCCGATCGCCGAAAAGCCCGGCAACAAGAGGAACGACATATCTTCGGGCATCGTGCAAACACTCGATCAGGAGAGACGAAAACGCGGGCGGACGCGGGCTTGCGGCGAGCCTAGCAAGCAGCACGCAAGTGGGCAAGGCGCGTCAAAAATCCCGCCGCGGCGCTGTTGTACCCGCAGTTGTACCCGCTATACCACCCGCTGTTGCACTGCAAGACGAAGCGCCGCTGGTTTTCCCTCATAGTCGCGTGGAAGCAAAAACCGGTCGCTGGCGGTCGCTTTGCGCGGAATATGGGGCATTAACGTTACGTCATCGTGCAGTTCAGGCATCACACAGGCCGTATCGCATGTCCGGGGGCCGCTTCGCCAGGTTTCATCTGCTCAGGCGCGGCCCGGTTCGAAACACGCTGTTAAACGTGTCAGAAGAGGGAACATCATGAAGTTACGCATCAAAGCCGTGCTTGCCCATTTTGTATGCCTCGCGGCCGCGGCCGTTACCGCGCTGCCGGCCTTCGCGCAGGATCCGGCTGCCTGCCGCGCGGTGCACTTTGCCGACATCGGCTGGACCGATATCACTTCGACCACCGCGCTTGCTTCGACCGTGTTCGAAGGGCTCGGCTATCAGCCGGTGACGACCGTCGCCTCGGTGCCCATCTCGTTTGCAGGCCTGAAGAGCAAACAGCTCGACGTGTCGCTCGGCTACTGGTGGCCGGTGCAGGAAAAGGCGATCGCGCCGTTCGTCGATTCGAAATCGATCCAGGTGCTGCAGCCGCCCAATCTGACGGGCGCCAAAGCCACGTTCGCCGTGCCGAGCTACGAATACGACGCGGGCCTGAAAACCTTCGCCGACATTGCCAAACACCGTGAGCAGCTCGACGGCAAGATCTACGGCATCGAGCCCGGCAGCAGCGCGAATGCGGCGATCCAGAAAATGATCGCCAACAATCAGTTCGGCCTCGGCGGCTTCAAGCTGATCGAATCGAGCGAAGCGGGCATGCTCGTTTCGGTCGATCGTGCGATCCGCGAGAAAAAGTGGGTGGTCTTTCTCGGCTGGGAACCTCATCCGATGAACATCCAGATCGACATGAAATACCTCACCGGCAGCGACGGCGTGTTCGGTCCCAACGACGGCGAAGCACGCGTTTACACGCTGACGTCCCCCGACTTTCTGACGCGTTGCCCGAACGCGGGCAAGCTCGTGAGCAATCTGCGCTTTTCTACGCAGCTCGAAAACGTGGTCATGCAATCGGTCATGAACAAGGAAAAACCGGCCGACGCCGCCAAAGCCTATCTGAAGAAAAACCCGCAAGTACTCGACGCATGGCTTGCCGGCGTCAAAACCTACGACGGCAAGGACGGCTTGCCCGCGGTCAAGGCTTATCTCGGTCTTTGATCTCGACAGTCGCGCATTTCAATCCACAGGAACTAGCACGCATGAATCATGAAGTCATCGTGACCTGCGCGGTCACCGGCGCAGGCGATACCGTCGGCAAGCATCCGGCCATTCCCGTCACGCCGAAACAGATTGCCGAGGCCGCCATTGAAGCCGCCAAGGCCGGCGCCACCGTCGCGCACTGCCACGTGCGCGATCCGAAGACCGGACGCGGCAGCCGCGATCCGCAGCTGTATCGCGAGGTGGTCGACCGCATTCGCTCTTCGGGCACGGACGTGATCATCAACTTGACGGCCGGCATGGGCGGCGATCTGGAGATCGGCCCAGGCGAAGACCCGATGCGCTTTGGCGCGGGCACCGATCTGGTCGGCGGCCTGACGCGCCTCGCGCATGTCGAGGAGTTGCTGCCGGAAATCTGCACGCTCGATTGCGGCACGCTCAATTTCGGCGACGGCGACTACATCTATGTATCCACGCCCGCGCAATTGCGAGCCGGCGCGCAGCGCATCCAGGCGCTCGGCGTGAAGCCGGAACTGGAGATCTTCGATACGGGCCATTTGTGGTTCGCCAAGCAATTACTCAAGGAAGGCTTGCTCGACGCGCCGCCGCTGTTTCAGATTTGCCTGGGCATTCCCTGGGGCGCGCCCGCCGACACCACGACCATGAAAGCCATGGCCGATAACCTGCCGCCCGGCGCGCAATGGGCCGGCTTCGGCATTGGCCGCATGCAGATGCCGATGGTCGCGCAGGCCATGCTGCTCGGCGGCCACGTGCGCGTCGGCCTCGAAGACAACATCTGGCTCGACAAAGGTGTGCCCGCAACGAATGGCACGCTCGTGCAACGCGCGGTGGAAATCATCGAACGGCTCGGCGCGCGCGCGCTGACGCCTGCCGAAGGACGCCGCAAGCTGGGCCTGCCCGCGCGTGGCGAACGCCAATTGGAGCGGCGTGCGGCGGGACAGTACGCGTGATCGTGCGCCACGCGCGTTGCCTGCATGGCGGCGCGCATCGCAATCAGACAACACACAGGCAAAGGAAACGTCAGCAATGGCAGTGATCGTCGATATCAAAACATTCGCGGCAATCGGAGTTGGCGTGATCGGCAGCGGCTGGGTGGCGCGCGCGCTCGCGCATGGGCTCGATGTTCTCGCGTGGGACCCGGCGCCGGGCGCTGAGAAGCAATTGCGCGAGAACATCGCGAACGCCTGGCCGGCGCTGCAGCGCGTGGGTTTGGCCGCGGGCGCGTCGCCGGAGCGACTGCGCTTCGTCGACACGATCGAAGCCTGCGTCGGGCAGGCGGACTTCATTCAGGAAAGCGCGCCGGAGCGCGAGGAGTTGAAGCTCGCCTTGCATGAACAGATCAGCCGTGCGGCAAAGCCGGATGCGATCATCGCTTCGTCGACGTCGGGTCTTCTGCCGAGCGACTTTTATGCGCGTGCGGTGAGCCCGCAGCGTTGCATTGTCGGCCATCCGTTCAATCCGGTGTATCTGTTGCCGCTCGTCGAAGTGGTGGGCGGCGAACGCACCGCTCCGGAAACCCTCGACGCCGCGCAACAGGTGTATCGTGCTCTTTCGATGCGGCCGCTGCGGGTCCGCAAGGAAGTTCCCGGTTTCATCGCTGACCGCCTGCTCGAAGCGCTGTGGCGCGAAGCCTTGCATCTGGTCAACGAAGGCGTTGCGACCACCGGCGAAATCGACGACGCGATCCGTTTCGGCGCGGGCATCCGCTGGTCGTTCATGGGCACGTTCCTCACCTACACGCTGGCGGGCGGCGATGCGGGCATGCGCCATTTCATGCAGCAGTTCGGACCGGCGCTGGAGTTACCGTGGACTAAACTGGTCGCGCCGAAGCTGACGGATGAACTGATCGACCGGGTCGTGGACGGCACGGCTGAACAGGTCGGCCCGCGGTCGATCAAACAGCTGGAACGTTACCGCGACGATTGCATTACGAGTGTGCTGACGGCGATTGCGGAGGCGAAGGCACGGCATGGCTTGCTGCCGGCCGATTGATGCCTTGAAATGCGCGGCGTGAGCAGCGAGCAGCGAGCAGCACCACGTTCGTCCACAACCGACGCCTTTGATACAAAACACAAAGAGGACTGCCGATGCCGCAACCTGCTACCCTGCCCTGCTATCGCGATACGGTGCGGGCCGAATGGGTCGATTACAACGGCCATTTGCGCGACGCGTTCTATATGCTGATTTTCAGCTTCGCGACCGACGCGCTGATCGACCTGATCGGTTTGCCGGACGCAGTGCGCAAAGCGCGCCGGCGCTCGATCTACACGCTCGAGGCCCACATCAACTATCTGCATGAGATCAAGGAAGGCGCGCAGGTGCGCGTCGACATGCGGGTGCTCGGCCACGATGCCAAGCGCCTGCATCTCTACCTGGAGATGTTTGCCGGCGACGGCGGCGACCCGGTGGCCGCGGGCGAGCAGATGTTGCTGCATGTCGATACCGGCGGGCCGCGCGCCGCCGCGTTCGATCCGGATGTCGCCGCGCACGTACGCGGGCTGGCCGACGCGCATGCCGCGCTACCACCGGCCAGGTTTGCCGGCCGCGTGATCGGCTTGCCCGCCGCCACGAAACCCAGCGGGATTGAACATGCTTGAGCCAGAGATTGCCGCGTTTATCGAAAGAACCGCCGCGATTTACTCAGGGCATTCGACTTCGCTGACGCCGTCCGAGCAGCGCCAGATTTACGACCGGTACGCGGCGGCGTTCACGCCCGCGCTGCCCGATAACGTCGCGACCCAGGACGCCGCGTTCCAATCCCCCGCGGGCCATTCGATCGCGCTGCGGCTGTACCGCAACCGCGCTGGCCGGCACGAAACGCCGCCTGGCACCGTGCTGTACTTTCACGGCGGAGGCTTCGTACTCGGCTCGCTCGACAGCCATCAGGTCATGACAGCGCGCATCGCCGCGGACACCGGTCTTGACGTGATCGCGGTCGACTACCGGCTCGCGCCCGAACACCGCGCCCCTGCCGCGCACGACGATTGCCTGGAGGTCACGCTCGCCGCTTTGGCAGGACGCTTACCGTTCGATTTACAGTCTGGCGCCGCGCTGCAACTGGCCGGCGACAGCGCCGGCGCCACGCTTGCGGCCAGTGTGGCGATGCGCCTGCGCGATGACGGCGTTCAGGGCCTGCGCGGCCTTGTGCTGGTCTATCCGATGCTCGGCACCGACCCTCAGCCGCCCGCGCGTGAAACCGAAGCGCATGCGCCCATGCTCAAACTGGCGGATGTTCACGCATTCCGCGATTTTTACTGGGGCGCACACCCGCCGTACCCGGCGTGGACCATCCCACTCGACGCGACACGCTTCGACAGCCTGCCGCCGACGCTCGCGATCGGCGTCGAACACGATCCGTTGAGAGACGACGCGCGCGTGTTTGCGGAGCGTATCCACGCAGCGGGTGGAGAAGCGCGGCTGTGGATCGGCGCCGGACTCGTCCACGGATGCTGGCGCGCTATTGAATCCAGCCCAGGCGTGCAGAGCTTGCACGCGGAGGTGTGCCGTTTTCTATGCGCGCACGCGGCACCGGCGTCTTCTGCCGGTCAGCGCTGAGGTTCGCGCGGCGAGCGGCTCGGCGCCTTGCGCAGCGCACGGTCCGCGGGTGTATTCGGCGCCGGCAACCGCACCGTGAAGGTGGTATGCGTGCCGCTTATCGAACTGCACTCGATACTCCCGCCCAGAAGCTCCGTTGCGCGACGGCAGAACGCGAGCCCCATCCCCGCGCCGCTGCCGTGACGTTTGGTCGTGAAAAAGGCGTCGAAGATATAGGGCAGAACATCGGGCGAAATGCCCGGCCCGGTGTCGCGGAATTGCAGCACGCAAAAGTCCTGATCCTGAGCGGCGCTGATCGTGATCTGACCATCGCCGCCCAGGCGGATCGCATGCAACGCGTTTTTCAGCAGGTTGAACAGCACGAAGACCACCACCGTATCCGAACCCGAGAACGCCATGGCGGGATCGATGGGCGTCACCGTGACGCGTGCCCGCTCGCCGCTGTGAAACGGATACCGTTCCAGCGCCGACATCACACATTGCCGCACCGAATGCCGGCTGAAACCGCTGCGGTCCAGACGATCGAGCGTGTAGGATGCGAGCGCCATCTCAACCATCGCGCTGGTTCCCGAGACTTCGCGTCGGATTGCCGTCGCCAGCTGGCCGATGCGCTCGGTTTGTCCGGATGGGTCATGGTCATCGTAAATTCCGTGCGTGACCGCCATCCGGTAGCCGTTGAACACGTGAGACCAGACGCTGGCGATCTCGTCGGCGTGCATGCCGATGGTCGCGAGCGGCGTCGATATCTCGTGCGCGATGGTCGCCGCAACGGCATAGGGGTGAATCAGGTGATAGCGGACGATGGTGATCGCCAGCAGCGCGAGGCTGAGGCCGATAAATAGGACGCCCGGTGGATAAAACCCGTAGCCGTAGTTGACCGCGTAATCCACCGCCGCAAACGAGTACAGGCAAAGGCTCGCCAGGCACAGGTCGAGGCGTCTGCGCGCGTGCCCCTCGGCCTTGCGGCGCGCGGCGAGCAGAAGCTGCCCGCTGCGCACGGCCAGCAACACGGTCTGCACGACATGCAACGGATGCAGCGGCCCGGCGACCGGATAGAAGCCGAAGAAGAAGCGCTGATAGCCGGCCACCACTTCGTTGCCGGGAAGCAGTATCGCAAGGACGAAGCACAGGCCGTACGACGCGAGCAGTATTGGCCGCTCACGGCGCTGCGCCACCACCTCCGTGACGAAGTGATAGAACGTGGTGGGTAGAAAGAGAATGAAGAGATAGCCGCACCGGACCAGCATTTCCGCGGTCTGCGGGTTGTCGGTCTGGAACAGCAGTGTCCAGGTGCCTTGCCAGGCGAACGTCGCCGCGCACATCAGGATAAACGGCGTGAATAGCCGCGTCGCCCCCTGCGTGATCAGTACGTACAGGCCGAACACCACGAACATCGCGGACACGAAGGCTGTCGGAATTGCGTACATGTGGCTCAACGTGTCGGCCGAATTTAGCGATTCCGCTCATTCCGCCATTGCGCGAAAGTTACGAGGTTCATGCCCACGTCGGCTGCGTCGATCGGGGACCAGCAGTAGAACACGTCACCCCAGCCCGGCACGGGCTGCGGCGTCAGCGTCCTGAAGTTCATGCCGGAACGGTAGGCCAGATTCGGCCAGAATACCGGCATCACCTCGCGCACCGCCATCTGTTTCAGCAGGTCGGCCGGGCCGTCCTCGTCCGCCACGATTTCGCCCTGTGAGATCCAGTCGTTCTCAGCCCATGCAACGAAAACGCTCGGGTTTCCGGCGCGGTCGAACATCAGAATGGCATCCTGTTCCGGGCGCCAATAGTATTCGACGATGTTGTGCGCGGCCACCAGTTCGTCGATGACTTTGCGCGTACGCGGATCGCAGTACGTCATGCCGCTATCGCCCAACGCCAGCCAGCCGCCTTCCGAACAATGCCTGTTTTTTGCATCTTTCAGGAAGTTGGCCAGCCGGTTTGCGGAATCGATATCCGTCTTTCTCAGGTATAAATCGACGATTCCGGCGTTAAAGGCCTTGACCGCGACGGTTTCGTCCGCCACACCGGTCAACAGCACTTTCGCGCAGCGCAGATTGGAGATGGCCGAGAGGAATTCGACGCCGCTCATGCCCGGCATGTCGAAATCCACGACCACCGCCGCCACTTCCGAAAAGCGTGCGCCGCGCGCCAGAATGTCCCGCTCCGCCGAGCTTTCCACGTAGCGCTCGAAGCCCGTCTCGCTCACACAGGCCGACGCCGGCGCAAACTCCAGCGAATTTTCGCGAGCATGCTGACGGATGAAGGCAAGCGCGGTTTGAGGCCGCGTAAAAAACAGATTGGTGGCGATATCGGGAAAGAAACGCCGCAGGGCGTCCAGGTAGCCGTCGTTGTCATCCACGAAAACAACCGTTGACGGGTACAGAACAGGTGGTCGGATAAAGTTGTTCATATTTTCACGTGGTTCGTCGCGCCGCCTCCGGAGCGTGGCCGCGGCAGGCCAGCAGCCGGAAGACAAGGCGAGTCCGTAAGCCATATCGCGGCGTGGCGCCCCCCGATTTGGAAGTGCGGCCGACGCTTCGACCACTGCCTGCACGCCCACCCCGCACTTTGCCGCTACAGGTTTTCCGTGTGTTCGCATATGGAACACGCCGGCGTGCCTCTTACCCGCTCATAGGGCGGATTCTCTCATGCTGGTCCGCAAACTTCGTATTCCCCTGAACTATATAGTACCAACGGCAGCGGCGACGCGTGACCGGAAAAATCCGCGCGATGGAGCCGGCCGCTACGGCCGCGACGCGACCTCGTCCAGATGCTCCAGCAGATCGGCGGGGTCGTCGTACACCCGCAGCGCACCGGCGCGTTCGAGTTCCTCCGTGCCGTATCCGCCCGACAACAGGCCCACGCCCAGAGCGCGGCAGCGCCGCGCCGCGAGCATGTCCCAGATGCTGTCCCCGACCACCACCGTGTTTTCGACCGGCACGCCGAGCCGCTCAGCCGCGGCGATGAACAGATCCGGATCCGGTTTTGCATATTTGACGTCGTCGCGCGTAACGACCACCGCCTTCGCGGGATCGACACCCAGCGCCTCCAGATTGAGCGCCGCCGTCTCCATGCGGCCACTGGTCGCCACGGCCCACGGCGTTCCGGCTTGCGTGAGCGCGTCGAGCAACGCCCGCGCGCCCGGCAGCGGGCATACCTGCGCCCGCAGTCGCTGATAGGCGGCGGCGTGCGCACGACGCAGGCTCTCTACCCGTTCTGCACTGATTTCGCCGTGGGTTTCCCGCAGAAGCTGATGGGTGAAGAGGCCGCCGCTCATGCCGATCTTGCGGTGAATCCGCCATACCGACAAAGGAATCCCTTCGCTGTCGAGCGCTTCTTTCCACGCCAGAACATGCTGATAGACGCTGTCGACCAGCGTTCCGTCGAGATCGAAGAGGAAAGACGTCTGGATTCGCATGGTGAGCTCCTGTTGGTGACCACGGCCACCAATATGCCATGCCCCGGTTTGGCAGGTCGCAAGAATCCGCGCCTGAAACGGCAAGCGCGCAATGGAATGGCCGCAACTCATGGCCGAGGTGCGCGATGCGATCGACGCGGGCGTCGGGCCACGGTCATCGCAAGCACGCGAACTGGCGCTTCGCTGGCTCGAACTCTTCAGGAGCTACGCGGGCGATGATCCGCGCACCCAGGCGAGGTTTCGGCATGCGCTGCAAACGGAGCCGGCACTAATGGCCGGCACATGGGCGGGCGAGTCTCTGCTTGCGTTCATCCGCGAGCCAATGGCGAACGTCGCGCAGCCGCTTTGATACTGCGTGCCGGCTTCCGGCCGGTATTGGCCGACCGGGAGATTCGGTGCTTCACACTGAAGCGATCCATCAGCGAGGCCATTTCATGTTCATGCTAGCCTCGCGACTTCTGCTCACAGGACGTTGCATGAACACACTTCGATTGCGCCTTCATGGCCCGAGCAGGCAGCGCACGATTGCAATGCTTGCCGCCCTACTGACGATTTCGATAAGCATCAATCACTCCGCCTGCGCGCAGACTGTAGACATGACCCGGGTTGCGTATTCCGGCACCGTCGGCGAAGCGAAGGTCGGCATGACGCTCGCTCTGCATGGAAAAGATCTCGGCGAAGGACATTACTTCTACTACCGCTACCTGAAGGACATTGCGCTGACCGGTCAGCAATCCGGCGGCACGCTGACGTTACAGGAAGCGAACGGCACGTTCACGCTGCATTTTGTGGGCAATGGTTCGAACGGCGGCCAGCCGCTTGATTTTCCCAATAGCGTGGGCCTTGCCGGCACCTGGACTGGCGGCGGAAAGACTCTGCCGGTCAAGCTCGCCCTAGAAAGTATGTCATCCGCGAACACGAATGCGGGTCGCCAGTACGGCATGATCACCGACGAATCGGACCATGCATTCGAGGCGCGCGCTCAAGGTTTCTATTTCGCCGCGCTGAAGGGTGATCCGAAGCAGGCCGCGCGTTTCGTTCACTTTCCGCTGAGGGTGAATTGGGGCACAGCACACCACGAGATGATCGGTTCGGCGAATCAGCTCGCCGCCAGTTGGCATCGCATATTCACGCCCAAGTATCTTGCGGCGTTACGCGACGCGGCTCCGCACGATATGCCGGTGATCAAAGGCCAGTACGCAATGCTCGGGGCCGGGCTTGCGTTCTTTACAGATAAGGGTGTCGAGGTTCTGAACGCGGAGCAGTAAGCGCCGCTCGCGTAGTGGGATGGAGTACTGCGAGTGTGATCGGCTTCCGCGAATGCGTCAGCGCTGCACAGGGTGCTGGTTTTCGTATTCCAAAGCGCAATCGACGCGCCGCCATTTACATCGGCGGCGCGTCGATCGTTTTCCGCGCTTATCGGACTGCTAGTCGGACTGCTTGTCCGACTGCTTGTCCGACTGCTTATCGGGTCATTTACTGGCCCGTGTACCCGAGCGGAACAGTCGAGTTGGCCTTGGCAACCGTCGCGTTGTTCGACACGATGTACTGCGGCACCTCGGTGAGCGTCAGCGCGACCTGACCGTTGGTGTAGGCGACCGTGCTGACATTGCCGTAACCATCGATCTTCGTCACGTTGCCCGACGTGCCGGCATTGTCGACCTGGAGCGAATAGCTGGTCGAATAGGTCTGGCTATACGCGCCGTTGCTCGCCGGCCATTGTGCGTTGCTGTGCGTCCACGCCGCCGTCACGACCTTGCCGTTCCCCAGTTGCTGGAACGCATAGGCAAAGACGCCTGACGGTGCGCCCTTGATCCGGCCCAGCGTATTCGTGCCGTCGAGAACCCGCGTCATCGTCGCGAAGGCCATCGCTTCAGGCTTCGGCGAAAGGTTCGTCGCACCGAACGCACCTTGTGCGTCATTCAGATCGAAGAACGAGCCGTAGCCCACTTCGCCCGGGTAGTCAGGACCGTAGAAAAGCGTCGTGACCTGCGCGCCGCCGCCCAGCACGATGATGTGTGCCCGCACGCCGACCGCCGCATGCGCGAACAACTGGTTCTGCGACGGTACATTGGGACCGTAGTTGAGGCCCGGATCGTAGCTTACGCCGGCTTCCGTGAAGAAGAGTTTCATGTTCGGCTTGCCTGCCTGCATGACCGAGCGCAGTTGCGTCATCTGGTTGTCGAGCGCGTTGGCCTGGTTCGCCGGATCCGGATCCGAGTCCTGCAATTCAGGCGGATGCGACGGATACGTACCCGCATTCCAGTAGCCATGCGTTGCGACTGCATCGATGTAATTCCACAGGCCGAGTGCGCCGAACTTCTGCAGATAACCGGTTGTGCAAGTGTCGCAATTCGAGGCGAACGGATTGCCGGTGCCCATCACGACCGCATTCGGGTCGGTCGAATGAATGCCCTGGTAGGCGGCCTTGTACATGGCAACGAAATTCGCGTCACTATCGGCCCAACCGAGGCTCGGCTCCCACGTTACCTGATAGTAGTTCTTCTGCTGATTCGGGTAATTGGCAGCGCGGATCAGGCTGGTGTCGGTGCCGACCTTGCCCATGTAGGTCTGAAACTCAGCCATGTTCGACGGCGCATAGTAGCTGTCGTTGAACTGGCCGGTCTTCGAGTCCCACGCCGGCAGACCATCGAGACGCACGATACGCATCTGATCCGGATTGGCCTTGTAGAACGGATCGAGGTCATTCACGTTCGGCGTGTACGTGTTGGGACCGTTGGGTTCCATCGCCGATACCTGACGGTCGTCGATCGTCCACGAAATGCCCAGCGCGTGCAGCGCGGCGATGTTGCCGTTAAAGCCCTGCATGCCGAAGCGGTGCTGATCCTGATGCGCGTACGTCACGGTGCCCAGTGCCGAGCTCAGATTCGGCAACACACCGAACGTGGCGATGCCGACCGGACGGGTACCGCTTCGCGGCAACGTGCCACCGTTCGAACGCAAGGTCGCGGTGAGCGCCGCATAGCCGGACCACGTCGACGTACACGGAATCGTACTGGTTTGCACGCCTGCCTTGACTGCAAAACTTCCTTGCGTCTTGATCGCGCCGGTCGAATCCGCAACGGACCAGACGACGGTGTCCGCGCTCGGGGCGTTCGTCGTAATTGCCAGCTTGAACGAGGCGTTGTTCTGGAACACGCGCAGGCCGTCGGTGGTCGGCGTATCGGCGCTGATCACGCCATTCGCTGTGCCGCCGGACGTTTGTGTCGGCGTGCTGCACGACATGGTCGCCCCGCTCGGGGTGGGCGTCGGGGTGGGCGTCGGCGTCGGGGTGGGCGTCGGCGTCGGGGTGGGCGTC